>JAFSNA010000075.1 GCA_017447645.1 Oscillospiraceae bacterium
ATCGACCATCAGAAGATGGAGTTTTTCTTCCTCTCCTTCATGGTGAACGGCACTGATCAGCATACCGCAAGATTCGATTCCCATCATGGCTCTCGGAGGCAAATTTGTGATCGCAATGCAGGTCTTGCCGATCAGCTCTTCCGGCTCGTAATAGGCGTGAATACCGCTTAAAATCGTCCTATTTTCGCCACTTCCGTCGTCCAGAGTGAACTTTAAGAGCTTCTTGGACTTGGGGACAGCTTCGCATTCAAGAACCTTCACGGCTCGGAAATCGCTCTTGCTGAAGGTCTCAAAATCTACCGTATCTTGGAACAAAGGCTCGATCACGACATTGGAAAAGTCGATCTTTTCTTCGACCACAGGAGCAGCCTCGACCGGCTTCTCTTCGACCTTCGTTTCGGGCTTATCCTTGTCCAAAGGTTTCATTGTCGGGAAGAGCAGCACGTCTCGGATGGAGGGCGAGTCGGTCAGGATCATGACCAGACGGTCGATGCCGTAGCCGATGCCGCCCGTGGGGGGCATACCGATCTCCAGCGCGTTGAGGAAGTCCTCGTCGGTGTGGTTGGCCTCGGCGTCACCGGCGGCCGCCAGCGCGTCCTGCGCGGCAAAGCGCGCGCGCTGGTCGATGGGATCGTTCAGCTCGCTGTACGCGTTGCACATCTCCCAGCCGTTCATGAACAGCTCGAAGCGCTCCACATGCGCCGGATCCCCCGGCTTCTTCTTCGTCAGCGGCGAGATCTCCACCGGATGATCGAGGATGAAGGTGGGCTGGATCAGATGCTCTTCCACAAAGGTCTCAAAGAAGAGGTTGAGGATGTCGCCCTTTTCGTGGCGCTGCTCATACTCCACGCCGTGGGCCTTCGCCGCGGCTCTGGCCTCGTCGAGCGTGCGGATCTCATGAAAGTCGACGCCGGAATACTGCTTCACCGCATCGACCATGCTCATGCGCGCAAAGGGCTTGCCCCAGTCGAGCTCCACGCCGTTGTAGACCACCGTCGTCGTGCCGCAGACGGTCTGCGCCAGGTGGCGGAACAGCTCTTCCGTCAGGTCCATCATGCCGTGGTAGTCGGTGAAGGCCTGGTAGAGCTCCATGAGCGTGAATTCCGGGTTGTGCCGGGTGTCTAGCCCCTCGTTGCGGAAGACGCGGCCGATCTCGTAGACCTTCTCGAGACCGCCGACGATCAGACGCTTGAGATAGAGCTCCAGCGAGATGCGCAGGCGCACGTCCACGTCCAGGGCGTTGTAGTGCGTCTCAAAGGGACGCGCCGCCGCGCCGCCGGCGTTCGAGACGAGCATGGGGGTCTCGACCTCCATGAAGCCGCGCGCGTCGAGAAAACGGCGGATCTCGCTGATGATCTGCGAGCGCTTGATGAAGGTCTTGCGCACCTCGGGGTTGACGATCAGATCGACGTAGCGCTGGCGATAGCGCAGATCCACGTCGGTCAGACCGTGGAACTTCTCGGGCAGGGGCTTGAGAGACTTCGACAGCAGCGTCAGCGAGGTCGCGTGGATCGTGGTCTCGCCGGTCTTGGTGCGGAACACGAAGCCCTTCACGCCGACGATGTCGCCGATGTCCAGCTTCTTGAAGCCGGCGTAGTCCTCCTCGCCGAGCGAATCGCGCGAGACGTAGCACTGGATCATGCCCTCGCGGTCCTGGATCTTGCAGAACGAGGCCTTGCCCATGACGCGTTTGACCATCAGCCGTCCGGCGACGGACACGTCCTTGTTCTCAAGCTCGTCAAAGTGCTCGAGCACATCGGTGCTGTGGTGGGTGACGTCATACTTTGTGACCGCAAAGGGGTCCTTTCCCGCCTCCTGCAGCGCGGCGAGCTTGTCACGGCGCACCTGCAGGATCTCGGAGAGCTCCTTTTCCGTAATGGTCGGCATCATTTCCTCGTTCATGGTTTACCTCGTCAAAAAAATCAAAAGCTGGTTGTGATCAGTCGCCGTTCACAGAGACGATCTCGTACTTGAAAATGCCCGCCGGCGCTTCCACCGTGACGGTGTCGCCCTTGCGGTGACCCTTGAGGGCCTGGAAAAGCGGAGAGTCGTCGGAGATGCGGCCCTCTCTGGGGTTGGCCTCCTGCGAGCCGACGATCTCGAATTTGTCCTCGAAGCCGTCCTCGAGGTCGCGCACGCGCACGACGCTGCCGAGCGTGACCGCGTCCTTGGGCAGATCGGTCTCGATGTTGTCCACGATCTCGGCGTTCTCGATCAGGACCTTCAGCTCCGCGATTTTGGAATAGAGCTTGCCCTGCTCGGTCTTGGCCTCGTCATACTCGCTGTTCTCGGTCAGGTCGCCGAAGCTGCGCGCCTCCTTGATCTGCTCCGCGACTTCCTTCTCGCGGACGGTCTCGAGATAGCGGAGCTCCTCCTTGATGGCGTCAAGACGCTCCTGGCTCATTTTGAATCTGTTGGAAATAGGATCCGGCATAACTGTTTCCTCCCTGGAATGATCTGCGAAAGCTGATTTATTATAATGATTTGCCTCCGCGCTGTCAACAGCGATTTGGTGCTCTTTTCTCCGTGCCGCTCAGGCGGTGCTCTTGCTGAGGAAGGTCAGCGCCGACATCAGCTGTTCGTCGTTGGAAACGCTGGCCGTTCCCTGCTCGCCGCCGGTGGTGCCCTGGGTGGTGCCGGCCGTGCTGGGGTCGCTGTTGTACAGGATCATGTCCGGCACGACGCCGCCCTTCTGGCTGATGTCCACGCCGTTGGGCGTGAGATAGCTCTTCGTGGACAGGCGGATGGCGCTGCCGTCGCTCAGCTCGATGGTCTCCTGCGCGCGCGTGCTGCCGGTGGTCGCCTCGCCGAAGAGCGTGGCCCACTGGTATTCCTGCATGCAGGCGGCGAATACCTCGGCTTCGGCGTAAGTCTCGCCGTTGAGGAGCACGACCATGGGCAGTTGGATGCACATGCTGTCGGAGCGGGCTTCCTCTTTGTTCCCCTCGCGGTCGGCGGTGAAGAAGAGCGTGCCGGCGGGCAGCAGATAGTCCAGCAGCTTGCGGGTCTCGCTCGCGAGACCGCCGGGATTGCCGCGCACGTCGATGCACAGCGCGACGATGTTCTGCTCGAGCAGGCGCTCGATCGCGTCGATGGCCTCGTCCGCGCTGCCGGCCTCAAAGTTGTAGATCTGCACATAGCCGGCGTCCGTCTTTTCCTTGCGGAAGTTGACGCAGCTCTGGCGCGACCTTGAGCAGTCGACCTCCAGCTCCTCACTGCCGGAAATGCCGATCTTGAACTTCGTGTTGAGCTTCGAGCGGATCAGCGTCCGGGCCTGGTCCTCGCTCAGCTCGCGCAGGCTCTCGCCGTCGACGCTCGTGAGGATCATGCCGGCGGAGATGCCCGCGTCCGCAGCGGCGGAGCCGGGGTTGACGGAGATCACGCGGAAATAACCGCTGTCCTCCTTGGAGATCGACATGCCGATGCCGGAATACTCGTTGGCCGAGGAGAGCTTGTAGCTTCTGTACTCGTCGGGCGACATGTAGTAGCTCCACTTGTCGCCGAGGCCCGAGATCATCGCGGACGCGGCGGACTGGCCCATCCTGGTGCGGTCGGCCGTGTCGATGTAGTGCTCCTGCACGACGTCCTTGATCTCGATGTAGCGCATCGCCTCTTCATAGTCTTCCTTGCCGCCGACCTTCTTGAGCATCTTTGTATAGGTCAGCCCCACGGCGAGACCGCCGACGAGGATGAGCAGAATCAGCGTGACCTTCAGCGGGATGCCGTAGTTGAAGATGCGGGAGAGAAATCTGCCGATCGCGCCGAGAAAACGTCTCAAAAACTTTTTCATGCCGTTTCTCCTTTTGGGGAAAATGGAGCCCCTCTGGGGGGAAATAAAAACGCACTTACCGGACAGGCGCGCAAACGCCTGTCCGGTCGTACCGTTTCACAATCGAAGGGATGGGATCAGCCGACCGGGACCGCGGAATAGTCCAGGTCCGGGAAGCGCCAGGCGAAATCCGTCGGGCCGTCGGAATCCCGGATCTCGAAATGCAGATGCGGCCCGGTGCACACGCCGCTCGATCCGGCGGCGCCGATATGCTCGCCCTTGAGGACGGTCTGTCCGATGCTCACGCTGATCGATGAGAGATGGCCGTACAGCGTGTAGTAATGCTCGCCGTCGATGCTGCCGTGGTCGATCAGGACGCAGTTGCCGTAGCCGCCGGTGGGGCCGGCGATGACCACCGTCCCGCTGTTGGAGGCCCAGACCGTTTCGCCGAAGCGGCAGGCGACATCCATGCCGGAGTGATAGCTCCATTCTCCGGAGATCGGGTGGCCGCGATAGCCCACCTTGTCGATCACTTTGACGCAGGAGCAGGGCCAGCCGAATTCGCTGCCGGCGGTAAAGGTGCCATAGCCGCCTGCCGCGGCCGTATCCTGTCCGGACTGGATCTCGGCGATCTTGCGCTCGATCAGATCCTCGGCGTCCTGCTCGGAGCGGAGCAGCTCCTCCAGCTCTCCGGAGTAGCTTTCCAGATCGCTCTTGATCTTCTCCAGCAGCTTGCCCGTCTCGTCGATCTCGGCCCTGATCCTCGCCGTCTCCTCGTTGAGCGCTTTTTTCTTGGCTTCAAGTCCGGATTTGTACTGCTCGTAGTCGGCCTTGACCTTTTCGGTATGCTCGCGCGCGGCGATATAGGCGTCCTCGAGTCTCTTGTCGCTTTCCATGATCTCGCCGATGTCGTCGATCGCGGTCAGGAATTCGCCGAGCGTGTTGGCGCCCAGCAGCATCGAAAGATAATCCGATTTGCCGTTCTCCTCCATCGCCCGGACGCGCGCACGCCAGCGCCGCAGCTGCTCGAGCTCTTTGGCCTTGGCTTTGTCGACCTCGAGCGCCTTCTGCGCGATCAGCAGGTCGTAGAGCGCGATCTGTTCGGCGTTGATGCTGATCTGCTCGTAAAGAAAGCGGTTGCGCTCGTCGAGCGCCTGCTTCTGTTCGAGCACGTTCGCCTGCCGCTTCCTCAGCTCGTCCACGGCGGCCTGTTTTTCCTCGGCCTGTTCCTCGACGCTCTCCTTCCTGCGTTCAAGCTCGTCGACCTCGTCCTGCGTATCCGCATATGCGGGCGCGGGCAGGACGGCGAGAAGGAGGGAAAGGGCCGTCAGAGCGGCAAGGAGCGCCGAAAGACGTCTTTTCTTTTTCTGTTTAGCCATGATGGAACCCTCTTGCCTGAACGGCGCGCCGACGAGAAGGATAAGGCGCGCGCTTCAGCTCAGGCCGGATGCGCGGTGTCAGCCGCCCGAGTCGGGAGCGTAGGTCAGACCGCTGAATCGCCACGAGAAGTCGGTCGGGCCGGAGGAATTGCGGATCTCGAAGTGCAGATGCGGACCCGTCGAGTTGCCGGTCGAGCCGACCGCGCCGATGTACTGGCCCTGAGAGACCGTCTGTCCGACGCTCACGCCGATGGACGAGAGATGTCCGTAGAGCGTGGAGTAGGTGTCGCCGTTGACGTAGCCGTGGTCGATGATGATGCAGTTGCCGTAGCCGCCGTTGACGCCGGCGAGGATGACCGTGCCGCCGTCGGAGGCCCAGACCGCGTCGCCGTACTGGCAGCCGATGTCCATGCCGGAGTGGTATCTCCACACGCCGGAGATCGGGTGCAGGCGGTTGCCGACCATGCTGGTGATATAGGTGCAGGCGCAGGGCCAGGCAAAGTTGCCGCTGCCGGTGACCGTGCCGTAGGTCCCTCCGCCGCCGCCCGCGGCCGCAGCCGCGGCTGCCTGGCGCGCCTCTTCTTCGCGGCGCTTCTGTTCTTCAAGCTCCGCCTTCTTTTTCTCGATCAGCGCCTCGGTGTCTTCTTCCTTCTCGTTGAGCTTGTCGAGCTCGTCGCTGTTCTTTTCGATGTCCTGCTTGAGCTTTTCCAGCTGGGCGGTCGCTTCGATGATCTCCTCTTCCAGCTTGGCCTGCTCTTTTTCAAGCTCTTCCTTCTTCACCTCGAGGCCGGCCTTGTACTTCTCGTAATCGGCCTTGACGCGCTCGGTGTTCTCGCGCGCGGCGATATAGGCGTCCTCAAGCAGCTTGTCGCTCTCCATGATCTCGCCGATGTCGTCGATCGCAGTCAGGAATTCGCCGATGCTGTTGGAATTGAGCAGCATCGCCAGATAATCGCCGTTGCCGTTCTCCTCCATGGCGCGCACGCGATTGCGCCAGCGCTCCAGCTGTTCGTCCTCCAGGCGCTTGGCCTCCTTGACCTCCTCGGCCTTCTGGGCGATCATCGCGTCGTAGATCGCGATCTGCTCGTCGTTCAGGCGGATCTGGCGGACGAGGTACACGTTGCGCTCGTCGAGCGCCTCCTTCAGCTCCGTCGCGTCGGCATGCTGCTTTTCCAGCTCGTCGACGGCCGCCTGCTTTTCTTCGATCTGCTGCTCAAGCTTTTTCTTCTGCCGTTCCAGCTCGTCGATCTCCGCCTGCGTGACCGCATAGGCCGGCGCGGGCAGGATCCCCACGACGAGGGAGAGCGCCGCAAAGGCGGCGATCGCCGCGGAAAGCCATTTTGTACGTTTCTGTCTCATCATAATGGAAACCTCACGTCAGAAAACAAGTCTCTCTGTTATTCGCCCCGGATGCGGGAAGGGCGCGGCATTCGATCCGCGCTCAGCCTCCCAGATAATATGAGGGGTCGACGTTCTGGCCGTCTACAAAGACCTCGACGTGGCAGTGGGTGCCGGTCGCCATGCCGGTCGCGCCCAGGTAGCCGATGGTCTCGCCCTGGCCGACCGTCGTGCCCTGCGAAACGGCCGTGCCGGACATGTGGGCGTAGAGCGTCTGCATGCCGTTGCCGTGGTCGACGATGATGTAGTTGCCGTAGCCGTTGTTGTAGCCAACGGTCGTCACGACGCCGCCGTCGCAGGCGACGATGCTCCCGCCGTCATGGCCGTAGCCATCGATGTCCATGCCGTAGTGCATCTTGCCCACCTCGCCGGTGATCGGATGGACGCGCTGGCCGTACTCGCTGCTGACGCGGTAGCAGCCCGGGACAGGCCAGGTCAGCGTGCCGCTGGCGCCGTTGTAGGTGATATAGCCGCCGTCGCTGCTGAGAGAGAGGCTCCCGCCGCTGGTGTCGACGTTCAGCGAGGCCAGATACGCGGCGTAGAGCTGGGCGATCCTCTCGTCGATCGCCTTGTCCGCGGTCTGGATCGCCTCCATGGCCGCCTCGTACTCCGCTGCGTTCCTGTCCAGCTCCTCGTCGAGCTTTTCCATCAGCTCTTCGGTCTCCTTGATGGCGGCGTCGAGCTCGGTCTTTTCGTCCTCAAGCTCGGAGAGCTTGTCCTCGTAGACCTTTTTTTCGGCCTCGTACTCCGCCTGGACGCGCTCGTGCTCCTCGCGCGCGGCGATGTACTGATCCTCCAGGCGGCGGTCGCTTTCCATGATGTCGCGGATGTCGTCGAGGGAGGTGAGCAGGGAGCTGAGGCTGTCGGCCTGCATGATCACGGAGAGGACGTCATAGCTGCCGTTCTCTTCCATGGCGCGCACGCGGCTGCGGTAGCGCTCCAGCTGCTCGTCCTCGAGCTGCTTGGCCGCGGCGACCTCTCTCTGCTTCTCCTCCACCAGGCCGCGGTAGATCTCGACCTGCTGGTCGGTCAGGTCGATCTGCTCGCGCAGATAGGCCTCGCGCTCGTCGTAGGCGGCCTTCTGATCGATCAGCGCCGCCTGGTCCTCTTCCAGCTTTTCGATCGTCTCCTTGCATTCGTCGGCCTTGGCGGCCAGCTCCTCCCTGCGGGCCTGGAGCTGCTCGAGCGTGCCCTGCGTGTTGACGGAAAAGTCCTCCTCTCCGTCGGCAAAGGCGGCCGGGATCACAGTGACCACGAGGCCGAGGAGCATCAGCACCGCCAGCAGGATCGCGATCGCAGATATGATCTTCTTGTTGTTCACGGGTTTTTCCTCCGTTTTCGGCAGCTTTCGCTGCCTCGCGCGCTTAAACGTCCAGGTAGTTGCGGATGGCGTTCACGCCGCCGAAGACGCCGATGAAAACGCCGATCGCCATATAGGCGACGAACATCGGCAGAGCGATCTGCTCAAAGGGCAGGATCGGCAGGAAGCTGCCGGCCATGGAGCCGACGACCTTCTTCGTCAGAAGCTCGTACACGCCCCACTCGGCCAGGAAGCCCAGGCCGCCGCCGAGGATGCCGAGGACAAGGCCCTCGACCACGAAGGGCAGGCGGATAAAGGCGTTGGATGCGCCGACCATCTTCATGATCGCGATCTCCTCGCGCCGGCCGAAGGTGGCCAGCTTGATGGTGTTGGACATGATGAAGATGGAGACGAACACCAGCATCGCGATCAGCGCGAGAGAGACGACGCTCACGATGTTGCGGATCGTGATAAAGGTCTTGGCATAGTCCAGATGCGCCTTGACCTTGGCGACGCCCTCGATGCTCTCGAGCGCGGATTTTGTCTCGCTCATGCGGGAGATGTCGGTGAGGTGGATGACGTAGCGGTCGCGCAGGACCTGATCGTCAAGACCCTCGGCCAGGTCGGAGGAGTAGTTCTCCATAAAGGTATCGAAGGCCTCGCCGCGGGTGACGAACTTGACGGAGCCGATGTTCTCGATCTCCTCGATGGAGCCCTGCAGCGCGCGGGCGGATTCCTCGGTATAGGTCTCGTCGACGAAGGCGACGACCTCGTTCTGACTCTCCAGGCTCTTGATGAACCGGTCGATATTCAGGCTCAGCAGCGTGACGCTGCCCATGATGATGAGGCACGCCATGATGATCGTGACCGTCGCAAAGGACATGAAGCCGTGCGTGCCGATGCTCCGAAAGCCCTCTCGGATCAGATAACCGCTTCTATTCAATCTCATAGCCGAAATACCCGCCTTCTTCAGTATCGCTGATCACCTTGCCGTTGTCGATGGCGATGACGCGCTTGGCCAGGGCGTTGACCAGCTCTTTCTCGTGCGTGACCACGAGGATCGTGGTGCCCATGTCGTTGATCTTTTCGAACAGCAGCATCAGCTCAAGGCTGCGCACCGGGTCCAGGTTGCCGGTGGGCTCGTCCGCGACGATCATGCGCGGGTCGTTCACCAGGGCGCGCGCGATGGCCACACGCTGTTGCTCGCCGCCGGAAAGCTCGGCCGGGAGACGCTTTTCGCGTCCCGTGAGGCCGACGAGGTCCAGCACGTAGGGAACGCGCTGGCGGATCTCCTTTCTTCTCGCGCCGACGACGCGCATGGCGAAGGCCACGTTGTCGTAGACGTTCATGTTCTCGATCAGCCGGAAGTCCTGGAAGATGACGCCGAGCGTCCTTCTGACCTTCGGCAGCTTGCGCCGCTTGATCTTGCGCATGTCGAAATCGTTGACGATGATCTTGCCGCTCTTGGCGCGGATCTCGCCGGTGATGAGCTTCATCAGCGTGGTCTTGCCGGAACCGGAGGGGCCGACGAGGAAGACGAACTCGCCATCTTTGATGGAAAAGCTGACGTTGTCGAGCGCCTCTGTGCCGCTGCTCTCATAGACCATGCTTACATTCTTCATCTCAACCATATGGTTTCTTACCTCCCGATGCCTTGCTGTGTGTGGGTCCCGCTCAGTACCGGCCGGCGTTGAGCGAGTCGAGATATTTTTTGACCATCATCGCGACCTTGAAGACGATCGCGTGGTCGAATTCGCGCAGATCCAGCCCGGTCAGCTTCTTGATCTTTTCCAGGCGGTAGACCAGCGTGTTGCGGTGGACGTAAAGCTTGCGCGAGGTCTCGGAGACGTTGAGGTTGTTCTCAAAGAACTTGTTGATCGTCTCGAGCGTGTCCTCGTCGAGCGTTTCGATGGGATTCTTTTTGAAGACCTCGTTGAGGAACATCTCGCACAGCGTCGTGGGAAGCTGGTAGATGATGCGCCCGAGGCCGAGGCTCTCATAGCAGATGACGGTCTTGCCCTCTTCGAAGACCTTGCCCACGTCGATGGCGACCTGCGCCTCTTTATAGCGGTCGGCCAGCTCGCGCAGATGGTGGGCGTTGGTGGAAATGCCGATCACGCAGCGCACGCCCAGCTCGTCGCGCAGCGCCTTCTCGATGAGGTTGGCGGCCCTGCGCGCCTCCTCGCTGTCCTCCGCGTGGGGGACGGCCTTGATGACGGCGATGTCCGACTCGTTGATGTTGATGACGAAGTCGTTCTGCTTGTCCGGGAAGAGACGCTGCACGACCTCGACCGCGGCGCCGTCGGTGTTCTCGTTCTGGCGGACCAGGATCACGCTGCGCACCTCGTCAGTGACGAAGTGCAGCTCCTTGGCGCGCACGTACACGTCGCCCGGCAGGATGTTGTCGGAGATGATGTTCTTGACGAAGGCGGCCTTGTTGTGCTTCTCCTCGTAATTGTTCTTCGCCTCGTTGAAAGCGACGGAGGCCATCGTGCAGATCATCCGCGCGTTCTGGTCCGTGCCCTCGACGAAGGTGATGAACTCTGTCCGGCCGCTGCCGGACGACAGAGGAGAATAGGTCCTGTTGGCGGTGGTGAACAGTCCCCCGGCGTTCTCGATCTCATAAAGATGGAAATCGTCGAGCCGTGAACCGATGATCGCCAGCTCGCTGCTGGCCACGACAAAGCCCTGGTCGTCGATCACGCCGATGGGTCTGTCGAGCGCGTCCCTCATCTGGATGATGACGTTTTGAAAAATCCTGCTGGACATTTTTCTTCCTCCCGTGAATATGGCAAAATAGCCATACTGTCTCATTCTATCCAGGAGGCATCATACCGCATTTTTTTGGTATTTTCAATAGAAAGTAACAGGTTTTTTTGTTAATTTTTCAGAATATGTAGATCAAACGCTCAAAAACAGGGCAAAAAACTTGTGTTTTTTTGACTATCTCACCATAAACACTCTGCACAAATCCTCTTCTCCGAGAGGGGCCAGATCCCCCTCGGCAAGCTCCTCCGGCAGGCGCAGAGCGCCGATCGACAGCCTTTTGAGCGCCGTCACAGGCGCGCCGCGCGAGGCGAGCATCCGCTTGACCTGGTGGTATTTCCCCTCCGTCACGGTGACGAGGCAGCGTCCCTCCCCCAGGATCTCCAGGCGCGCGGGGCGGCACTTCGTTCCGTCGCCGAGGACAAGGCCCTCCGCGAAGGCGGCCGCGTCGCGCTCGTCGAGCGTTCCTTCGACAGAAGCATCATACATTTTTTCGACTGCGAATTTGGGCGAAATCACACGGTGGGCGAAATCCCCGTCGTCCGTCAGGAGCAGCAGGCCGCGCGTGTCTCGGTCGAGCCGGCCCACGGGGAAGAGCCCCATGCGCCGCAGCTCCTCCGGCAGGAGATCCAGCACGGTCTTCTGCCGCCGGTCCTCCGTCGCCGTAAGGACGCCCGCGGGCTTGTTCATCATGTAATAATGGTGCTCGGCCCAGACGAGGCGCTCGCCGTCGAGCGTCACGACCGCGGCGCTGGGATCGAGCTTCGTCTCGGGGGCGGTGACGGCCGCTCCGTCGACGCGCACGCGCCCGGAGCGGATGATCTTCCGGCACTCGCTGCGGCCCGCCGTGCCGAGATCGCTCAGATATTTGTCCAGACGGATCTTGTCCACGGCGCGCCTCCTTCCGTAAAAAACGATGGTATTGTATCATATCCGGGCGGAAAAATGAATAGCTTTGGGGTGAGGTGAGGGAATTGTTTGAAAACTGTTCACATTCTTCCGGGCGGCTTTTTCCCTTCGCGGCGGCCGCGGCAGCCCTCCTTTTCGTTGCCGCGGCGGCGTTTTTCGCCCTGCGCGCGCCCGCCCGCTCTCTGCGGAGCACCGAGGGGCGCTGCGCCTTTCTCGCCTCGCTCGGCTGGCAGGCCGATCCCGCGAGCGAGGAGATCCGCGAGGTCGCGCTTCCCGCGGAATTCGACGGGATCCTGGCGGATTACAACGCCATGCAGCTCTCCCGGGGCTGGGATCTGCGCGCCGCGGCAGGGAAAACATGCCTGTGCTGCAGCTATGATCTCGTCGGCTTTCCCGGTTGGGACGGCCGTGTGCTTGCGACGCTTTACCTGTACCGGGGGCGCGTGATCGGCGGGGACGTCCACACCGCGGCGGCGGACGGCTTCATGCGTCCGCTGCGGTGAGAGCCGGGTGAAAAAAACCGTAATCATGAACAAAAACCGGAGGAGCGCTTCTACATAAATAACAAAATTGCCCATATGCGTTGACAGTGTTCCGCCGCGTTGGTAAAATATATAAGGATTATTCTGCGCTCTGACAAGCAAATACCGTACAACAAGATGAAATGAGGGGATTATTGAGTGAGAGATCTGAAGTACCTGCAGTATTTCGAGGATCTGCTTCAGCAGGCCAACAACGCGCTCGTCGAGCAGGCGAAGGCGGACGGAAAAGTCATGGTCGCCTACACCTGCGAAAACGTGCCGGAGCCGCTGCTGAACCTTGACCGCGCCGTTTCGATCCGCCTGACCGCGCCGAACACCGGCTCGATCGACATCGCGACCTACTACATGACCAACCTCCTGTGCGAGCCCAGCCGCGCCCTGCTCGAGCGCGCGATCGAGGGCGGCTTCAACTTTGCGGACTGCGTCATCACGCCCGACGGCTGCACGATGATGAACCGCTGCGTGGAGAATATGGAGCTGCTCAAGACCATGGGCAAGGAAAATCCGAACTTCTTTCACGAGTATATGGAGATCGCCTTCAAGAACACCGACAGCGACGTGGATCTCGCCGTGCTGCAGTGCACGAACCATGTGCTGACGCCGCTGAAGGAGAAATACGGCATCGACGTCTCCGACGCCGCGATCCGCCGTGCCGTCGAGGAGCACAACCGCGTCTGCCGCGTGATCCGCGCGATCAGCGAGTTCCGCAAGGAAGAGAAGCCCCGCATCACGGGCTATGAGTTCCATGTCCTCTGCCTGGCGACCTACGTCTGCCCGAAGTATCTCATCATCGACAAGCTGGAGGAGACGCTCGAGGAGATCCGTACGCGCGAGCCCGATGAGAAGAACTGGCGCGCCCGCGTGCTGGTCGTCGGCTCCGAGACCGACGATTCCGGCTTCATCAAGCTCATCGAGGAGCAGGGCGCCTTCGTCTGCTGCGACCGCTTCTGCTTCGGCTCCTACCCCGGCCGCGTGCCGATCGAGCTCAACGACGAGGAGGACGCGCTGCGTCAGGTCTGCCGCCACTACATCCGCAACTGC
>JAFSNA010000076.1 GCA_017447645.1 Oscillospiraceae bacterium
ACCTGACGAAGACTTTCATCGAAGCGAACGTCCCGGTGGGCGTCGTCGCCGACAAGGGCACGGACGACCTGTCCGTCTACGAGGCGGTCTTCGTCCCGGCGGCCGCCGGACTGCTGATCGCCGGAGAAGTGATCCGCGAGCTGTGCGGAAAAGAATAAAAAAGACCGGTGCGGAAAAGGCCTCTTTTCCGCATCGGTCTTTTTTGCCCGAGAGCTTACTCGATCCCGAGCACGTCATAGCCCTGCGCCTCGACGGCCGCCTTGAGCACGTCGTTTTCGACCGGCGCGGCGAGCGTCACGACGGCGGTGCCGGAGACATGGCTGACCTCGGCGGAGGCGACGGCTTCGAGCGCCTCGAGCGTCTTCTTCACGCGCGCCTCGCAGTGCGGGCACATCATTCCCTCGATCTTCATGGTCTTTGTCATGGCTTGTTCCTCCTTATCGCCCTTCGCGGGCGTTTTTTTGATTTTCTTGTCCCTGCGCGGGTCGAAGATGTTTTTGAAATTCAGCCGCAGCGCATTCGATACCACGCAGAAGCTCGACAGGCTCATCGCCGCCGCGCCGATCATGGGGCTGAGCGTCAGCCCGAAGCGGGCGTATGCGCCCGCGGCCAGCGGGATGCAGATCACGTTGTAGAAAAAGGCCCAGAACAGGTTTTCCTTGATGTTGACGAGCGTGGAGCGCGAGAGCCGGATGGCAGCGGGGATGTCGCGCACGCGGCTTTTCATCAGCACGACATCCGCCGCGTCGATCGCGACGTCCGCGCCCGCCCCGATCGCGATGCCGATGTCGGCGCGCGTCAGGGCCGGGGCGTCGTTGATGCCGTCGCCGACCATGGCGACGCGGCCGCGCTGCTGCAGCGAACGGATCACGCTCTCCTTGCCCTCGGGCAGCACGCCGGAGATCACCTCGTCCGCACCGATCTGCGCACCGATCGCGGCGGCGGTGCGGGCATTGTCACCGGTTAACATAACAACATGGATCCCCATGCCCTTGAGCTCCTGCACGGCCGCGGCGGCGTCGTCCTTGACGGTGTCGGCCACGGCGATCACGCCCAGAAGGGCCCCGTTTCGCGCAAAGAGCAGCGGCGTTTTGCCGGCTTCGGACAGCGCGTCTGTCTGCCGGAGCAGCGCGGGCGGGACCGTGACGAGAGAGGAGATATATTTCACGCTCCCGCCGAGCAGCTCCTCGGCGCCCAGCCGCGCGCGCAGCCCGTTGCCCGGAAGCGCCGTGAAGTCCTCGACCTCGAAGGAGGGCATGCTGCGCTCGGCGCCGAAGGCTGTGACGGCTTTGGCGAGGGGATGCTCGCTTTTCTTTTCCAGCGACAGCGCGGCGGAGAGAAGCTCTTCCTCGCTCAAGCCTTCGGCGGCAAGCACATCGGTGACGACCGGTTCGCCGTTCGTGACGGTGCCGGTCTTGTCCAGCACGACGATCTGCGCCTTGCCCGCCTCCTCCAGCGAGACGGCGGTCTTGAAGAGAATGCCGTTTTTGGCGCCGACGCCGCTGCCGACCATGATCGCCACGGGCGTCGCGAGACCGAGCGCGCAGGGGCAGGAGATGACCAGCACCGCGATGCCGCGCGAAAGGGCGTAGCCGAATTCCTTTCCGATCAGCAGCCAGATGAGGAAGGTCACGAGCGCGATCGCGATCACGGCCGGGACGAATACGCCGGAGACCCGGTCGGCCAGCTTTGCGATCGGGGCCTTGGTCGCCGCCGCGTCACTGACCATCCTGATGATGCGGCTGAGCGTGGTATCCTCGCCCACGCGAACCGCCTCGCAGCGCAGGAAGCCCGACTGATTGACCGTTGCGGCGGAGACGCGGTCGCCGGCGGCCTTGTCCACGGGGATGCTCTCGCCTGTGAGCGCGGATTCGTTGACCGAGCTGACGCCGTCGAGCACGACGCCGTCCACGGGGATGCTCTCGCCCGGACGCACGAGAAAGATCTCGCCGCGTGCGACCTCGCCGATCGGGACGGTGACTTCCTTTCCGCCGCGCTCGACGCATGCGGTCTGCGGCGCGAGACGCATCAGCGATCTCAGCGCGTCCGTGGTCTTGCCCTTCGAGCGCGCCTCCAGCATCTTGCCGACGGTAATGAGCGTGAGGATCATCGCCGCGGATTCAAAATACAGATCGTGCATGAGCGCGTGCGCTCCCGCTCCGTCGCCGCGCTGCACGGCGGCCGTCATCGCAAAGAGCGCGACGGTGCTGTAGACAAAGGAGACGCCGGAGCCGAGCGCGACGAGCGTGTCCATGTTCGGCGCGCCGTGCAGGAGGCCGCGAAAGCCGTTGGTAAAAAACTTTTGATTGATCAGCATGACGATCGCGGCGAGCAGCAGCTCCGCCAGACCGATCGCCGTGTGATTGCCCTCAAAGAAGGCGGGCAGGGGGAAGCCCCACATCGTATGCCCCATAGAGATATACATCAGCAGGATCAGAAAACCGAGAGAGCTGATCAGCCGACGCCTCAGAACGGGGGTCTCGTGGTCGCGCAGCGCGTCCTCCTCCGCGGCGGGAGAGGGAGCCTTTTCCGCGCCCTTGCGCGAAGCGCCGTAGCCCGCTGCCTCCACGGCCGCGATGATCGCCTCGGGAGAGGCGGTCCCTTCCACGCCCATGGAATTGGTCAGCAGATTCACCGAGCAGGCGGAGACGCCGTCCACGCCCGACACGGCCTTTTCCACGCGTGCGCTGCAGGCCGCGCAGCTCATGCCGGTCACAGTGTATTGTTCCATCGTACGCTTCCTTTATTTCATCAGTTTCTGCACCGTCTCGACCAGCTCGTCGACGACGCTCTCGTCACCGGCGAGCAGATCGCGCTTCACACAGCCGCGGATGTGGCAGGCCAGAAGCTCTTTGTTGAACGCGTTGAGCGCCGCGGTGACGGCGGCGGACTGGGTGAGGACGTCGCTGCAGTAGGCGTCGTTTTCGATCATGGCCTCGATGCCGCGCACCTGGCCCTCGATGCGGCGCAGGCGGTTGAGCAGCTTTCTTTTCAGCTCCTCGTCGCGAAGGGTCTTCTTCGCACAGGCGGGGCAGCTTTCTTTCTTCGTCATGTTTTCACCTCCGATACCCCGTGGGGGTATTATGATCATATACCCCCGGAGGGTATTTGTCAAGAAAAAGCGCAGCAAATGCCGCAACGCTTTTTTGGATATGGAAAATATCGGATCGCTGTGTTATGATAGGCAAGTAATATGCAAACAGGAGGCATTTATGGCAAGGATTGTCGTGGCCCTGGGCGGGAACGCGCTGGGCAACACCCCCGCGGAGCAGAGGGAAAAGGTGGCGGAGGCGGCCAGGACTCTGGTCGGCCTGATCGAGCAGGGGAATGAGATCGTCGTTGCCCACGGCAACGGACCGCAGGTCGGCATGATCAACCTGGGGCTGAGCCATGCCGCGGCAGACGGCGTTATCAAGGCCGAGATGCCCTTCCCGGAATGCGGCGCGATGAGTCAGGGCTATATCGGCTATCACCTGCAGAATGCGATCCTGCGCCGCATGCGCGAGAGGAGACTGCCCTGGAGCGTCTGCACCGTCGTGACGCAGGTCGAGGTCGACCCGGCCGATCCTGCTTTTCAAAACCCGACGAAGCCCATCGGCTCGTTTTACTCCGAGGCTGAGGCCGCCGCGCGCATGGCCGCGGGCGACGGCGTTTACAAGGAAGACGCGGGACGGGGCTGGCGCAAGGTCGTGCCTTCGCCGATCCCGGTCGATATCGTGGAAAAGGAGAGCGTGCTCTCGCTGCTGCGCGACGACTTTGTGGTCGTTGCCTGCGGAGGAGGCGGCATCCCCGTCGTAAAGAGGGCAGAGGGCGACTATGAGGGCGTCGCCGCCGTCATCGACAAGGACTTCGCCTCCGAGTGCCTGGCCGAGGTCTGCGACGCGGATTTCCTCTTCATCCTCACGGCCGTGGACCGCGTCTGCATCAACTTCAACAAGCCGGATCAGCGGGAGCTGAAGGAGATGACGGCCGCCGAGGCAGAAAGCTTTGCCGCCGAGGGACAGTTTGCTCCCGGCTCGATGCTGCCCAAAGTAAAGGCCGCGGTAAAATTCGCCCGGTCCAAGCCCGGCAGGCGGGCCGTGATCTGCTCGCTGGAGAAGGCGACGCTCGCCATGTCCGGCGAGAGCGGCACGATCGTCACCGCCTGAAATACAGAACAGCAAAAACCGCACCGTCCAATGACGGTGCGGTTTTTGAAGCCATACGATCGAAAAACGGAAAGACAGAATGCATTTGACAGAGGTCAAAAAGTCATGCTACTATGATAACGAATCAAGGAACGCTTTAGGAAAAGAGGGCTTTGACTTTGAGAGATATTTACTGCATCGGAGAGATGCTGATCGATTTTATTCCAGGAGCAGAAAAGGGAAGCTACGTACGCAACGCCGGCGGGGCCCCGGCGAACGTCGCGGTCGCGGCCGCGCGGCAGGGTCTTTCCTCCTCTATGTGCTGCTCCCTCGGCGACGACGATTTCGGACGCTTCCTGCTCGGCGTGCTGCGCGAGAACGGCGTGGAGGCGATCCGGGAGACGCTCTGCGGCGATGCTGTCACCACGATGGCCTTCGTCACGCTCGACGAGCACGGAGATCGAAGCTTTACTTTCGCCCGCAAGCCGGGCGCGGATATGCTGCTGAACGAGGGCGACGTGCGGGAAGAGGATATCGCCTCCTCCGCGATCGTCCATGCGGGCAGCTGCTCGCTCTCCGCTTCGCCGGAGGCGGAGGCCACCGAAAAGGCTCTGCGGCTCGCCGCCGCAAACGGCCGCTTCGTCAGCTTTGACCTCAATTACCGCGACGTGATGTGGAACGGCGATTTCGAGGCCTGCGCAGCCGCCGTCCGCCGCATCCTGCCTTACGTGGACGCGCTGAAGCTCTCCGAGGAGGAAGCGGAGCTCTTCTGCGGCGAGGAGGGCGTCGGCGCGATGATGGAGCGATGCGGCATCCGTGTCGCGGTCGAGACGCTCGGTGAAAAGGGCGCGCGCTGCTTCTTCGGGGGAAAGAGCTTCGACGTGCCGGGGCGCAGGGCCGTCTGCGTCGACGCCACCGGCGCGGGCGACGCCTTTTGGGGAGGCTTCCTCTCCGCGCTGCGCATCTACGGCCTGGAGAGTGCCGATGATCTGACCGAAGAGCTGCTGCGGCGAGCGCTGGAATACGGCAACAAGTGCGGCTGGTTCTGCGTGCAGAAGAAAGGCGCGATCAACTCGCTGCCAACGCGGGCGGAAGTGGAGAGCCTTGCATGAAGCGCTCGCAGATCAACGCGGTCATCCGTGATTTCGAGGGCATGCTCAAAGACTGCCGCTTTTCGTTGCCGCCTTTTCTCGGCTTCACGCCGGAGGAGTGGCGGAGCAAGGGCCACGAGTACGACGAGATCCGCGACAACGCGCTCGGCTGGGATATCACGGACTACGGCGAGGGGGACTTCGCCGTCCGCGGTCTGTCCCTGATCACGCTGCGCAACGGCAATACACGCGACGAGAGGTATACCAAGACCTACGCCGAAAAGATCATGATGCTCTATCCGGGCCAGATCTGCCCGAATCACTTCCATTGGCACAAGATGGAGGACATCATCAACCGCGGCGGCGGCAGGCTCTGCTTCCGCCTCTGGAACGCGGACAGGGAAGACGAGGGCCGGCTGATGGAGACGGACGTGCTCGTCTGCCGGGACGGGAGGCGTTATCCCGTGAAGGCCGGCAGCGAGATCGTGCTCGTTCCCGGCGAGAGCCTGTCGCTCTATCCCTATACTTACCATGAGTTTTATGTGCCCGCGGACGGCGAAAAGGTGCTGGTGGGCGAGGTGTCGATGTGCAACGACGACAACTGCGACAACCGCTTCTTCGAGCCGATCGGCCGTTTCCCGACGATCGAGGAGGACGAGCCGCCCTACCGTCTGCTCTGCAACGAGTATCCGCCCGCAAAGGATTGACGCGGAAAAGAAAAGCGGGAGACGAGCCGGCGCGGCGCCCCTGTCCGGGGGATGCGTCGACTCCTGAAGAAAAAACGCGGCCGGAGCGCCGGGGAGGATGCTTATGAAACTGATCGTGATCGACATGCAGAAGGCGCTCATGGACGACGAGCTTTATCATCTCGAAAGCCTGAAGGAGAACGTCCGGAGGATCATAGAGACGGCGAGAGAGAACGGGATAGAGGTCATATACGTCCAGCATGACGCCGGACCCGGAACGGGCTTTTCGGCGGGAGACGAGGCCTTTGAAATCGCGGACGAGGTCGCGCCGCGCAGTGGAGAGAAGGTTTTCGTAAAGAAGATCAACAGCTGCTTCGGCTGCGGCGATTTTACCGCGTATCTGGAAGAGGCGAAGGACGACACCCTCATGATCGTGGGGCTGCAGACGAATTTCTGCATTGACGCCACCGTAAAATCCGCTTTTGAGCGGGGCTATCATGTGATCGTCCCCGAGGGGACGAATTCCACATTCGACAATCCGTATATGACGGGTGAAACGACCTGCGCATATTACTTCAACGAGGTGTGGCCGGAGCTGTTCGCCGAATGCGTCTCCCTGGACGAGGCGGTGGCGCTGATGAACGGCAAGCCCTTGAGCGATCCCGACGAATGAGCGGAAGGGGCGTCCCGTCCGGCGGCCTCCGACGGGTTATACGGACCGTGCCGAATGAAAAGCAAAGAACCGCCGCCGCGGAGGAAACACCGCGGCGGCGGTTCTTTGTGCGATGAACGAGCCGCGCCGTACAGTCCCGGCTGTTTATCCTCATGCCCAAAAAGATTTCGATTTACTCTGCAGCATCTAAAGATCATTCAGAGATAATAACTTGCCGATAGTCACCCCAGCCTTTATGACAAACGAAAACGCCGCCCTCGCGAAACCGAAGCGAAGCCCGGCAAAGCGGGTTCGCTTCGGAAAGGAGGAGCAGCGGAATGAGCGCGAGATGACTTTTGCTGCGAAGCATGAAAAAGTCGTCGCAAGCGATATGCAGCTTGCGACGACGTGGTGGAGATGGGGGGAATCGACCTGCGCTGCGGCGCAGGCCACCTCGGGTTGCAAGGCGCCCCCGGCGCCTTGCCAAGTGCCCTCGGGGTCGAATCCCGCCATATGCAAAACTCCCGGCACCCCTGCGGGGTACCGGGAGTTTTGTCTAACCTTTACACTAAAGATGCCTGATTTTTTCACATTTTACTGCATTCTTTTGCGCCGCCTTTAGGACAAGAAAGGCTTTATCATCTCTATACTCAGATTATCTCTGGTTTCTGCTTTAAACCCTTCAATTATTTTTGTCATTGTATCAGCGCTCCAGAAGATTTTTAGTTTTTCCTTTGTTCTGGTAATCGCCGTGTAAAATACTCCGTGTGTTATTCTCTCTGAATTACTGTTTGGAATCACTACTTTTACTGAATTATACTCTAAACCTTGCGCCTTGTGAATAGATACAGCGTATGCCAATTGAAAGGGTACGATAGATTTAATAAAGTCGCATATTGCAAAGGATTAGTAACCAACATTAAGCGAGTTTCAAATAGTAAGTCCACACTTCGAATAGGTGTGGACTTTATTATATGTGCTTGAATTCGGTTTTTCATATTTGTTTTTCCCG
>JAFSNA010000077.1 GCA_017447645.1 Oscillospiraceae bacterium
CGAGGGCCGCGGCTATGTGCTGCGCCGTCTGCTGCGCCGCGCCGCGCGGCACGGCCAGCTGCTCGGCGTGAACGAGGCCTTCCTCTACAAGGTGGTCGACACCGTCGTGCACGAGAATGAGTGCGAATATCCCGAGCTCCGTGAAAAGCAGGAGTATATCACCCGCGTGATCCGCACGGAGGAGGAGAGCTTTGCCAGAACGATCGACGCGGGCATGAAGATCTTTTCGGATCTGCTGGCCGAGCACAAGGCCAAGGGAGAGAACACCTTCTCCGGCGCGGACGCATTCAAGCTTTATGACACGTACGGTTTCCCGATCGACCTGACGATCGAAATGTGTGCCGACGAGGGCATGAACGTCGATTCCGACAGCTTCAAGGAGCTTATGCAGCAACAGCGCGTCCGCGCGAGAGAAGCGCGCAAGGCCATGGGCGATCTCGGCTGGGCGGGCGTCGAGTTCGGCAAATCCGTGCCCGATACGCTCTTTGTTGGCTATGATTCTCTCACATGCGAGGCAAAGGTCCTCGCGCTCGTCTCCGACGGAGGTCTTTGCGACGAGATCGAGGAAGGCGGCGAGGCCATCGTTGTGCTTGACAGGACCGTGATGTACGCGGAGATGGGCGGCCAGGTCGGCGATCACGGCACGATCTGCGGCGAGGGCAGCTTCACGGTAAACGACGTCCAGAAAAACAAGGGCGGCAAATATATGCACTACGGCGTGCTGGAGAGCGGCACGCTGAAGGTCGGCGACAGCGTAAGGGTAACGGTCTGCCCCGAGCGCCGCGCCGCGATCAGCCGCGCGCACAGCGCCACGCATCTGCTGCACAGCGCGCTGCGCAAGGTCCTGGGCGATCACGTGCATCAGGCCGGCTCTCTTGTCGAGCCGGACGTTCTCCGTTTTGACTTCACGCATTACACGGCCATCACGCCCGAGGAGCTTCGCGCGATCGAGGACGAGGTGAACGATTCCGTGCTGGCGGGCCTTGAGGTCTCCACGGTCGAGATGAGCGTGGACGAGGCCAAAAAGAGCGGCGCGACCGCTCTCTTCGGCGAAAAGTACGGCAGCAGCGTCCGCGTTGTGAGCATGGGCGAGTTCAGCCGTGAGCTCTGCGGCGGCACGCATCTTTCAAACACGGCGAAGGTCGGCTCCTTCCGCATCGTTTCCGAAGGCTCAATTGCCTCCGGCGTGAGAAGGATCGAGGCCTATACAGGCAAAAAGACGCTCTCGCTCCTGCGTGAAAGCATCGACAGCCTGGAAACGGTCGCCGCCATGTTCAAGTCCCGCCCCGATATGCTGGCCGAAAAGGTCAGACAGCAGACGGAGGAGCTGCGCGAGGCCAGACGTACGATCGAACAGTTCAAGGCCAGGGAATCCGCCGGCGATGCGGACAGCCTGCTTGCAAAGGCAAAGCAGATCGGCAAGCTCCGCGTCGTGACGGCAAAGGTCAAGGATATGGACGCCAATGCGCTGCGCCAGCTCGGCGACGTGCTGCGCGACAAGGACAGCTCGGTCGTTGCGCTGATCGCGTCCGTCAACGGCGACAAGATCACACTGCAGTGCGTCTGCGGCAAAGACGCCGTCTGCGACTGCGTCCGTGCGGGAGACATCATCAAGTCCGTTGCGCCGATCATTTCCGGCCGCGGCGGCGGCAAGCCCGACTCCGCCATGGGCGGCGGAACCGATGTGGCAAAGCTGGACGAGGCCCTTGCGGCCGTTGAGAAGTTCGTTTCGGAAAAAGCCTGAAGGAGGAAAAACTCATGCTGAACGACTGCATTTTCTGCGCGATCCTTGCCGGGGAGATCCCCAGCAGCAAAGTCTATGAGGACGAGTACGTCTTCGCCTTCCGCGACATCAACCCCCAGGCGCCGGTCCATATCCTCGTCGTACCGAAAAAGCACATTCCCTGCGCGCTGGATATTGACGCCGACAACGCCGTATACACAGCGAAATGCTTTGAAGCGATCGCCAAGATCGCAAAGGCAGAGGGCCTGGAAAAGGGCTTCCGCGTCGTCAACAACTGCGGCGAAGACGGCGGCCAGAGCGTGATGCATCTGCACTTTCACCTCATCGGCGGCAGGAAGTTCGCCGAAAAGATCATTTGATCATACGTTTCTTGAAGATCCGCATGAGCCTTGCCCCGTGCGGATTTTTGAGATATAAGAGAGGCGTTTTGTTTTGCGAAAGCTTGCGATCGCGGCCTTTTCCTTTTCCGCCGCGATTTTTGCCGCATACTATTTATTCACGCGCGATACGGCCCTGTACGCGGCGCTGTTCTTTGCGCTGGCGGGTGCGGCCGTCCTCGGCGTGCGGCTGAAAAGCCTCAAAGGGCTGGTGATCACCGCCTTTGCCGCTTCCCTGGGATTCGCGGTCTTTGCCGGGCATTATGATCTGACGGTTTCCAAAGCGCATGAACTCGCAGGGAAGACGCGCAGCTATACCTTTTCTTTGCTTGAAAGCCCGAATCGTTACGATCGATACACGAGCGTGCACGCGCGGCTTGAGAGCGAGGGGCATCCGCGCTTGAAGTGTGTCCTGTACGCAACGGACGACAATATGGATGCGCTTGCGGGCGGCGACCTGATCACGGCGGAGCTTTCACTCTCTCCGGCGGATATTCGCTACGGCGTACATACGAGCCGCTATAATGCAAAAGACATCTATCTCACCGGCACGGTAAAGGACGAGATCCGTCAGATCGGACGCCGGCACAGCGTTTCCTCGCTCAGCTCAGCGGCCGCGGATGGGATCGCGCGTCGAATGGACGATCTCTTCGGCGACGGCGCAGCGCCTTTTATCAAGGCGCTGATCATCGGCGACAAGAGCGATCTTTATGATGACGATGCGCTGTACGTCGCCCTGAGCAGGGCAGGATTGATGCATGTGGCGGCAGTATCCGGCATGCATGTCAGTTTCCTGATCGCTTTTCTGCGTTTCCTGTTCGGAAAGGGAAAGAGAAGCGCGATCGCCTGCATCCTGCTTGCATGGGCCTTTGTGGCCGTCGGCGGGATGTCGCCCTCGGCCGCGCGGGCTGCCTTCATGCAGACGATGCTCCTGCTTGCACCGCTATTTGAAAGAGAGAACGATCCTGTCACCTCGCTGTCCGCGGCGCTGGCCGTGCTGCTGCTTGTCAATCCCTTTGCAGCCGCCAATATCAGTCTGCAGCTGTCCTTTTCCGCGATGCTGGGCATCGTGCTCCTGTTTGAAAGACTGCAGGATCTGCTGATGAAGCCCTTCGGCGATGGACGGACGGCAAAAGTGATGAGCTACCCGATCGGCATTCTCTCCTGCACGCTGAGCGTGATGGTCTTTTCGCTCCCGCTCACGGCGTATTATTTCGGTTATGTCTCTGTCCTTTCACCGCTGACGAATCTGCTCTGCCTGTGGGCGGTTCCGATCTGCTTTATCGGCGCCTTTGCCGCTTTGTGCTTTTCCTGGGTCGGTGTGCTGGGAAAGCTGATCGTTTTTATCGTGACCCGGCTTGTCCGCTATATTCTTGCGGTCTGCCGCTTTATCGCCTCGCTCGATTCTTTTGTTGTTTATCTGCCCGAATGGCTTACGATCCTTTGGGCGATCCTGTTCTATCTTTCGATCGCGGTGGTATTCCTCTTCAAACTGAAGCCGAAATACAGGCTGCTTGTTCCGCTTGCAACGGCTATTCTCGGACTGTTTTTACCGCAGTTCGTCCTCAGGTGCCATTACGCGTCGGCCAAAGAGACGATCACGGCGATCGACGTGGGGCAGGGCCAGTGCGTCAGCGTCATGAGCGGGGACAGCACGGTCGTGATCGACTGCGGGAGCACAAGCTATGCCGAGTATGACGCCGGCGACTGCGCGGCCGCCTATTTGAAGAGCTGCGGCGCAGACAGGATCGACGCGCTTGTTTTCACGCATCTGCATGCCGACCATGCGAACGGATACAGGCGGATTTCCAATCTCATGGAGATCGACAAGGTCCTTATCCCCGCAGGGGTCGACCGTTTCGACCCGCTGCTGTGGGAGATCCTTTCGTGTGCAGACAGACATGGAACGGAAGTTGAATTCCTCTCACGGGACACCATGGAGCGCTTCGGCGAAATACGACTGTTTCTTTTTGCGGAAGATATGAAGGGAGATGCGAACGAGCGCTGCATGCCGCTGATCGTCTCTGTGGACAACTATGACGTTCTCATCACCGGAGACGCTCCCGCTTCAAAGGAAAAGGAGCTTGTCGAAAAGACAGAGCTTTCATCGATAGAAGCGCTCGTGGTGGGCCACCACGGCTCGAAGAGCGCAAGCTGCGAGGAATACCTTTCCGCTCTTGCGGGCGGAAAGGCGATCATCAGCGTCGGCAAAAACAATTACGGCATGCCTGCGGCGGAAGTGCTTGAACGGCTCGAGACATTCGGGTATACTGTATACAGAACAGATCTTGACGGCAGCGTGGAGATACGAGTCGATGGCTAAAGGAAAAGAGGAAAAACTCAATTACAAGCTGGAGCTTCAGAAGCTGAATGCGGAGGGTCCCGGCGCCCTGTATCTTTTGTGGGGCAAAGAAGACTATCTGCGCGAGCAGTATCTTGTCCAGCTCAAAGCCGCCTGCATCCCGGAGGGGGATAGCGGCTTCAATTACCGGCGCTTTGACGGGCCGGAGATCTCCGCCGCGCTGCTTCGTCAGGCGGTCGACGCGATGCCCTTTCTCTCCGACCGCAGCTTTGTCGAGCTGCGTGATCTGGACATCAACCGCCTGAAGGAAGCGCAGGAGGTCCAGGAGATCCTTTCGGACATTCCGGATTACTGCACCGTCTGCCTTGTTCAGAACGCAGAATACGAGCCGGACGGACGCTTAAAACTGATCAAGACGATCCGTGAGAAGGGATCGGAACTGAAATTCACCCAGCAGGGACAGGGTGCGCTGATCGACTGGATCGCGCGCCGCTTCGCCGCCCAGGGAAAGAGGATCGACTTTGAGGCTGCGCAGAGACTGATCTTCATCAGCGGCGACCTGATGAACCGTCTGATCCCCGAGATCGAGAAGATCTCCGCGTTTGCGTCCGGCGAGACGGTCGGCGTGAAAGATGTGGAAGCGGTGGCGCATCATATCCCGGAGGCGCAGGTTTTCGAGCTGACGGATCATCTGGCGAAAAAGCAGTACAACGCCGTGATGAACACACTTGCCGAGCTTTTCGCCGAAAACGAATACGATCCGATCTATCTGCTGGCCGTGCTCGGCTCGCAGATGCGCAGACTATACGCGGCAAGGCTGGCGATCGAACAGAAGCTCGGCGCGAAATACGTTGCCGAATGCTGCGCCATCAAGTACGATTTTCTTGTCGGCAGGCTGATGGATTCCGCGCGCGGCTTCACGCTCGACCAGCTCAAGGCCGCCGTCCGCATCTGCGCGGAGGCGGACGAGCAGATGAAGAGCAGCGGGGGAGACGGCAGAGAGCTGCTGAAGAACGCGGTGCTTTCGATCGCGCTGGAGTGCACGGATGCAAAGCGTTAGAGAAGTCATCGTCGTCGAGGGCCGCTATGATAAAAATACGCTCCGGCAGGTTGTGGACGCTGTCGTGATCGAGACGGCAGGATTCGGTATCTTCAACGACGCGCAGAAGCAGAAGCTGCTTCGAAAGATGGCGGCGGCGCGCGGTCTGATCGTCCTCACCGATCCGGACGGAGCCGGCTTTGTGATCCGCAATTTCATCAAATCCTGCGTCCCGCCCGATCAGCTCAAGCAGGCCTATGTGCCGGATATCCCCGGCAAGGAAAAAAGAAAAGCCAGGCCGTCCCGGGAGGGAAAGCTTGGCGTGGAGGGCATGCGCGCGGAGACCCTGCTGGAGGCGCTCCGGCGCGCCGGAGCTACGTTTGAAGACACACAGAGCCCCCATACGGGGCGGAGGATCAGCAAGGCGGATCTGTATCGCCTGGGCCTTTCCGGGCGCGAAAACAGCACCGAAAAGCGTGCAGAACTGATCCGTGAGCTGGATCTGCCGGAGCACCTCGGCGCGGATGCGCTGCTGGAGGTGCTCAACGCAACGATGGGCCGGGAGGAGTTCTTCAGCCGTTTCGATCTTCCAGAAGAGCAGACGCGATAAACGCGACGAGCAGAAGCCCCTGCGGCGTTTCGGCCAGCGCGGCGGCGAGCATGGCTCCGTCATAGCCACTGTCCGGCGAGACGAGAAGCATGAAGGCGCAAAGCAGCATTGCACAGCTTAGTTTGAGCGTGCCCATGAATATGTACCAGGCCTCGTCGCACATGCGCGACATGCGCCGGATCGCTTTTCTGATCATATCATCACCGGAGCTATCGTAAATCGTCTGGCGCGCAAACGCAAGGAACAATCCTTTCCAGCGCAGAAAGAAAACGGCAAATCCGCCTAAAGGAAACGGCGAAATGGGAAAGAAGCACCAAGGCAGACAAGAGAAAAACTATACACAAGGCCAGATCATCAGCGAATTTGGGCTGTCAAAGTCCTTTATCCGCAAACATTTTCCGCCTCCGAAAATGATGCGCGGCCGCCAGGGTTCGGTGTATCCGCTCTGGACGGAAAAGCAGGTCAAAAAGGTTCTGAATTCTCCGGCCATGGAGAGATTCAACCAGAAAAGAGAGGCCGAGGCGGCGGAGCAGCGCCGCGAACAGGAGATCCGGGAGCTGCTGGAGAGCTATTCCCCGGATTACTATATTTCTCAGGCCCGTAAGCTGAGCCGATATTTTATCCTGCACGTCGGCCCGACGAACAGCGGCAAGACCTTTGCCGCAGTGGAGGATCTGAAAAAGAACACGCCGGGGACCTATCTCGGCCCGCTGCGGCTGCTTGCCCTGGAAATGGCGGATAAGATCAACGACGCCGGTATCCCGTGCAGCATGATCACCGGTGAAGAGTCGATCATAGCGGATCAAGCGCAGGTCGTCAGCTCCACGATCGAACTGTGCGATTTTTCCACGCATTTCAAGACTGCAGTCATCGACGAGGCTCAGCTGATCGGTGATCCCGACCGCGGCGCCGCATGGCTCAAGGCGCTCTGCATGGTGGATGCCGACGTCGTTCACGTCTGCATGGCGCCGGAGGCAGCGGGCTATATCGTGGATCTGATCACGAGCTTCGGCGCGGAATACGCCATACAGGATCACAAGCGCCTGGCCCCCTTGACCTATGCCGGCGTCTGCCGCGGGATCAGGGATATTCGCCCCGGGGATGCGCTGATCTGCTTTTCAAGAAAATCTGTTCTCTCTACGGCCGCTCAGCTGGAACGAAAGGGCTTCAGAACCAGCGTGATCTACGGCGCGCTTCCGCCGCAGGCCCGCCGGAACGAAGTCAGGAAGTACATGGCGGGCGAGAGCAACGTCGTCGTGGCGACGGACGCGATCGGGCTCGGCATCAGTCTCCCGATCGCGAGGATCATCTTTGCCGAGACAAGCAAATTCGACGGCAAGAGGACGCGTCAGCTGAACGTGGCTGAGGTCAAGCAGATCGCCGGACGCGCCGGCAGATACGGCCTGAACGAGTACGGCGAGGTCCTGAATTTCGGCGATCACAGCTTTGTCGGTTCTTACCTCAACGCACAGAGCAGAACGGTCAAGGGATGCTGCATCGCCTTCCCGCGCCAGGCTCTTCAGACGGATTTTCCTTTGGAAAGGCTGCTGCACATCTGGCAGAATCTCAAAAGAAGCAAGCTCTTTATCCGTGAGGACATGCAGGACGCTCTGATCCTGCTGTCAACGGTGAAAAGGATGGTCAGAAAGAACAACCGCGAGCTGATCTTCGATCTAATCACCTGCCCCGTCGATACGAGCAGCCCCGAGCTTGTCGGATACTGGACGCAGTGCGCATCGGCCATCATCAAGGGCAGGGAGATCCCGGAGCCGTATTTCGGCCTCGGCAGCCTGCAGGCCTGCGAGCTTCAGTACAGGGCCTGGGACATTCACCATCAGCTGCTGCGGCGTATCGGGCGCGAAGAGGATTGCGGCGAGGAAAGAGAAGAGATCTGCCGCATGATCGCCAGGTACATGGCGCAGAATAAAGACCAATATATCCGCCGCTGCAGGCGCTGCGGAAAGGTGCTGGAGATCGGCTATGCCTTCGGACTCTGCGAGCATTGCTTCTCCATCGACAGCTGAGGACAAAAAAGCCGAAAACCTTTTGCTGCAAAGGTTTTCGGCTGCGATCATGGCACCCACGAGAGGATTCGAACCTCCGACCCCTCGCTTAGGAGGCGAGTGCTCTATCCTGCTGAGCTACGTGGGCATTTTTTAAGGAAAGCTTGTACATTCTAACGCAGTTTAGGGCGGATGTCAACAGAAGAAAGGGCCAGGCAGAAATGCTGAGATTAAAGGGGATAAAAAAGGACTATATCACCGGCGATACCGTCGTACACGCGCTCAAGGGGATTGATCTGAGCTTCCGCGAGAGCGAGTTCGTGGCGATCCTCGGTCATTCCGGCTGCGGCAAAACGACGCTTCTGAATATCATTGGCGGCCTTGACAAATACAGCGAGGGCGATCTTGTCATCAACGGCCGCTCGACGAAGGATTACACGGACGCCGACTGGGACGCATACCGCAATCACTCGATCGGCTTTGTTTTCCAGTCCTACAATCTGATCCCGCACCAGAGCGTCCTTTCCAACGTCGAGCTTGCGCTGACAATCTCCGGCGTGGGAAAGGCCGAGCGCCGGCGCCGCGCGGCGGAGGCGCTCGAACGGGTGGGACTGGGCGATCAGATCAACAAAAAGCCCAATCAGCTCTCCGGCGGTCAGATGCAGCGCGTGGCCATCGCGCGCGCCCTCGTCAACGATCCCGATATTTTACTGGCCGACGAGCCGACAGGCGCGCTCGACAGCGATACGAGCGTTCAGGTAATGGACCTTCTCAAGGAAGTTGCAAAAGACCGCCTCGTCGTTATGGTCACCCACAATCCGGAACTTGCGGAAAGATACGCGACGAG
>JAFSNA010000006.1 GCA_017447645.1 Oscillospiraceae bacterium
CAGCGCGCGCTCCTCGCCTTCGAGGACGAGGGCGGCAACCTGTTCTTCGGCGAGCCGGGGCTGGACATCAACGACTGGATGCGCACTGACGCCTCCGGCCGCGGCTACATCAACATCCTCACCAGCAAGCGCCTGATCGCGAGCCCGCTGGTCTACTCCACCTTCCTGCTGTGGATGATGACCGAGCTGTATGAGAACCTCCCCGAGGTCGGCGATCCCGACAAGCCGCGCATGATCTTCTTCTTCGACGAGGCGCATCTGCTCTTCAACGACGCTCCGAAGGCTCTCGTGCAGAAGATCGTCCAGGTCGTCAAGCTGATCCGCTCCAAGGGCGTCGGCATCTACTTCATCTCACAGAGCCCGTCCGACATCCCCAACGACGTGCTCGCCCAGCTCTCCAACCGCGTCCAGCACGCGCTGCGCGCCTACACGCCGGCCGAGCAGAAGGCCGTCCGCGCTGCGGCGAAGGCCTTCCGCGTGAACGAGAAGTTCAACACCGAGACCGCTCTGTCCGAGCTGGCCGTCGGCGAGGCGCTGGTCAGCTTCCTCGATGAGGACGGCATCCCCACGATCGTCGAGCGCGCCCGCATCCTCCCGCCGCAGTCCCTGATGGGCGAGGCCACCAAGTCCGCGATCGACGCGCTGATCAACGGCACCGAGCTTGACCAGAAGTACCGCGCCAGCTATGACCGCGAGTCCGCCTACGAGATCATCACCAAGGCGACCGAAGAGCTTGAGGCCCAGCGCGCGAAGGAGGCCGAGGAGGCCGCCGCCGCGAAGGCTGCCGCAAAGGAAGCCGCCGCCGCCGAAAAGGCCGCCGCCAAGGAAGCCGCCGCTGCCGCGAAGGCCGCAGCGAAAGAGGCCGCCGCCGCCGAGAAGGAAGCGCAGAAGAAAAAGAAGGTCGCCCAGCAGGCGATCAGCAACGCCGCCTCCTCCGTGGTCAGCTCCGTGAGCACCAACCTCGTCAACGCCGCGACCGGCGGCAAGACCACCAGCGCCGGCACCATTGCCAAGCGCGCGGCGCGCAACGCCCTGTCCTCCGTGATGCGCAGCGGCAGCAGCGCCATCATCCGCGGGCTCTTCGGCATCAAGAAGTAAAGCTTTTTACCGCATACGAAAGCTCCCTGTGTCACACGGCACAGGGAGCTTTTATCGTATCGGATCCGATCAGCGGCTCTTCAGACGGTTCAGCCGTTCGGTCATGACAAGCAGCGCCGCGAGCAGCAGAGCGAGGAAAACGGGATAGAGCCCGAGCGAAACATGCTGCGCGATGAGCCCGAAGAGCGGCGGCATGAAGGTGCTGCCCACATAGGCGCTCGCCATCTGAACGCCGATGATCGCCTGGGAGTTCTCCTTGCCGAAGTTGGCGGGCGTGGAATGGATGATCGAGGGATAGACCGGCGCACAGCCCAGCCCGAAGAGCAGGATCCCCACAAGCGAGAAAAGGTCGGAGCGCAGCGGCAGCAGGATCAGCAGCACGCCCAGCGCCATCACGCCGATCCCGACGCGGATCATCCGCCGGTCGCCCATGCGGTCGGCGATGAAGCCGTTCAGAAATCGGCCGAAGGTGATGCCGAGATAAAAAAGCGAGGCAAAGCTGGCGGCCGTCCCGGGGAGGATCCCGCGCACGCCGACCAGGTAGCTGCTCGCCCACAGTCCCGCGGTCGTTTCCGCGCCGCAATAGGCGCAAAAGGCAGCGAGAATCAGCGGGACGCCGCTGATCTTCAGCGCGCCGCGCAGCCCCAGCAGAGGCCGTTCCTCATCGCTTTCATCTTCGCCCTCCGCCCTGACCGTGCACCAAAGGGGGAGGGAGAGGAACAGCAGCGCCGTCAAAACGATCTGGATCACGCCGACCGTGCGGTAGCCGAGCTGCCAGCTTCCGCTGCGCGTGAGCGCGGCGCCCATGATATACGGGCTGACGGAGGCCCCGACGCCCCAGAAGCAGTGCAGCCAGCTCATATGGCGAGAGGAGTAGTGCAGCGCCACGAAATTGTTCAGCGCCGCGTCGATCGCGCCGGCGCCGAGACCGTAGGGAACGGCCCACAGACAGAGCTGCGGCAGCGAAGAGGAGAGAGAAAAGCCGAAGAGCGCCGCAGCGGTCATGGCCACGCTCACCGCCGTGACGAGCGCGGTGCCGAAGCGGCGGGTCAGACGCTCGGACAGCAGGCTGGAGACGATGGTCCCGCCGGTGATGATCATGGAGATCACGCCCGCAAAGGACAGCTCCGCGCCGAACTGCTGATGCATGACCGGCCAGGCCGAGCCGAGCAGCGAATCGGGCAGCCCCAGGCTGATAAAGGCCAAATAGATGATGGCAAGCAAAAGAGACAGCATGACGGGCAGTCCTCTCAAAACGTGATTTCTGCGCGGATTATACCAGATCACGGTAAAAAACACAAGGGCACGGACCGGGCCGCGCCCTTGTGTTGTCAGGATTCCCAATCATAGCGGATCGGGTAGTCGAAATCGTAATCGCGCACCCATAGCTCGCCCGTTCCGGCGAGACGCTGGACGATGTGCACATGCAGCGTCCCCTCGGCCGGCATCCAGTCGGGACGGCGGAGGACGAGCAGTTTCGTATAGCTCACCTCCGGCGTTTCCGTCCCGTCGGAATGGATCCGGGTGTACTCATGCTTTTCAACGACCTCTTCATAGTCCTCAGGCGCCGCGTGCCGTCCGTTCCAGGACAGATCCACGCTGCAGGTCAGCGGGTCCGTGACGGCGTCCGGGTCGTTGATCAAATAGCGGATCTCCGTGGTGTCTTCATAAGGCGAGACATAAAAGCTGTCGGGGGGGACGACCTCGCTCCAGGTGTTGTCCGGTCTGAGATAGCTCACGCTGTAGCCCATTTCATCATCGGGCTCGCGTGTGAGCGTCAGCGTATCCTCTCCGTCGCCGGCTTCGTTCTCGTACCAGGCCGTGACGGTCATCTCAAATTTCGGCCAGCCGTGGACGGCGTCGTAGGCTTTCATGTTTTCCATGTACAGGTCGCCCGTCGAAAGGATGGGCAGCTCAAAGCCGCCTGCGGAGATCTCCTCCTCGGAGAGATAGTGCTCGTAGACCTGCTTGTCCAGGAGCTCTTCACGCACTTCGACACGGACCGAGTGAAGGGCGCCGGTGTTGCTTAGACGGATCCTGGCGTGGTGCTCGTGCGAGAAATAAAAGAAATCCGTTTCGACCACAGGCTCGCGGCCGAGGGGCTCAGGTGTCGGCTCCGGCGAGGGCGACGGCTCGTCCGACGGCACGGCCGTCGGCAGGGGGACGTCCGAGCTCGAGGTATAGACCGGCTCGTCCGTCGAGACGACGGCCGCGGCGGGGATCGCGTCTCCGCCTCTTCGCCCGAAGAGCAGACCGAGCAGCACCAGCGCGACCGCAGCGTACAGCAGCCGCCGCAGCCGCCGCTTTCTCCCCGACGGCACGGACGCCTCTTTTCTGCCGTACCCGGGCGGAGAGAACTCCGCCTTCTCGTCGGGATTGACATAGTCCTCTCCCGGCGGAGCGGCATCCTCCGCCCTGCCGTCAGGCTGACGGAACTCCGTCTCCGGCAGCGGCTGGGGATATTCCTCCGGCGCGAGAGGATAATCCTCCCGAACCGGGATCTCAAGGTCCTGCTTTTCCATGGCGCGTCAGCAGCTGTGCACGTCGAGCTGCGGGTAGGGGCACTCCACGCCCAGCCTGCGGAAGCCGAGCAGCAGATCGTGATTGAGCACGCGCGGGACGACGAAGATGTTGCTCTCCTCGATCTCGACGATGAATTTCAGCGTGACGCCGGATTCTCCCAAGGTCTGCACGCCGAGATAACGCGGCTCGGAGAGCATGAGCTCGCGATGACGCTCAAAGATCTCCTTCATCAGCGCGGGGATCTGCGATTCGAGCTTTTCAAGATCCGTCGAGTAGGGGATGTCGATCGAAGAGACCGCGATCGAAGCGTTGTCCGAGCGGTTGAGGATGTTCTTCATCTCGGAGTTGTTGACGATCTTGACGTTCTTGCCGGCGTCGATGATCGAGGTCGTGCGGATGCCGATCTCCTTGACCGTGCCGCGGAAGCCGTTGACCTCCACGATGTCGCCGACGTTGTACTGGTTTTCAAACAGCATGAAGAAGCCGGTGACCATGTCGGCGATCAGACTCTCCGCGCCGAAGCCGATCACAAGGGCGACGATGCCGACGGAGGCGACGATGGTATTGACGTCCACGCCGAAGATCGACAGTCCCCAGCAGAGGATGACGATCACGGCAAGATAGCGCGTCAGGCTGGCCAGCAGGGTCAGGACCGTGCGCGCGCGGTGGGAGGCGGGCTTGAACGCGCCGAGGATCAGGGCGATCAGCCATGCGCAGAAGAGCACGAGCGCGGCCATCGCAATGACGCGCAGAACGGGATGAGAGAACACAAAGCGGTCGAGCGCCAAGAAGGCCGCGCCTGCGGCAAGGGCCGCGATCAGCTTGAAGATGACGCTTGTTTTTTTCTCCATGGGGAAGGCTCCTTTCCTACGGGTATATAGTTTGTTAAATTATGTAAACTGGTTATCCCGGCGCGGACGGATCTCAGGCCGGCTCGTAGGAGCGGCTGACCTCGTTGCCGTCGGCGTCGTATTCGATGTTTTCCATCACGGCGTGGTCGATACGGCTGAGCTTTTTGACGATCAGGCCCTGACCCTGCAGATTGTATACCCAGATCTTGTAGGCGGGGAACTCGGGATCGTTCTTGTTGAAGATGGAGGTCTTGTTGAGGCGGCAGAACTTCGCACGGCCCTCCGGCGTGTCGAGCAGATCGCCCGGCCCGTTGTAAAACAGATCGTCCTTCATGGCCTCCTTCTTGAACTCTTCCCAGTTTTCGTCGTCGACCTTCATGACGTCTCTCGGATCGATCACAGGCGTATCCTCCTAACTTTTTATTGAAAACAGAATATCATACTTTATGAGTATCGGCAAGCAAAAACAAGGGGTATGAAAAATCCATTGACAAAAAGTCGCTTTGGAATTAACATGACCCTATATTCTAAAAAAGGAGGCCTGCTCATGAACCCCGTCACTGAGTTCTTC
>JAFSNA010000078.1 GCA_017447645.1 Oscillospiraceae bacterium
AGCTGATCAATCCCGAGATCATCGAAAGCTCGGGAGATCAGTACGGCGCGGAGGGCTGTCTGAGCTTTCCGGACGAGTACGGACTTGTCCATCGTCCCCTGGACGTGACAGTCCGCGCGCAGGACCGCAACGGAGAGACCTTCACCGTCAGCGGCACGGGCCTTACGGCGCGCTGCTTCTGCCATGAGATCGACCATCTCGACGGCGTCGTGTTCACGACCCTGTGTGACCGCATGCTCACGCAGGAGGAGCTGGAAAAAGGAAAGATCGGAGAGCAGTAAAGGATGCGGATCGTTTTCATGGGCACGCCCGATTTCGCGGCCGCCTCTCTGCAGCAGCTCCTGGACGACGGCTTCGATGTCGTCGGCGTATTCACGCAGCCCGATAAGCCGAAGGGCCGGGGAATGGAGCTGAGCGCATCTCCCGTCAAGGAGCTTGCTCTGGCGCACGGCCTGCCTGTTTTCCAGCCCGAAAAGATGCGGGACGGCACGGCGCTTGAGGCGCTCAAGGGCCTTCAGCCTGACATTCTCGCCGTCGTGGCATACGGGCGCATCCTGCCCCCGGATCTCCTTGAACTGCCGAAATACGGCGCCGTAAACGTCCACGGATCGCTTCTGCCGAAGTACCGCGGCGCCGCGCCGATCCAATGGTCCGTTCTGAACGGCGATAAGCTGACCGGCGTCACGACGATGTATCTTGCCAACGAGATGGACACCGGCGACGTCATCTATACGGAGGAAACGGCGATCGGCGAATTCGAGACCTCGGGCGAGCTGTATGACAGGCTGAAGATCATGGGAGCGAAGCTCCTCTCCCGCACGCTGCGGGATATTGAAAAAGGCGTTGCGCCGCGCCGTGCGCAGGAGCATGAGAAGGCGAGCTATGTCAAAATGCTCGACAAGTCTCTCTGCCCGCTCGATTTCACCAGGCCGGCCCGCATGGTTGTCAAACAGATCTATGGGCTCCAGCCCTGGCCGGTCGCGACGATGACGGTCGGAGGAGAGACCTTTCGCGTTTTTGCCGCCGCCTACGGAGAGAAAAACGGCGCAGCCGCGGCAGGGACGATCCTGCGCGCGGACGACCGCGGTATCGAGATCGCCTGCGGCGACGGGAAAAGCGTTCTGATCACAGAACTGCAGGCCCCCGGCAAAAAGCGGATGAAGGCTGCCGACTTTCTGCGCGGTCATCCGATCGCAGAGGGAACGGTGCTTTGATGAACGCCCGTCAGGCCGCGCTGATCGCGCTCGATCGCTGCGCGAAGGACGGCGCCTGGGCCGGCGCCGTGCTCGACGGCGTTATCAAGAAAGAGGGCATGGACAGGCGCGAGGCTTCGCTGGCCACGGCGCTTGCGCTCGGCGTGCTGCAGAATCGCGCTTATTTCGATTTTCTGATCTCCCGCTTCTGTACGACTCCTCCGGACAAGCTTGAAAGAAAGGTGCGTGACATCCTGCGCCTCGGCGTATGCCAGCTTGCTTCGCTCGACAGGATCCCGGCGCGCGCCGCCGTCAATGAAACGGTCGCACTCTGCGCCGCGGCGGGTGTCCCGCGCGCGGCCTCGCTCGTCAACGCGGTGTTGCGCAGGATCGCGGAAAACATCAAAGATCTTCCGCAGGTGCCCGGGGAGGGAACGGCGGCCTGTCTCGCGACGAGGTATTCCCACCCGCTCTGGCTGGCCGAGCGCTTCGTCGCAGAAAAAGGTTACGCCTTTACCGAGGCGCTCTTTGCCGCCGACAATGCGGCTGCGCCGCTCGATATTCAGATCAACACGCTGCGCATCGCACGAAAAGAATATCTCCGGCTTCTGGAAGACCGTGCTATCCCGTACGAGCTCCCGCCTTTTCCGGAGAGCTGTGTCTCTCTGCCGGGCGGCTCCGTGCCGGAGCTCCCAGGATACGGAGAGGGGCTCTTTTACGTCCAGGACCGCGCTGCGCGCACGGCGGTGGATATAGCCGGCCTTGCGAGCGGCATGCGCCTGCTCGACGCCTGTGCCAGTCCCGGCGGAAAGAGCTTCGCCGCCGCCATCGACATGCAGGGACGCGGAGAGATCCTCTCCTGCGACATCCACGAAAAGAAGCTTGCCTCCGTTTCGGCGACGGCGGAACGGCTCGGCCTGGATCTGATCAAAACGGCCCGCCGCGACGCACGCGAATTCGATCCCGCCTGTGAGAGCGCTTTCGACGCCGTGATCGCGGACGTGCCCTGCTCGGGCTTGGGCGTGATCCGAAAAAAACCGGAGATCCGCTGCAAAGAGCCGGATAAGCTCGGCGGACTGCCGGCGATCCAGCGAGACATCCTGAACAATCTCTCGCGTTATGTCCGGCCGGGCGGGACGCTGCTCTACTGCACCTGCACGATCCTTCGCGAGGAAAACGAGGCTGTCGTTGAGGAGTTTCTTTCCTCGCACAAGGGGTATTCTCCCTGTGATTTTGAGATAGGGGGACGCCGCTCGGAAAACGGCTGCTATACCTTTTGGCCGCATATCGACGGGACGGACGGCTTCTTTGCAGCAAAAATGAGGAGGGCTGACAGTTGAAAAAGGACCTTCTCTCTCTTCTGCCGGAGGAACTGGAGGCAGAGCTCGCCGCTCTCGGAGAGGCGAAATACCGCGCCGGGCAGGTCGGCAAATGGCTGACGCGCGGCGTGCGGAGCTTCGAGGAGATGTCCGATCTGCCGAAAACGCTGCGGGACAAGCTGGACCAAAACTTTGATCTTTACAGACCGAAGGTCCTTTCCAAACAGGTCTCGGCGCTGGACGGCACGATCAAATACCTCTGGGAGCTGCGTGACGGCAACGCGATCGAAACGGTTGTGATGAGCTATCAGTACGGCAACACCGTCTGCATCTCCTCACAGGTCGGATGCCGGCAGGGCTGCGCGTTCTGCGCCTCCACGATCGGAGGACTTGTACGCTGCCTGGAGCCCTCGGAAATGCTCGACGAGGTGCTTTTTTCCGAGCTGGACAGCGGCAAAAAGATCTCTCATATCGTCCTCATGGGCATCGGCGAGCCGCTTGACAATTTCGACAACGTCGTGCGTTTTTTGAAACTTGTCAATCACCCCAAGGGGCTCAACATCGGCATGCGTCACATCACGATCTCCACATGTGGGTTGATCGAACGCTTCGACGAGCTTGCGGCGCTGGATCTGCAGCTGACGCTCACGGTCTCGCTGCACGCGCCCGACGACGAGACGCGCAGCCGAATCATGCCGGCCAACCGCGGCCGCGGCGTGGACGCGCTGATCGAGGGCTGCCGGCGCTATTATCAGAAAACAGGCAGACGCATTTCTTTTGAATATGCGATGATCGACGGCGTCAACGACACCGCCTTTCACGCGCAGGAGCTTGTCCGCCGCGCGCGTCAGTGCGGCGCGCACGTCAATCTGATCCCGCTCAACCGTGTGGAAGAGCGGCGCTTCAGGCCCTCCACACAGGGACATATGAAGGCGTTTATGAAGATATTGGACGAGGGCGGCGTCAACTACACCGTCCGGCGCACGCTCGGAAGCGACGTGGACGCCTCCTGCGGCCAGCTTCGCAGAAGGATGGAGAAAAAAACGGAGACAGAGTAAAGGCTTTTGGAGAGAACAGTATGGACTTCTTTGGAATGACCGACAAGGGCAGAGTCAGAGACGACAACCAGGACAGCTATATAATCGAATATTGCGAGCCGAAGGACTGCGTCGTGACCGCGCTCTGCGACGGGATGGGCGGCGCCAAGGCCGGCGGCCTGGCCAGCTCGATTTCCAACAAGGAGTTCGTGAACTATGTTTACGGCAAGCTGACCTCGCGCGTCAGCCGCACGGTCGATTACCGCCGTCTGCTGATCGACGCATGCCTTGACGCCAACGGCGTCGCCTATGAGTATTCCAAATTCGACGACGCATACAGCGGCATGGGCACCACGCTGGTCGGCGGTGTTATCAAATCCAACGGAGAAGGGTATCTTATCAATGTCGGCGACAGCCGCGCCTATCAGGTCCTGAAGCGCTATGACACGATCATCCAGATCACGCGCGACCACTCGCTGGTAGAGGATCTTGTGGAGTACGGCGCCATCACGAAGGAGCAGGCAAAGCACCATCCCCAGAGAAACGTGATCACGCGTGCGCTCGGCTCGGAGGCCGACGTCGAACCGGATTTCTATGAGATCAATCTCGCCCCCGGCGACATGCTGATCCTCTGCTCGGACGGACTGTCCAATATCGTTTCGGACGAGGAGATGCTCGACTATGCCGTCGAATACCCCGAGCCGGAGATCCTGTGCCGCGCGCTGATGAGCAAGGCGCTCAACCGCGGCGCGCGCGACAACGTCACGGTCGTGGTCATCAAACGCTGAGCATACAACGGAGCTGCTATGAACGAAGAAGAAAAATACATCGGCAAACTGCTTGACGACAGATACGAGATCATTGAGACCATAGGCGAGGGCGGTATGGCACTGGTTTTCCGCGCCCTCGATCACCGGCTCAACCGTAATGTGGCCGTCAAGATCATGCGCGAGGAAATGGCCCGAGACGAAGAATTCCGCCGCCGCTTCTGCGCGGAATCGCACGCCGTCGCCATGCTGTCCAATCCCAATATCGTCGCGGTCTACGACGTCAGCCACAGCGACGAGCGGGAATATATCGTCATGGAGCTGATCTCCGGGATCACGCTCAAGCAGTATATGGACAAAAAAGGCGCGCTCGACTGGAAAGAGGTCGTTCACTTCACCAAGCAGATCACGCGCGCGCTTTCCCATGCGCACGAGCGCGGGATCATTCACCGCGACATCAAGCCGCAGAACATCATGCTCCTGCGCGACGGAACGCTCAAAGTTGCCGATTTCGGCATTGCCGCGCTGGAAAACGAAGTGTACGAGAACAACGGTCAGACGATCGGCTCGATCCACTATATCGCGCCCGAGCAGGCGCGCGGGAACAATCCGGACGCGCGCAGCGACATTTACTCGCTGGGCGTCGTGATGTATGAGATGCTCTCCGGCGAGCTCCCGTATACCGGGAACACGCTGGCCGAGATCGCGGTCAAGCACATGAACGCCAGGCCCGCGCCGCTTCGCGAAAAGAACCCCGCCATCCCGGAGGAGCTGGAGCGCATCACGCTCAAGGCCATGAACGCCGACCTCGCGCAGCGCTACCAGACGGCGAGCGAGCTCCTTGCCGATCTTGATCTGTTCACACAGAACACCATGAAGCAGGATCTCCCCGCCGATAATGAGACGGAGGAAGCCCCGAAGCCGGTCGTGTCTTACAGCGAGCTGACCAAGGCCAGCTACAACATCCGTCGAAAAAAGGCTTCCCGCGTCAGCTTTCTGAGCGGCTCCTTCGCGCTGCTCCTGCTTGCGCTCGGCATTTTCGTTTTTCTGTGGAACTTTTGGGTCAAGGACCTGTTCTCTCCGGCCGAACGCCTGGATCTGCCGAATTTCGTCGGCAGCCGCTATGACGACGTCGTCCGCGACGCCGATTCGATCTTCAACTTCGTTATCACGGACGTCTATACCAACGACGCCGAGCCCGGCATCATCATCAGTCAGAAGCCCGATCCCGGCCGGAGTATGAGCATCGAAAACGACGGTGTGACGGTCGAGATCTCCGTCAGCCGCAGCATGACCTCGATCGAGGTTCCGGACCTGTCCGGCTATGACTACCGCACGGCCGCGGAACAGCTTCAGAAGATGGGCTTTTCCGTCGAGATCGAATCCGCGACCAGCGATACTGTCGCGCACAACTACGTGATTTCGTCCAGCCCTGCCGCCGGTGAAATGGTCATCAGCGGATCGCTGATCTATCTGAGCGTCAGCAGCGGCCCGCAGGTCGTCTATGTGGAGATGCCAAATCTGATCGGACTGTCCGAAGAGGCGGCGATCAAAAAGCTGGAAAGCAACAACCTCAGCTATGCGGGGTCCGAATGGATCGACAGCCCGCTGGACCGGGGGACCGTCGTGGGCCAGGATGTGCAGATCGGCGAGAGCGTCGAGGAGCACAGCAAGGTCACGCTTCAGGTCTCGCTCGGAAGAGAATGACGGTACATACATGACCGAGGGGATCATCATCAAAGCCCTGAGCGGCTTTTATTATGTTGAGACGGCGAACGGGATCGTCTCCTGCAAGGCGCGCGGGAAATTTCGTCTTGACGGCACGTCTCCGCTCGTGGGGGATCGTGTCCGCCTCTCGCCGGAGAAGGACGGCTCCGGCCGTATCGAAGAAGTATTACAGCGGAAGAACTTCTTTATCCGTCCGGCCGTGGCAAATATCGACGCGCTTGTTTTTATTGCAGCGAACGTCAATCCCGTTACGGACCCCTTTCTGATCGACCGGGTCGCGGTGATCGCGCACGAAGCGAACTGCGAGCTGATCGTCTGCGTCAACAAGATCGATCTGGACACCGGCGACGATCTGTACGATATATACAGGAATGCCGGTTACCATGTGATCCGGACCAGCGCCGAAACGGGCGAGGGCGCTGCCGAGCTGTCCGAGGCCATGCGCGGGAAGGTCTGCGCCTTCACGGGCAACTCCGGCGTCGGCAAGTCGAGCATCCTCAACGTCCTGCTGCCGGAGGCGGCGATCCCCACGGACGCCGTCAGCGAGCATCTCGGCCGTGGAAAGCATACGACGCGGCATGTCGAGCTTTATCCGCTCGGCGACGACACCTTTGTGGCCGACACGCCCGGCTTTGCTTCCTTTGAGATCAGCATGATGCAAGCCATCTCCAAGGAACGGCTGCAGTATGATTTTCCCGAGTTTGAGCCTTTCATCGGCAAATGCCGTTTTCTCGACTGCGCCCACATCCGTGAGCCGGACTGTGCCGTTCGGTGTGCCCTCGCGGAGGGAAAGATCGGGCCGACGCGCTACGCTTCCTATGTCCGCCTTTACGAACTGACGGCCAGGCAGAAGCCCTGGGAGATAAAATCGAATTGAAGCTTTCAGTCATAAATCGACGCCCTTTCGCATCAACTGTTATCAAGCTGACGCGAAGGGGCGTGATTTTTTGCGAAGAAACGGATTCAATCTTTGGGGCATGATCGCGATCTGCGCGGGTCTTGTCATCATCCTCTCGCTCGTCCTGCCGAAATCCTTCTGGTGGTTCGTTCTCGCGGCCGCGCTGATCGGCGGCGGCGTGTGGATGATCCGCTGCTGCTGAATAACGGGGAGGGAACAAGTTGAAGATCGTTGTATTTCGTCTGCCGCGTTTTCTGCGCTCGCTGATCCTGATTTTCAGGCGCAGAGCGGCATAACGCAGAGGGTCGTCTCATAGCCTTTACAAAGCACAGGAAAGGGGAGAGACGACATGAATATCGCATTGAACGAGCGCCCGAGCGCATGCTGTCGGGAATCGTTCCGTCAAATAAAAACCGTCCAGGAACAGGCAGAGTGTATCGTTCCCGATGTCCTCGAGGACGTCGGACAGATCGTTTCTGCACACGCTCAGATCTGTCTGAAAAGCAAGGACATCGGCGATCACAGCGCCCGTATCGGCGCGGAGGCGGAGATCGGCGTGCTCTATATCACGGAGAGCCGGGACCGTGTCCGCTGCCTAGTCCTGTCCAAAAGCATGGAGATCGGCTTTGACGCGGCGGCGATCGAGCCCGACGCTTCCGCGCAGGTCTCGCTTTGCTGTCTGGGCGTCCAGGCCCGGGCGGTCAACCCGCGAAAGATCTCCGTGGAGCTATCCGTTCGCGCGGAGCTTTCCTGCTGGTCGGAAAGGAGCTTCGGCATCCCGTCGGGGACGGAGGGGGGAAGGGACGATCTGCAGCTGCGGCACAGCAGCGAGGACGTCGTGCTTGTCACGCAGCTCGGTGAAAAGAGCTTTGTGGTGAACGAGCAGCTCCCTCTCGACGCCGAAGAGGAGCCGACAGCCATATCCTTCGCGCGTGTCAGGCTGCTTTGTTACGACCATCAGCCCATCGGCAGCAAGATTCTTCTGAAGGGCGGCGCGGAGCTTGAGATCGGATATGAAACGCAGGAGGGGAACTGCCCGCGCCGCCTGGAGCAGTGTCTTCCTTTCAGCGTTCTGATCGACTTGCCTGATGATGATTGCTCTCTCGGAAGGGTGATCCTGGAGCCGACGGCCCTGTATGCGGATCTCGGCGATGCGATCAACGGCAGCCGCGTCATAGAGCTTGAACTGCACGCGACCGCACAGTTCCGCTTTGAGCGCAGGGAAACGATCGCTTTCCTTTCCGATGCCTACAGCACCGTCTGCCCTGTGTTTGTCGAAGAGAGCACGGCTCAGGTCTGTCTCCGACGCGGAGAAGATGCGCTGACGGTCTCTGCGTCGGACAGCGTTCAGGTCGAGCAGGATCGCGGAGAGATCGTTTTTCTTACATCCGATATCCGGTCCTTTGCCGTCCGGGAGGGAAAGGGGGAGCTCTCAGCGTCCGTCGCTCTTTTGCTGAGGGCAAAGAATGGGAGCTTCAGCGCCTTGCAGAGACTGATTTCCTTTGAAACGCCGCTCCCGGAGGACGGCGGTGAGATCCTTGACGCGCGTATCGCGGCCCTGCATGCCGAACGCTCCGGAGAGGAGATCACGCTCGACGTTTCCGCCGTATGCGACTGCGCACGGAGCGAGACCAAAGAGCTGCGTTATCTCTCGGCTGTTGAACTGGATACGGAAAAAAGCTTCGATCCGGCTTCTCTTCCTTCGCTTACCATCGCCAGAAGACGGGAGCGGGATCTGTGGACGCTTGCAAAGCTCTATCACAGCAGCGTGGAGGCGATCGAGAAAATGGAAAAAGAATTCCCGATGTCGGACGGATTGCTGCTGATCCCGCGCGGATAGAGATAAATTTGCCCTTGTCATAGCTGCCGCGTTGTGCTAAACTAATGGCCGAAAATCGTTCTCCGGAACAAAGACAAGAAGGAGCGAAGAATAATGTCAGGACATTCCAAGTGGCACAACATACAAAAGACCAAGGGCGCGGCCGACGCCAAACGCGCGCAGGCCTTTACCAAGATCGCGCGTGAAATGGTCGTCGCGGTCAAGGAGGGCGGCAGCGGTGATCCCCGCAGCAATTCCAAGCTCGCGGCCGTGATCGCCAAGGCCAAGGCGGCCAACATGCCCAATGACAATATCAAGCGTACGATCGACAAGGCGCTCGGCTCGGGCAATACCGAGAACTATGAAAAGATCACCTATGAAGGCTACGGCCCGCAGGGCGTCGCCGTCATCGTTGAGGCCATGACCGACAACCGCAACCGCACCGCGGGCGAGATCCGTCATTACTTCGACAAGTACGGCGGAAACATGGGCACCGCGAACTGCGTCTCCTGGTCCTTCGACCGCAAGGGCGTTATCGTCATCGACAATGAGGACGAGGAGCTTGACGAGGACACGGTCATGATGGACGCGCTGGATGCCGGCGCCGCCGATTTCGAGGCCGAGGATCTTGTTTTCAACGTCTATACCGGCGAGGATGAGATCGCCTCCGTCGCCGACGCGCTGACAGCCAAGGGCTACACGCTGCTCTCCGCCCAGGTCGAGATGCTGCCTCAGAACGGCTATATCAAGCTCTCAAACGAGGACGATGTGAAAAACATGCAGAAGATGCTCGATATGTTCGAGGACAATGACGACGTTCAGAACGTCTGGCACAACTGGGAAGACGCGGAGTGATCAGCCCGACGACCTTTCCCGGATCATAAAGGAGCGAAATGCCCGCTCCGCCTTGCCGCAGACATAGGACGAGGCGAGCGGGCGTTTCGGTTATTTGCTTATGAGAAAGAGAACAATCGTTTGGATCCTCATGCTTGCGACGGCGCTCCTGCTCCTGGCCGCCTGCGGCAGCGAGCCCGAGCCGGTTCCGGAGACGCCGGCGCCGGAGGAAGAACTCACTCCGGCGATCGAGCTGCCGGGATCTGTGATCGGCACCTGGATCTCTCTCAACGATCCCGCGGACGTTCTTGTTTTCACCGAAGACGGAACGCTCAGTGCGAACGGCGAGGAGATCGAGCTGCTCGAGGCATCGGACGAGGTCATCCTTTACCGCTGCGGCGACCTGGAAGGAACGATCTCCCTCGTACACGGATTTCTCTCCTGCGGTCACCCGCTTCCTCTGTCGGAGAATTCCTCCTTTGCTTACTTTTACAGGGAGGGGACGGAAAGCCCCCTCGATCGCTTCGTCGGCACTTGGACGCTCTGCGACGGGGCGGGAAGCGTTTGGAACGAGGCTCCGGTGGAAGAATTCAGCGTTACGGAGGACGGTGAGCTGCTGCTGAACGGAGACGCGTTTCCCGCCGCCTTTCAAATGGTCATCGATCAGAACCGGGATTTCGGCTGGATGCTCGTGGCGGACGGCGAGCGCATCTGGTGCTCGTTTTACAATGACGATCCGCAGGCGCTCGATCTGGCGACCGGAGAGGGCTGGGGGAAGTATTATCAGAACGTCGAAACCGTTGAACTGAGCCTGAACAACTGGAAGGATTACTTTGACATCGCGGTGGTTTATTCGCTGGGGCGGGACGATACCGGGAAGATCCACAACGCGATCGCGCGCCTTCTTCTCGCCGAAAAAGACGAGATTGAGATCCTCTGCGTCAGAAACGGCAGCGCGACGGTGACCTCTTCGCCGAAGGCCTTCGCCATGATCCAGTATGACCTGGACGCGGGGACCTACGATTTCAGAGCGGTGGCTCCCAAGGAGAGATGGAAATACAACACCAACTATTTCCTTCCGTATAAAAACACGACCACGACCGACGTCTTCAGACTGTTCGGAGACGAGAACGATCCCGATGTCTCTCGGGATGCCTTCAACGGCTGGGCGATGTGCGCGCTCGTATACTCGGAAAAGACGCTGATCCGCGATAAAAACATGCTGACCTCTCCGACGATCACGGATTTTTATGTGATCGTTTCCAAAATCGAGGGCACGGTCTGTTACCGCGTGAAGGACTGACATAAAAAAGGAGCGCTCGTTACGCTCCTTTTTCGTGCGCGTTCGCGGCCTGTTCCCGCGCGGGCGGATGCGCATTTCAATGCCCGGCGAAAGCGTTTGACATTTTCCGGAAAGGATAGTAGACTGTATCCAGCAGTCCAAAACTTTATAGAAGGGATTCAAGCCATGAAAAGAATTGTCAGTATTCTTCTCCTGATCGCGCTTCTCCTCTCGCTGGCAGCCTGCGGCTCAAGCGAACCGGATCCGAACGCCGGCGTGTATGAAGCAAGCACAGCCGAGTATTCCGGCATTACGATCGACATTGCAAAAGTGTTTCCCGACGGCTTTTCTCTTGAACTGAAGAACGGCGGAAAGGCGACTTTCCACTATGAGGGCAAGGATTACGGCATGAAGTGGACGCTCGACGGCACGACCTTCCATGCCGAGGGCGGCGGAGCCGAGCTTGACGGAACGCTGGCCGATGGCGTCATGAAGCTGGAAAACGTTCTGGACAGCGGCGTCAACATCAATCTTGTCAGAGGAGATTGACGGCAGATCCCTCCGAAGAGCTATTCAAAACAAACAAATGGAAAAGAGAACTCCCGCCTGTTCAGGCGGGAGTTCTCATATCGAAATGAGCAGATCTGTAAGCCGGGTTCTGTCTTAAGCGACCATCTGTCTAGGCCTGCCGTTGCCGACAGGCTCAAGCCGCCTCCTGAGAGCGATCGGGCCGATCTTTGTGCTCTCCCACGGCGTTGCTCCGGATAGAGTTTACAGCACCGGCATGTCTCCATGCGGCGGGTGGGCTCTTACCCCACCTTTCCACCCTTACCCAAAGCGTGATGCTTCGGGCGGTATCTTTCTGTTGCACTTGTCCGAGGGTCACCCCTGGCGGGCGTTACCCGTTATCCTTGCCCTGTGGAGCCCGGACTTTCCTCATGTGCAGGCTTTCGCCTTACACCCGCGGCCGCTCGGTCTGCTCACGGGGCATATTTTATCCAAGAGAGCGCATTAAGTCAAGAAGAAACTTGTCTTTATGTCCTTTCGGACGTATAATAAATAAAAGCCGATGCATCCGAATGAGGTGAGTCCGTTGACATTGAACGAATATGTCGATTCCGTAAAAGAAAAGCGCATCGCCGTCGTCGGCGCGGGCGTCAGCAATATGCCGCTGATCCGTCTGCTGCTTGAAAACGGCTGTGATGTGACCGTGTGCGACAAACGCTCGCTTGATGAGATGGGCGACAAGGGCGTTGAGCTCAAAGCCCTTGGCGCGTCGCTCAAGCTGGGCGAGGACTATCTCGAAGGCCTTGATCACGATCTGATCTTCCGCACACCCGGTCTGATGCCTTTTGATCCGCATCTGCTTGCCGCAGCGGAGAAGGGCAGTGAGATCACCTCGGAAATGGAGGTCTTCTTTGCCCTTTGTCCCTGCCGGAAGATCGCCGTCACCGGCAGCGACGGCAAGACCACGACCACGACCGTCATTTCCGAGCTGCTGAAAGCGTCGGGGCATACCGTCCACCTCGGCGGGAACATCGGCCGTCCGCTGCTCTGCGACGTGCCCCTGATGCGCCCCGCCGATTTCGCCGTTCTTGAGCTCAGCTCGTTCCAGCTTCACAGCATGAGCTGCCGCCCGGACGTGGCCGTCATCACGAATATCTCTCCGAATCACCTGGACAAGCACAAGGATTATCAGGATTACATCGACGCAAAAAAAACCATTTTCACCGCACAGACGGCTGAGGACCGCCTCGTCCTCAATCTGGACGACGGGCACAGCGCCTATTATGCCGCGGCCGCACGCTCGAGGATATCCTATTTTTCCGATAAAAGCCGGGTCGAAAACGGCGCGTACTGCCTCGACGGCGTGCTGTACCGTGTACAGGACGGCCGGGCGCGCCGCATCATGGAGGCCGCGGAGATCCGCATCCCGGGCGAACACAACGTACAGAACTATCTTGCCGCCTTTTCCGCGACAGAAGGGCTTGTCCCGGATGAGGTCTGTCACTCCGTCGCCGCGTGCTTCGCCGGCGTCGAGCATCGCCTCGAGCAGGTACGCGAAATAAAGGGTGTGCTCTTTATCAACGATTCGATCGCGTCGAGCCCCTCGCGCACCGCGGCCGGGCTCCGTGCGCTGAAACGCAAGCCGATCATCATTGTCGGCGGCTACGACAAGCATATCGCCTTCGACGGACTCGGCGACGATCTTTGCCGTTACGCCAGGCGCGTCTTCATTACCGGCGCGACGGCAGGGAAGATCCGCTCTGCGATCGAAGCCTCGCCGCTTTATCCCGAAAGCAAGCTTCCTTTTGAGGTGATCGACGGCTTCGACGACGCCGTCCGTGCCGCCGCAGCCTCCGCGGAGAGCGGAGACATCGTCATCCTCTCGCCGGCCTGCGCCTCCTTCGACGCCTTTCCCAATTTCGCCGCTCGCGGGAATCACTTCAAAAAAATGGTCATGGAGCTGAGAGATGAAGATATCGGATATTAAGCCTGAGGTATATAAGCTCGCCGAAGAGGCGGAAATAGATCTGCAGGATCGATTTGCCCGGATCGACCGCATCGCGCAGGAAAACACCCGCAAGGTCATGCAGGCCTTTCAGGACAACCGTGTTTCCGAAGCCTGCTTTGCCGGGACGACCGGTTACGGCTATGACGATCTCGGCCGCGAGACGCTGGACAGGATCTACGCCCAGGTCTTTAGCACGGAGGCCGCGCTCGTCCGCACGGGCTTCGTCAACGGCACGCACGCGCTGAGCGCCGCGCTCTTCGCTCTGGTCGGTCCGGGAGATAAGATCCTGGCCGCGACGGGCGCGCCGTACGACACGCTGCGCTGCGCGATCGGTATCGGCGGAGACTATCACGGCTCGCTGAAATTCTACGGCGTTGATTACGCGCAGGTAGAGCTTAGCGCCTCCGGCGCCCCGGATTACGAAGCGATCGCGAAAGCGGCCGCCGATCCCGGGGTCAAAGCGGTCCTGATCCAGCGCTCCCGCGGCTATGAGGACCGTCCGGCGCTCTCCGTCAGGCAGATCGGACGGATCTGCGCCGCCGTCCGATCTGCCAACCCGACGGCTTATATCATGGTCGATAACTGCTACGGCGAATTTACCGAGACGGTCGAGCCGACGGAGGTCGGCGCGGACATCATCGCGGGCTCGTTGATCAAAAACCCCGGCGGGGGCGTCGCACCGACCGGCGGCTATGTGGCCGGGAAAAAAGAGCTCGTTGAGCGCGCGGCCATGCGTCTGACGACGCCCGGCATCGGCGGCGAGTGCGGATCGACGCTCGGCGTGAGCAGACTTCTATACCAGGGGCTTTTCCTTGCCCCGCACACGGTCGCACAGGCCCTGAAAACGGCCGTTTTCTGCGCGGCCATGATGGAGCGCATCGGATTTGAAACCTCGCCGAATACGACCGAGATCCGCTCTGACATCATTCAGATGGTCAAGCTCGGCACGGCAGAGAACATGAAACGCTTCTGCGCCGGGATCCAGGCGGGCGCGCCGGTGGATTCCTATGTTACGCCGGAGCCGTGGCAGATGCCCGGCTACGACTGTCCGGTCATCATGGCGGCCGGCGCCTTTATTCAGGGCTCCTCGATCGAGCTCTCGGCCGACGGCCCCTTCCGCCCGCCTTACACGGTATATCTGCAGGGAGGACTTACCTATGAATCCGGCAGGCTCGGCATCATGATGGCTGTCAGTGCCATGCTGGAAAACAAGGAGTGAGAACGATGGACGTCCAGAAAGAGATCGACAAGCTTCGCCGTGAGATCAATTATCACAGCAAGCTCTATTACGTTTATGACGCGCCTGTGATCTCGGACTACGAGTTCGACATGCTCATGCAGCGTCTCAAAGCGCTTGAGAGCGAGCATCCGGAGCTCATCACGCCCGACTCTCCCACCCAGCGTGTCGGAGGGCAGGCTCTCTCGCAGTTCACGCAGGTGCATCATCAGGTCCCGCTCGAAAGCCTTACGGACGTTTTCTCCTACGACGAGCTGTTCGCCTTCGGCGAGCGCATGGACAGCCTGATCCCGGAGAGTCACAATTACACGGTCGAGCCGAAGATCGACGGCCTTTCGATGTCGCTGGAATACGAAAACGGCGTTTTCGTGCGCGGCGCGACGCGCGGCGACGGCACGACGGGCGAAGACGTGACGGAAAACCTGCGTACGGTGCGCTCTGTCCCGCTGCGGATCGATAACGCGCCCGAGCGGCTGATCGTTCGCGGCGAGGTCTATATGTCCAAGGCGGTCTTTGAGGAGCTCAACCGCGAACGTGAGATCAGGGGCGAGCCGCTGCTGGCAAACCCGCGCAACGCCGCAGCGGGATCAATGCGCCAGCTTGACCCGAAGGTCGCCGCCTCGCGCAAACTGGATATCATATGCTTCAATCTGCAGTATAGCTCCGGCGAGCCTTTCCTGACCCACGCGGAAACGCTTGACGCTATGCGCGACATGGGCTTCCCGGTCGTGCAGTATAAGGTCTACGACAATATCCGCGACTGTGTCGAGCGTATCGAATGGTTGGGTGAAAACAGGGGAGAGCTGCCTTTCGACATGGACGGCGCGGTCATCAAGATCAACTCGCTGTCCCAGCGCAGCGCGCTCGGCAGTACGGCCAAGGCTCCCCGCTGGGCGGTAGCCTTCAAGTATCCGCCGGAGAAGAAGGAGAGCCGTGTGCTCGATATCGCCGTTCAGGTCGGACGCACGGGCGTGCTGACGCCCAAGGTGATCGTCGAGCCCGTGCGTCTGGCCGGAACAACGGTCTCCGCCGCCACGCTGCATAATCAGGACAACATCGATCGCCTCGATGTGCGCCTCGGCGACACGGTCGTGCTGCAGAAGGCGGGCGAGATCATCCCCGAGGTCGTTTCCGTCAACTATGCCAAACGACCCGAGGGGACCGTTCCCTTCAGAATGCCCGCGTTCTGCCCGGAGTGCGGCTCGCCCGTCGTGCGGGACGAGGACGGCGCCGCGCTGCGCTGCACAAGTCCCGAATGCCCCGCCCAGCGTCTGCGCAATATCGCGCACTTTGCCTCGCGCGAGGCGATGGACATCGAGGGTCTCGGCATTTCCGTGTGCGAGAGCCTGATCAACAGCGGTCTCGTTAAAAGCTCAGCCGACCTCTATTATCTGGAGGCGCAGTCCGTCGCCATGCTCGAGCGTATGGGCGAGAAATCCGCGCAGAATTTGATCGCCGCCATCGAAAAAAGCAAGCAGGCCGGTCTGGCGCGGCTCCTGTGCGCCTTCGGCATCCGCCAGGTCGGACAGAAGGCCGCCAAAACGCTGGCCATGCATTTTCCGGATCTCGACGCTGTGATGGCTGCCGGAGAGGACGAGCTGAAAGCGATCCCGGACATCGGCGCGATTACGGCCGGCTTCATCACCGAATGGTTTTCCCTGGATCAGTCGAAGCATCAGATCCGACTGCTGCGCGAGGCGGGCGTGAGCTTTGAAAGCCGCGAGAGCGTCGTTGACAGCCGCTTTGCCGGAAAGACCTTCGTGCTGACCGGCGCGCTGCAGAACTACACGCGCGAGGAAGCCTCCGCGATCATCGAACGTTACGGCGGCAAGGCCTCCGGCTCGGTGAGCAAAAAGACGAGCTATGTGCTCGCGGGTGAAAACGCCGGCAGCAAGCTGAGCAAAGCGCAGGAGCTCGGCATCCCGGTCATCAGCGAGGAAGAGTTTGCGGACATGATCCGCTGAAAACAAAAAAAGCACCGCCGCGGGACCGTATTCCCGCGGCGGCTTTTTTTGTCCCTTCTGCATAGGATGGTCTGAGCAAGTGCTCATATCCGATACAGGAGGAATCATTGTGGACAATAAAGCAAGAAACGATGTTCTGTTCGGCTCGCTGCCTTCGCGTGCGGCGCTGGCCTCGGCCTATGTGCCCATGCAGGAGAGCGTCGAGCCGAATTATCCGCCCCAGACCGCGATCGCGCGCGGCACGCTCTTCCCCGGCCTGGATCTGCCCTTCCGCGGCATGGTCAACCGTCCTCTCCCGGCAACGCCCCTCGGCGACTTGATGGCGATCGACTTCGTCGCCGATGAGCTTTCGATCTATCTCGACACGCACCGCGAGGACGGGGAAGCTTTCGGGATGTATCAGTCTGTGCTGGCGCTCTCTAAGGAAGCGCACAAGCGTTATAACGAGCTCTGCGGCCCGATCGTGAAGAATGACATGCTGGGTATGAAAAGCTATGCCTGGCTCAGCGAGCCATGGCCGTGGGAGCTGAAGAAAGCGGGGGAGGACTGAAAAATGTTTGTATACGAAAAAAAGCTGCAGTATCCCGTGCGGATCAAGAATCCCAATCCGGCGCTCGCCAAATTCATCATTTCCCAGTACGGCGGCCCGGACGGCGAGCTGGGCGCCTCGATGCGCTATCTCTCCCAGCGTTTTTCCATGCCCTATGCGGAACTCAAAGGCCTTTTGACCGACATCGGCACTGAGGAGCTGGGCCATCTGGAAATGGTGGGCACGATCCTCCACCAGCTGACGCGGGAGATGACGGAGGAGGAGATCAAAAAAAGCGGCATCGATATCTATTTCGTCGATCACACCGCCGGCGTGTATCCGACGGCCGCTTCCGGCTTCCCCTGGAGCGCCGCCTCGATCGGAGTCAAGGGCGACGCGATCGCCGATCTGAACGAGGATCTGGCCGCCGAGCAAAAAGCCCGTGTAACCTATGACAATATCCTGCGGATGAGCGACGATCCGGACGTGAACGACGTGATCAAATTCCTGCGCGAGCGGGAGATCGTGCACTATCAGCGCTTCGGCGAGGCGCTGCGCCTGACGCTCGACAGGCTGGACGAGAAAAACGTCTATGCGATGAATCCGTCTTTCCCATAAAAAAACAAGGCTGTGAAGCACGCTTCACAGCCTTGAATATTCATAGAGTTTTTTTACTCGATGGCTTCGATAACGGCGCCCTCGTTCTTTTTACTTTTGATCTCTTCACAGATCCGATCGTATTCGTCCTCGTCAAGCTTATAGTGCTTCTTGTAAAGAATGTAGGAGAGGAACATCAGCAGGCAGGGGAGAACGGTCATCACGATCATGAGTGCGTTCGCCTGCGAGGGCTGGACGTCCTTGAGCAGCTCGGTGATGGCAAGGCCTTTCTCCGTTTCGGTGATCAGACCCTGGTTGGCCAGCTGTTCCTGCTCGGCGATGCCGTTGGTGTATTTGAGCAGACCGAAAACGATATAGGTGCCGGTCGCGATGGCAATGGTCAGCGCGGAGGCCAGCTTGGTCAGGAAGGGACGCAGCGAAGAGACGATGCCCTCGTCGCGGGTGCCGTGCTTGAGCTCGTTGTACTCGACGGTGTTCATGATCGAGATCATCATGATCAGATAGAAGCCGTACTGGCCGAAGTTGGCAAGCATGTAACCCAGCGTGACGATGACAAACTTCAGATCGTAGGGGCCGACGGCAGCCAGTCCCTTCGGCATGAACAGACCGGGAAGGAGCATGATGACATATCCTACGGCGGAGACGATCATCAGCACGTCCATCAGCTTTTTGCGGTGCATGTGACGGGAGATGACGGGATAAAAGAGCATCAGGAAGCCGGTGACCATCATGCCGAGCATCTGAAACATCGTGAAAAAGCCGCCCTGATAACCGAAATCAACGTAAATGTAGGTCGAGCCGATGCCGGAGAGCACGATGCCGTTGCCGATCTGCTGGATCAGGAAGATCAGCGCGATCCAGAGCAGCTGGTCGTTTCCGGTGATCGTTTTCCAGATCTTCTTGAAGCTGATCGGAGGCGCGGGCTCGTCGTTATAATCGCGCAGTTCGGTGACGCCGAAGACCGTGATCGCCAGGAAAGCGGGACCGAGGATCGCAAAGGCCAGAGCGATGATCCCGTAGGCCGTCACGGCGTTGCCGCCGATCGCCTTGTCGCCTGCGGTGAGCATCGGGATAAAGGCGGCGGCCATCATGCCGCCGATGCCGGCAAAGAGCGTGGCGCGGGAGGTGAGCTGGTTGCGGGTATTGGCGTCGGAGCTCAGAGCGGGCACCATGCCCCAATAGGAGATGTCATGCATGGTGTAGGTGATGGAATACATGAAGTAGGCCACGCCGAAGAACCATACGAAGTTCCAGCCCTGGAGCTTGGTATTGAAGGCGGCGTAAATGACCACGGAGGTCGTCAGGATGCCGATGACGAGCCAGGGCTTGAATTTGCCCCATTTGGAACGGGTACGCTCGATGATATTGCCCATGATCGGGTCGTTGAACGCGTCGAAGACACGCGCGGCGACCATGATGGCGGCGATGGCCGACAGCTGTGCGGGTGTGAGCTGTCTGGTAAAGAGAACAAAGGTGTACAGATAGCTGGTCACGAGATTGTAGATCATATCGCGGCCGACCGTGCCAAGGGGGAAGGTCCACAGGTTGCGCCTGGTGATTCTGTCCTGATTCATTTCTCTTCTCCGTTCTCCGCTTTGCGGATTAATTAAAATAATTTTATCATTATATTCCAGTTCTTTCAAGTTCCGTTTTTCGTTTCACGGATCTTGACGATGTTGCTGACGATGCTGCCGCTGCGGCGGCGGATATAGTCCATGTATTCGCCGCGGTCGATATAATACGCGCGTCCCCAGGACGAGATCTGCAGACGCTGCGCGTCGATGCCCGTCACCGTGACGTAATGGGCCTTGATGCCGCAGGCGCGGTAAAACGAGCCGTCCGCGCGCGAAGCATAGAAGCTGAGTTCATGCTTTTGCCAGAACAGAGGGAAATTCGGCCCGACGGAAAGGATGACGGGTATATCTCGTGCGAGCATGTCTTCTATCTCGGCAAAAAGCTTTCCGCTTCCGAAGCCCCAGCCGGCCCGGTAGGGGAGCCGGTAATGCCGGAAAAAGCGGTTCAATCCTGCGGCGAGCATCAGGCCGTTGATGCCCAGCTTCGGGATCATGGGGAAAAAGCGTTTTGAAAGCCTTTGCGCCAGCTCGTCGTATTCTTTTTCATCGATACAGCCGTCCTCGGCTGCCTCCGCAAAGAATTCGCAGGCGGAATCGGAATGAAAGCGGCAGAGATAGAGCAACAGATCGAGGGCCGCGATCACGCCGCAGCCCACCTCGCGCATGGTGCTTGATGCCGAGGCCATCTGATTGCCGCCGTAGCTGCGTTTGAGTCCGTAGCCGACGGTGATATAATTGTTTTGGATGTATTGCATGCTTCACGCCCCGATCCGGAAAACTGAATGTATTTTATCATAAAAGCACGTATGAGGGAAGAGTAAAGTGCTTTCGCTCATGCCCGCGGCGTTTCCCCTGTCAAATAACGCGCCTGCATTACTTGCGTTTTCTGCCTTTGTTTGCTATAATACCGACGCGAAAAGCCTTTTTTCTTGTAAGATCATTCCGAATCAATACGCAGGAGACGGCGATCATGAAAAAGACGCAAAATAAATATCGTCATGTGGAGCAGAGGAGCGAGCGCGGAAAGATCATCGCGGCGGTGATCGTTCTTCTCATATTGCTGGGGCTGATCGGCTGCCTGATTTTTCAGATACTGCAGGTGAAGAAATCCGCATCGGGACCTGAGATCGCCGACCCTGCGCCGGCCGTTACCGTCGAGCCGACGCCGGAACCGACGCCGAAGCCCACGCCAAAGCCCACGCCCGAGCCGACGCCAGAGCCCACACCGGAGCCAACGCCGGAACCGACTCCCGAGCCCACGCCCGATCCTGCGAGCTTCTTCAAGATCGCGACCTCCAAGCTCGTCAGGATCACAAAGCATCCGAGCGACGAAACAGTCGTGGTAAACGGCAGCGTCATGTTTATCTGCTATGCGAACAACGCCTCTTCGATCGAATGGCGTTTCGTTTCGCCGGACTACACGCGCGAGATCGTCTGGAACGATCCGGCCATCGAAAAAGAATTCCCCGGCTTGAGCTGTAAAGACGGCAACAGATCTGTTTTCCATGTGAACACTGTTCCCAAGTCTCTGAACGGATGGTACGCCGTCGCTCTTCTCACGGACAGCAGGGGAGAGATGCTGGCCTCCTCCGGCGCGAAGATCACCGTGACCGATACGCCGCCGTGGACGGCGCCTGCGGCAACGCCGGAGCCGACCCCGCAGCCTTCCCCCGAGATCGAGGAGATCACCGTTCCCGGCGAGACGCCGGAGCCTACGGCGCAACCGACGCCGGAGCCCACGGCTTCGCCCGGTACGGGCGAGGATCCCGGCACCGGCGGTGAAGGCGGCGAGACCGGCGGCGACAACGGCAATACCGGCGGCGACAACGGCAATACCGGCGGCGACGGCGGCGAGACCGGCGGCGACAACGGCAATACCGGCGGCGACAACGGCAATACCGGCGGCGACAACGGCAATACCGGCGGCGACGGCGGCAGCACCAGCGGCGACAACGGC
>JAFSNA010000079.1 GCA_017447645.1 Oscillospiraceae bacterium
ACCGGGATGACGGTAAACCGTCATCCCGGTTCTTTTCTGATATGGCCGACGCAAACGCGCAGCCTGTGCATTCCGGCTTTTTTCAGCGCAAAAGGAAGAACTCAGATCAGCGCGCCCCGTTCCTCCATAAACTGCTCCCACGGGGTTTCCGTATCAACTACAAACATTTCATGATCCGCACTGCCTCTTACGGGGGTCCTCCAATCGCCGTACTCCCTTTCCAGTATCTTTTCATACTGGGCCGGGCAATTGACAGCGGTGCTCTCAAAGGGCAATTCAACGGAATGGTCAAACCATTCTGCATTCCACATCATATGCGGAGCATGACATCTGATCGAGGTAACTCCTACTTCCTTTGCTTCTCTCAGTCCCCAGGCGCAGGCCTTCAGGTATTCTTCCTTCAGCCAAACGATGTCGGGTTCCTCAGCCTTGCTGATCCCCATGCTCCTGCAGAGCTCAAGATACTCGGGAATAAAGCTCTCATACTGTTCGTTGACCGCTTTCCCCTCCCCACGCCGGATCAGGGCGTCGTGTCCGTGGATGCATCTCCAAAGATGCATCACCGTCTCTTTCTGATTCGCTCTCTCTTCCTCGGAATCCGGGACATAGAACAGCGGGAAAACGTCGATAAAAACTCCTCGATTATACCCCGAGCCGACATTCTCGTGCTCCCATTTTGTAAATCCGGTGGTGTCGCATCTTCTCAGTCTGCAGGCGTTTGCCATGGCATCCTGTTCCGTATAAATGCACTGAAAGAAGAACGGATATTGACACTCCCTCGGCGCGACCTCCATGAGTTTCTGATAATCAGGCCACAGCAAGAAGAAGTCCATATCATCGTCCCAAGGGATGAAACCCTTATGACGGACCGCGCCCAAAAGCGTTCCGTCGGAGGCGAAGTAGGTCAATTCGTATTTTTTGCAGATCTCCTTGAGTTTCTCAAGCAAGTTGAGCTCCACGGCCCACAATTTGCTTAAATCTTCATTCAACGCCATACACTCTCTTTCAAAAAAAGATGACAAAAGCCTTTCGCCCGGTGATCATTCGATTAGCGGCCGCCAAGGCCAAAGCCTAAGCGATCACGATTTTTGTCCATTCGCATTTTTCGATGAAGCCGATATGCTTATGTAGCATTCTGGATTCCTCCGAATAGTAGAAGGAGTATACTTCCTTTCCTTCCGAAAGCAGCCTGTGGCATAAGTCTCTCCATATTTCGGAGGCAAAGCCCTTTTTTTGATACTCTTTCCTGACGATCAGCTCAGCCACAACGGCGATATTTTCCACTTCCGCGTTCGTGCAGGCATGGGCGACGACCAGATCGTCCTGCCTGATGACAAGGTTGCGCGCATAGCCTTCCCTGTTTCGTTCTTCCAGCTGCTTGGCAAGGACCTCATGGCGATACGATTTGCCGATATCCTCGTCCGCGAGTATCAATCTGGTGATCTGATCAAAATCGTTTTTCTGCGCGGGGACGGCCTCTCCCCGCGCTTCTTTGTCTACGGAGAGGATCTGCGCCACCCAGCCGTTCCTGACGTCAGCCTTTGTCTTCCATGCATCCGGAAATGCCGAATAGATCTTCTCGGCCGTTCGCGTTGCGCAATACAGCATCGTGAAGCATCCGCCGAGAAAAAAGTCTGCTAATTCAGCCGCGTCAAAAGAGTCGTCTCTTGAGAAAACATGCAGGCAGGAGTAGTACTTCAGCAAGACCGCCGAGACCGTATCGCCTTTCTGCTGGAGAAAAACATCGATCGAATCCGAGCCTATCCCATATCTCTTTATGTCCAAATAGAGATATAGACAGCGGGGATAATCCGAGCCGATATAGGCAAGGATCCTGTTCTCATCCTGTTGTGAACATCTTCGGATCATCTCACGCTCACCTCGAGCCGGTCTTCCGGAAAAGCGATTTCAGAAAAGGGCGAGTGCTGCTCCCGACCTTTTTCGTCGGGCAGCTTCATATAATCCCCATAGATATACTTCAGCACCGTATCATAGTCCTTTGAGCTGAAAAAGGAATGTCCTTCGAACATGTATTCGGCGCGATCGGTAAACCATGATTTCGGCATGCCGTAGCGTTCGGCGATCGGGTTCTTTTTATAGAGTGTCCCTGTGGCCGGGAAAGAAAGACATCTGACCCGGTTCGGAGAATCATTTCTGCTTTTTTTCGTAAACAGCGAGAAGGCGGCAAAAGGCACCGAAACAGGGATCCGAGACAGGAGCGAAAACCATACTTTCCAAAAGCCTTTTGTATTGACCCGCGCGACCTCGGACCACAGGATCTTTCTCATGCAGAAGCAAAACCGATCCTGCAGGATCTGTCCGGGAACGCCAAGCGGAATGTCGTCCATGGGGAAAACGTCAACAAAGATTCCCGTGCGGCATTTCAAGTGTTCCTGCCCGACCCGAACATACTTTGTTCCCGTTCTGCGCAGCTTCCCATAGCCCCAGCGATACTCCGGGTCCGTATCATGGTCCTGGAAATAGCATATCCGGGGGTCCATTTCCTGCATGTGCTCCTTGAAGCGATCATAATCCTCACGGAGCATGCCGATATCTGCGTCGTCATCCCACGGGATAAAGCCCTTATGTCGGACTGCGCCCAGGAGACTTCCGCCGAAGAGAACATAGTTGATGTCGTTTTTGCGGCAAACCCTGTCGAATTCAACAAGCATGTCCAGCTCGACGAGCTGCATTCTTCTGAACTGTTCAGGATTCAGTTCCTTTGCTTTGCTCATGGCTCTCCTGCTCAAATCTCAACGTAATTGCCTTTTTCAAAGTCTTCGATCACATTGATGATCGCCCTCGTCGTTTCTTCGCTTATATAAAAATTCCGCTTTCCGCTTTCAATCTCTTTTGCAAAAGCAACGATCTCATAACGGATCCCTTCGCCGTCTAGCTGATAGAAATGGCGTTTGTTGTCGGCGGCATTCTCGAAACGCACTTCGAAGTAATCCGTCTTCCACCATGGAGCCGGGACAAAAATATAGCCCTTTGTGCCGGTGATGATCATTTCACCCTCCGCCTTGGCCGCCTTTCCGATTTTTGCGGAAGCGACGGCTTTATCGAAGACGAAGTCTACTTTGGTGTAACCGTCATAATTGAGATCTTTGTCAAGGATCCTGGCAACTATCGAGCTGGACTTGTACGCGGGGCCTAACAGCTGAAAAATGGGGAGCATGGCCGTGGGGCCCCAAGCGCAGATACTGTTCTGCTTGCTGCTCAGATCAGCCCCCGCTTCCCAGGCGCCGTCTTCAAGACTCGTGCACACGGTATCGACCGAAATGATATCCCCGATCCTTCCGCTTTTGGCAACAACAAGCAGTCTGGAGTAAGCGGTGGAATAGGCCGTCTTGATCGCATCGACCAGGACAAGGTTTTTCGAATGCGCCAGGTTTATCAATTCCTGATACTGTTCGGAGGACAGCGCGATGGGAGATTCGCAGATCACATGCTTTCCTGCTTCCAGTGATCTCCTGACGTCTTCGTAGTGCTGCTTCGGGTGGGTAGCGACATATACGGCGTCAACCTCGTCGAGAGTTTCCTTGCACTCCCTGTATTCGACACCGTTGACGAACTGCATCTCCCTGACGAACTTCCTGCAAAGGTTCCCTTCGCCGAGCGTTCCGATTCTGAGTTTTCTTTTCTCAGCTCTGAGCATGGAGCTGGAGACGCCTTCCGTGCGCGGAAGATAAATCACCTTGCAGTATTCGTTCAGATAGTCGAACTTTCCTACCCAGTCAGAGCCGACCGTGAAAATATCGACGTTATAGCGTCGGATATCGTCGATCTTCTGTCCTTCATATTCCTCAACGATGATCTCGTCCGCAAGACCTGTCGCCTTGACCGCGGCGATCCGTTCGATAAGGGACTGCTGGTTGTTGATCTTTCCCCTGGACTTGTCATAGTCGTCGCTGGTGATGCCGACAATCAGATAATCGCCGAGGGCCTTTGCCCTCTCAAGAAGGCGAATATGACCGTAATGCAGCAGATCATACGTGCCGTAAGTGATGACCTTAACCATAGTTTCTCTCTCCATTCCGCCGGAAAAGGATCAGATCAAGCCTCTCCCCTGCATATCCTTCAGCGCATCGATCAGCGTCGTGTTATCCTCATGGCTCAGATGGCCGATATGGCCGACACGAAAAACCGTACTCTTCATTTCTCCGCCGTTCGGGCAGATCCAAATCCCATATTCGTCCTTGAGCGTCATGAAGATCTCATAGGCGTCCGCGTTCAGCGGATGAACGGGGGTCACGCCGTTTGCCGGAGATTCGGACACGAATTCGAACGGCAGCTCTTTGATCTTCTCCCGGAAATCTTTCGCCTGAGCCGCAACGCGGGCTATTTCCGCGTCTGCACCGCCGGCGGATTCGATTTCCTTGAGTCTCGCGTTGATCTGCCGCAGGATCCCGACGGCCGGCGTGAACGGGGTCTGCCCCCGCTCCATGTTTTTCAGCACGTCAGCCAGGTTGAAGTACATGGATCTGACCTTGGCATTTTTAACGCGTTCGACGGCTCCGGGCGCAAGGATGATGACAGAGATCCCCGGAGGGCAGGCCAGCACCTTTTGAGAGCCTGTGATCATCACGTCCGCTCCGCAATGCGCCATATCGAACGGATCAGCCAAAAAGGAAGAAACGCAGTCGCAAACATAAAAAGTGTTGTTCCGACGGCAGAACTCGCCGATCATCTCCGCGTCATAAAGAACGCCGGTAGAGGTCTCGTCAACGTTGACGAGCAGTCCGGTAAAGCCTTTTCCGTCATATTCAAAGAGCTGTTCCCTCGTCAGCTTTTGTCCGCGACGAAGCTTCAGTGCCGTATAAGGGATCTCATGGATCTCACATAGCTCCGCAAAACGATGGCCGAAGCTGCCGCCGTCGATGACGAGAACCTTGTCGTCCTTTGAAAAACAGTTCATCACGACCGCTTCCATCGATCCCGTGGACGAATTGGTCATAAACGCGGCTTTCGCCCCGGACGGCGCCTTTGCGAACTTCAACATCAAACGCTCGTTTTCAAACATCAGCGCGGAGAATTCCGGCGTTCTGAAATAGGGCACCTGTTCTCCGCCGACGGCGCAGACCTCTTCGCTGCACATGACGGGGCCGACTGTGAAATTAAGCATGTTCTTCTCTCCTCGATGAATCAAGTAATCGCGTTCAGCAGCCGCTTATTCTTTCCAATAGCACTCAACCAGATGATTCGTGCGCTCTTCGGGCGGCGGGATCTGGCGGAAGTTCTCATAAGAGCAGCTCAAAACATTCTCATAGTTCTTAGGGCCGCGCAGTAAGAGCCGCTCAAAAGGCAGGTCGATAAGCTCCTCAAAATCCGTTTTTTTGAAAAAGGAAATGAAATACGGGACCCCCATATACTTCGTTTCCTCTTCACTGTATTTCCTGCAAAGGGCGTCCAGATCTCGGATGAGCTTGTGCGTATTGAAGCAATGCGCATAGATAAAAGCCGCATAGAGCAGCACCGCGTGCTTCAGCCCGTCCGGCTTTCCCGGCCTGAGCTTCGCCGAGTGCTGGACAAGCCTGGCCATATACCGCGCGCGAGATTTGAATTGTTTCCGCTGCGTCTCATCATCCGGGATATTGTCAAGCGGGAACACGTCGATGAATGCGCCGTAATCCTCCACCATCCGAAAGCTGGATTCCTTTACGATCGTGTCGGTATCGCATATTTTCCCGCAAATATAGATCGTATCACGGTGATTGGTGATGTCGATAAAAACCAAGCCGCACTCAGGATGGGTGTTGATATATTGTCTGAGTTTGACATATTCACTTCTCGGCATGGCAATATCCATGTCGTCGTCCCAGGGAATAAAGCCCCGATGCCTGACCGAGCCGAGGAGCGTGCCGTAAACGATGGAATACCAGAAGCCGTTTTCGCGGCAGATCCCATCGACTTTTTCGATCATTTCGAGCAGCTTGTTCTTATATTCTTCGCTTGTCAGTTGCTTCATGTCTCTTTGACGCTCTTTTCTTTTCAGGCATAATAGATCGGAGTAAAGGCCTTGGGGGGCCTTGCGGGTAAATCACGGCGAAATATGCGCCTTAATCTGTTTCACGAGAGTTGCAAGATCGCTGAAATTCAGCGCCAGATAGGCGGCGGCGGCAAGGGCCGAAACCAGATAAACGTGATAATCGATCGAAACGAGAGCGGCCTGAACGATCAGGATAAGCAAGGTCGGGAGAAATATCCGCCAGCGTATGTCGATCGTTACGAACCTCTTCACATCGAAGAGTCTGGCAAAGGCGATCGTAAGATAAGCCGCAAGCGTTCCGATCACAGCGCCCCAGATCCCCATCACCGGAATCAGGATAAAGTTCACGACGATGTTAACAAAGGCGGCCGTCGCCGTAGAGAGCATGTTGTTGACGGACTTTTTCAAGGCGCTGTACATCGAGCCGAAATAGCCCGCGATCCCCGCGAACACCGCGCTGACCAGCAGCAGCGGGACATAATGCCAGGCCTCATGAAAGTCCTTGCCGACATAGTGCGTCATGAAAACCTTCATGAAGGCGACAAAAACGATGCAGGCTCCGGAAATAAACAGGAACAGATAGCGAAGCACGGTCGAGTAATACTCACGGTCGTTTGAGGACTCAAATTCCCTTACCGCAGAAATGCCCCAGGCCTGTTGGAAAATGGTGACCATTACGTTGATAAGGGCCGGGATCTTGGCGGCGGCCGTATAGATGCCCAGCGCAGCCGCGGAGATCATGGCCTCCACCATCACTTTGTCGGAGGATTGGATCACCCACCAGGAAACATTGTTGAGGATCAAGGGCGATGAGAAAAGGACCATCCGCTTGAACAGATCTCTGTCAAACTGCGCCTTTTTCAGATCGAGGCCGACATCGGCTGCAAAAAACAGGCAAATATCCACAGAGATTTCAGAAATGATATACGCCAGCAGGTATCCGCGTATCCCCATCGAGCGGTATACGAGAAAATACACGTTCAGGCTCGCCATCAAAGCGGTTTGAATGACGCTCAGCAAGGCGTACAGCTTGTTTTTCCCTTTTGCTTTTAAGTAGCAGTATCCGATGCTGTCCGCAATACTGGAGATCACATAGATGTACAAATACCATTTCCATTCGTTCATGGTTCTGTACAGTCCGATGATGGGCGTCAGGAGCAGACCGAGGATTACGGACATCCCCCATACGACAACGCCGACCAGCAGAACGTTCTCTCTTTTCTCGTTTTGGGAAAGGCCGAATCGGATAACGGCGTCAAAAATGACTACCGAGATAAAGGGCGCCATCAGCTGTGCAATTGTAAAAACAAGATCCGCAATTCCGAATTCCGCATCTGACATATAGTTCGTATAGAGCGGAACCATCAGGAACAGGATCAGTTTTGTTCCAAAATTCCCCAAGCCGAAGATCAGAGTATCCTTCAGCAGGGATTTATAGCGAGAGGCCATGTGTGTTTCTCCTCGATGCGGACAAATGCAGTGCAGAATACGGGATAAGGTTATCCGGCATTCCTGTCAATGCCAGAATTCGTAGGGATACAGATGATTCCATCCGGGGCGGAAAAGAAGCACAAAAATGAACAACGCCAGGAAAGCCGCGCAAACGACGAAAACCCATAGCCTGTAGTGTTTCATTTTCCCTTCGTACATAATAGTGGGGAATTCAGAAACGGCTATAAGCAGAAAATACTCCCCCACCCTGTCGAACAGGTTGATGGCATATCCGAACGCAGTCAGGATCAGCAGAAACGCAAAATTCGCCGAAACCGTTCTGTCCGCTCGGCGGTCTTTGGATACCGAGCAGCTGACCAGATAATACATGCCGGCGTAAAAAACCAGATAACAAGTAATCGCAAGCCATCCCGAAGAAGCGTATTGCGTCGTGAAATAGTGATAGTACTTTGGCGCGATCAGGCTCACAGCTACTTTAAAGAGTCCTAAACGGGAAACAACGGCGCATAAAACCGTCGTGCCGAAAACGACAAGCCGATTCTGCAGAATCTTCAAATCCAGAAACAGTAAAAAACAAACAAAAGCGGACAGATGAAAAGTTGTGGCCAGGAGAAATACCAAAGCGGCAAATACTCTTCTTCTGCTTTTTAGCAGCTGGTAGCCGTAAAGTGCGACTATCATCGCGAGCCCCTGCCTGAAAAGGCATGTATAAACCGAGAAAAAGCAAGCAAAGAACAGGCAGACCGATACAGCAGGATTTTTGGAAAAATGGAAAATATAAAAACCGATCCCCGCGTACATAATCGCAGCCATGATGATCAGGAACACATGCTCGCTTTGGGTAAACTTATAGATAAAGATGTTTAGTAATTGATAACCGATTTCAAATCTGATTTTTTTGCTGATTCCCTGCGAAAACAGCCTTGAAAACATTGCTATATAGTTTTTTGTGTCGTTTCCGATTTCCGCCGAGCGAAAAGCAGTCAAAAACCACAACAGCGCAAAGCCTGCGAACGCCATACCGGAAACGATAAGGTGATTTCGCCTGGCGCTCTTATCTGACGGCAGCTTTGGCCAGCTTTCAGCGGCGAGTGCAGAATCCGGTCTCAGCCCGAGAAGGAGAATAATAAAAAACCAGAGGGTTATGCAATAATATAAAATCATTATATGATTCCTTTCGTAAACCGCCGGTATAAGCGTAAATCAAGCAGGCCATACACATTGTGCGTGTACGAACACCGTTTGTCTCACTTTTTCCCTGAAGCCAAAATGCTTTCATACTGTTTCAAGGTATCGGCCGCGATCACATTCCAGGCATATCGTTCGAGAACGGCCTTTCTGCCGTTTTCTCCGAACTCCTGCCAACGGGAACGATCCCGGACAGCATCGACAAGATGTCCGGCAATATCCTCCGCGTCCGTTTTGGCGACCCAGCCGGCCCGGGCGGCTGCGATCTCACCGCCGAGCGCCGTTCCCTCCGTCACCAGACAAGGAAGGCCGTAACTCATGGCCTCAAGGATTCCCAAAGGCATTCCCTCGAAGCGCGAGGTCTGAATGAACAGATCGGAGTCGAGAAGCTTTTGGATTTTCTCTTCACCCAGAACCTCATGATGTAAAAAAACGACATCCTCAACGTCGTTTTCCCGGATCAGCCTTTCCACATTCTCGTAGCGGCCGGCATAATCCGGTCCGTATATCTCAATGCGGCACCTGTTTTCCTGCAGGAAAGCCTTTGAAAGCGAGGCCGCCCTGATCATCAGGTCAAGTCCTTTGTGATAGGCGTCCAGACGGCCGATAAACACGATCTTTGCGCCGCTTTGACTAAAAACGGTTTTTTTCCTTTCCGGAACCGAAACACCGTTCGTTGCGACAAACTTTTTTGTTTCGAACGCTGTGCTGTCGAGCTCTTTTTGCGAGAGGCACTGAATGGCGACCGCATGAGAAACGAAATCGTTGAACAGCAAAAAGTTGGCAAGCGCTTTCTTGAGGTGTTTTTTCCGCTGCGCTTCCGCCCCAAGTTCTCCGTGCGGAATAATGACATAAGGAATACCGTTTTTTCTCAGATTATCAGCTATTTTGAGATATGCCGGCCTGTAGCACTCTTGAAAAACAGCTAAATCAGGTCTGTCGAACGGCTTTGGGAGCCTTCTGACATCAAATGGCTTTCTATAGACAAGCTGTCTCGGAGCGCCGGATATTTCAATCCCGTTTACATTAACCAGCGCTGTTTCGGAAAAAAGTCCTTGAGCAATTACATGCTGCAGTGCGGCAATGCACACGCCGCTCGTTTTTGAATTGTCTATACAGGCAAAATGAAGAATCACCATTTTTGTGCTACCTCAGCTTTTCGGTCATTCGCCGTATTGTCAGTTCTTCCTCAGGTCAGTTCTCTGTTTTACTCCTGCTCACTCTATATTTCAGCATCCCTGCGATCCCGACGATCGTTCCCGCTCCGTACGAAATGTGCAACAGCAGGAAGAGCAACGGCAAAAAGAGAAAAAGCGCATTCCTCTCTTTACAGCCCAAAAAGGCCAGTACCGTCATGGCAATGCAGACAAAGGCATAGGCTCCCCAGAGCAGAGCAGCAGGCCAGGTTATTCCGACTGCGCAAAGTACAGCGCAAAGAATGATGGCCAGAACAAAGGTCAGTGGGACAAAGTGGTAGAGTGAAAAGCACCTCGGTTCGACGCCAAGTGTTCTTCCGATCCAATAACCGTTGAGATATTTCTGCTTGAGAAGCTTCCCCAGATCGGGCCTGGTCACGCGCCAGGAAACGATCTCCGGGTCATAATAGAATCTGTAACCGGCCCGACGCATGCGGTAGTGCATCTCGTTGTCTTCCGTCCGCGTCAGCATATCATTATACGTTCCGACCCGATCGAAGACTGCTTTACGATACATGGCAAAAGCTGCCGTACTGACATATCGTGGGGTATCTGCCCGTCTGAATGCGGCGACGCTTCCCCCGAACATGGAGTTTTCCGCTTCGTTGAGAACGATTCCAAAAGGGCTGTTTTCTCCCGGAACGCTGACCACCTTGCCGCCGCAGATATCTTCTCCGTTCTGAATATCTCTGACATTCAGTTCGATAAAGTTCTCCGGGATCGACGCATGCGCGTCGACGCGGAGGATCGCCTCCCCCTGCGCCGCAGCGAGGGCCACGTTCCAGCCGCACGGAAGCGTCTTCTTCGGGTTGTCCAAAACCTTGACCTGCCGAAAGCTCTTTTCCTCATGCTGAAAGCGCAGCATTTCCGCTTTCGTTGAATCTGAGGAAATCCCATCTACCAGAATGACCTCGATCAGCTCATGCGGATAGGTCTGACGCTTAAGGCAGTCAAAAAGCGCGCCGATCGTGGACGCTGCGTTGAGAGCGACCACGATAAATGTAACCGTCAAGTCCATCGGATCTCCTTATTTGTAATCCTTGCCGCCGACCGCACCGATCGTTCTGAACATCGTCCCCAGTTCCCTAAACAAACGGAAGCTTTTCAGCTCAGCGAGATTCCACTTCATCTTTTCAGGCAGCACTTTCTCGAGATAAACCCGATCCACATCGTCCGCCGCGCTGAGAAGAACATCTTCATCCTTGTAGCGGATGCTCGCCTCGCTTGTGATCCCGGCGGGAAGAAGAAGCGTCGCGTAGTATTCCGGCTTATACTGCTCCACATATTTGACCGCCTCCGGGCGCGTTCCGACAAAGCTCATATCACCGACGATGACGTCGAATAGCTGTGGCAGCTCATCCAGACGCAGGTGCCGAAGCTTTTCCCCCGCCTTTGTGATTCGCTTGTCGTTTCCGACGGTGACGGCCGTACCGATCTGATCGGCATTGGCGACCATTGTCCGGAATTTGTGGATGCGAAAGTGTTTTCCGTCCCTCGTCACGCGCTCCTGCCGATAAAAAACCGGGCCTTCGCTGTCCGTTTTGATCCAGACAGCAATGATTATCATCGGGATCGCCAAAAGAGCAAGAAGAACGATCGCGGCAACGAGATCAAACAAGCGTTTGACCGCAAGCTGAACGCGTTTTTTATCCAACAGCTCATAATACGGTCTCACTTCGGGCGTTTTTAAGCGATCCGGCAGCTTTTCCCACGCAGTAAGCATTGCTCCATCTCCCACTCGTCTGTCATCGCGTCATTTCTCTCAGCGCTTCACATACATAGGCTACGTCTTCATCGGAAAGCAGCGTATGCAGAGGCAGAGAGATCAGGTTATGGTAGTAATCATAAGCGTTGGGGTACTGCGAGCAATCGCTGCCGTATGCCGTCATCATGGGCAGCGGTTTGTAGTGAACATTGGCAAAAATCCCCCATTCCGCCAGTTTCCCAATGATCTGCCCACGTTTTTCTTCGTCCGTTTCTGGGATGCGGATCAAGTACAGATGATTTGAACTGTCCATTTTTGCCGTGTGATGGTTCAGATGGAAGATGCCAAGCTCATCGCAGGTCTTGTCGTATTGCTCGATAATACTTCTGCGTCTTTCCAGCATGGAAGGATAGCGATCCAGCTGACGCAGTCCGATCGATGCAAGAATATCCGTCATGTTGCATTTATACCAAGGCCCAATGATATCATATTCCCAAGAACCAGGCGTAGATTTTGCCAATGCGTCTTTACTTTGTCCGTGCAGGGACAAGAGCTGAAACATATGATAGATCTCAGCATCTTTGATTCCATCCAGCGGGAGCCATGTGCTTGCTCCTCCCTCAGCTGTCGTGATGTTTTTCACGGCGTGGAAACTGAAGCTTGTAAAGTCCGCGATCTGTCCGCAATTTTTCCTTTCGCCGAAAAAGGCGCGGCTCGCGCCAAGACTGTGCGCGCTGTCTGCGATGACCGCAGCGCGTCCCAATGTTTTCTGGATACGGGAACTGATATCACCGAGAGACGTCCCGTCGCTTTCGCACGGCTTGAAAAGATACCTTTTGCGGCGAACGATATTGAATACCCTGTCATAGTCGCACACAATCCCGCCGAGATCGACCGTGACAATTGCCTTTGTCTTTTCCGAAATGGCTTCCTCCAGTTGAGTGTAATCCATCTCCGGCATATGGCTGACGGGGTCGCCGTCCTTTTGGATATCGATAAATCTGACGGTAGCGCCGCAGTGTATCGCCGCGCTGGCTGTGGCGGTATAGGTGTAGGCGGGAACGATCACCTCGTCGCCGGGGCCGATGCCGAGAATACGCAGATTCAGCTCCTCCGCAGCCGTGGCGGAATTCAAGCATACCACGCGATCAGCGTATCGGGCGGTGTTCTCGGGAGTCTGGCAATCCACATCGGTGCGCCCGGTTTCAATATAAGCCGCGATTCGCCTTTCCAGCAGCTTTGTGCGTGGGCCAGTCGTAATCCAGCCAGAGCGCAAAGCCTCGGTTACCTCGGCGATCTCCAGTTCAGAAATGTCGGGCGGGCTGAACGAAATTTTTCTTTTCATCATTTTCTTCGTCTCCGTAAGACAAAATATGCTGTTGCGGAACAGATGACGCTGAAGAAGGGCATTCAAAAGCCAGTCAGAATCAAAAAGCACGGGAAAATGCATTTGATCCCATTATTTTTCATATTATTATAGCATACGACAGCGCAATAATCAATAAAAAAGCCTTTCCCGACAACAAGGAAGGGCCTCGCTTCGCCATGCTTCAGACACCCGAAAACGAGTGACTCAGTAAACGGGCAAATGCATCCTGCCGGGAGCCCGGAACAAAAACTAACACGAACGATAACCAGTCCACAACAACGCTGGCGCATCGGACGAATATATATCTGAACCGGTATCCAAATCGGAGCCCAGCGCAGCGGGTCCGATTTGGATAGAAGACGCCATGAAGCACAGATGAAGAAAAAGCAAGCGCTTTCGCGCCTGCTTTTCCGAGCCGTGCGGAGTGAACTCCGACGTGGTGCGGGCAACAGGACTTGAACCTGCACGGTCGCCCACGGGAACCTAAATCCCGCGTGTCTGCCAATTCCACCATGCCCGCTGATATAAAAAAACCTATTGCACAGGCAATAGGTTTTTTGGAGCGGCCTACGAGGCTCGAACTCGCTACCTCCACCTTGGCAAGGTGGCGCTCTACCGGATGAGCTAAGGCCGCATCGGCAACGGTTATTCTACCATACCCTGCCGATTTGTCAAGGATTATTTTATCCGTTCTGCCGCCCGTCTTCTCCGGAATCCTCATCGCCGTTCGGCCCCTGCGGAAGAGCCTCTTCCTCTGTCAGGTCCGCATAGTGCAGACCTCCCGTGCAGGCGGGATAACTGGAGATCGTCCAGCGATAATCGTTCCACATGCTTTCGTCGTTGAGCAGGAAGCCGTCCTCGAAGCGGCCGTCATAGCAGCGGCTGACGTCCACGTGGTACCAGCTGCCGTTCAGTCTGATGACATTCCAGCAGTGTACGACGCCGTCATACTGGCCGTGCACGATCCGGCATTCGATGCCGAGCTGATGGCACAGCTCGACATAGGCGAGGGCAAGTCCTTCGCTGTTGCTCTCCCCCTGGATGAGCGCGTCGAAGCAGCTCGCCGGCGCGTTCTCGGCAAAACGGCAGTTCTCGGTCAGATAGCGGCAGGCCGCAAGCGCCCGGTGCGGATCGTCAAGCTTCTCGGCTCCGAGATTGCTCACGACGTCAAGGTTTTTCAGCTGCGCCTTGCAGCGGATCAGCTCGTCCTCAGCCATACCGTAACGGAAGTTGATCTCGTAGAGCCTCTGGCGGCCGGCGCCGCTGTACATGTAGACCGTGAGCTGCGGCTCCCGTACGCAGATCGTGGGGTTCTTCCGGTACAGATCGAGCACGATCGAGCGGACGTTTTCCGTCGTCGTGGAGCTCGTGTCGATCAAAAGCGTAACGCGCGATCTGTTTTCCTCCATCGCGGCGGAAAGGATGTCCTGCAGTCCGACGGAATACGGCAGACGGACGATGTTCGACAGCTCCGTCGCATAGCTGGTGTAATCGATGCTGATCGTGCTCTCGTAATAATTCACGATCTTTTCAAGCTCATAGCTCAGATCACGGACGCAATAGGCGCAGAGCGCGTCCTGCGTTCTGACCTGCCAGCAGGCCATCTCCATGTCCTCCGAAGCGTTCCCGTCGTAATTGGGATCAAAGGCGATGCTTCCTCTGGCCGAACCCTCATAGACCATGCTGATGATGGCCTTTTTCAGCTCCGCCATATTCCGGACCGTCACTTTCTCCCCGGCATCGCTCTCCGCCTGTGCGGGCGGGACGTAATCGGTCACGGAGACATATTCTTTTTCAAACAGGCTGCCGCAGCCTGCGAGTAGCAGGCACAGCAGCAGCGCGGAAAGCGCGGTCAGAAGCTTTTTCATCCTATCACCCGGGAAATCTTATTCGTCCAGCATGGATAGCTGCTGCTCCACCTTGTCCTCCGGCTTCAAAAGCGCGCCGGCGGCCGGGAGCGAGCGCACGCGGTAACGCGAGACGTTTTGGATCGCCGTATCCTTCAGCGGCTCGACCCGAACAACCTTTTTGCCTTTTTTAAGCGACATGACGGCCACGCCCTGCGTGCTGCGCGTGGTCTTTGGCAGGATCTGGGCGGTATTGATGATCAGCGTGCGGCCGTCCGATGAGGACAGGACCATATCCTTCTCCTCGTCGATCAAAAGGACGGCGGCCGCAGGGCTCTTGTCGGAATAGGCGTTGATCAGCCTGCGGCGGTTGGTCTTGGTCTCGTATGCGCCAAGCTCGATGCGCGCCGCCTTGCCGTTCTCGAAAACGATGAGCAGGTGCTTGGAATAATCGCCCGGATCGATCATGGTGATCACGCTCTCGCCCTCGTCCATTTCCAGCTTTGTCGGCAGATAGACGCCGAGCGCGGAGGCCTTGGTGTCCTCAAAATCCGACACACGGCATTTGTACATCTGCTGTCGGTCGGTGAGGAAAAGCACTTCCCTGCTGTTGGACGATTCGAAGCTCACAAAGAGGCGGTCGCCCTCCTTGAACTTGTGCTCGCCGCTCATGCGCAGCGACTGGGCGGTGATCTTCTTGAAATAGCCCTCCTTTGAAAGGAAAAGCGTGACGGGATAATCCTCCACCTCGTTCACGGGTTCGAATTCTTCGATCTCGTCGGAATAGACGATCGTCGAGCGGCGCGGCGTGACATACTTTTTATTGATCTGCTTGAGCTCGTCGATGATGATGGACTTGATGCGTCTGCGGCTCCCGAGGGTCTCGGTCAGATCCGCGATCTCCTTCTCCAGGGCCTCGATCTCGTCCGTGCGCTTGAGGATATACTCGCGGTTGATGTTGCGCAGCTTGATCTCCGCGACGAATTCGGCCTGGACCTGGTCGATGCCGAAGCCCATCATCAGATTGGGAACGACCTCGCTCTCCAGTTCGGTTCCGCGGATGATCTCGATGGCCCTGTCGATATCCAGCAGGATCTTTTCCAGGCCCTTGAGCAGATGCAGCTTGTCCTTCTTTTTTGACAGGTCGAAATACACCCTGCGGCGGATGCTCTCCGCACGCCAGGCACACCACTCGTCCAGGATCTCGCGCACGCCCATGACCTTCGGATTGCCGGCGACGAGGATGTTGAAGTTGCAGGGGAAGGCGTCCTGCAGCGTCGTCATGCGATACAGCTTCGCCATCAGCTTCTCCGGATCGCTGCCGCGCTTGAGGTCGATCGCGAGCTTGAGGCCGCTCAGGTCGGTCTCATCGCGCATGTCGTTGATCTCCCGGACCTTGCCTGCCTTGATCAGCTCGGCCACTTTGTCGATGATCGCCTCGGAGGTCGTCGTATAGGGGATCTCGTAGATCTCGATGATATTTTCCTTCGGGATGAAGCGCCATCTGGCCCGCACGCGGAAGCTGCCGCGGCCGGTGTTGTAGATGCTCTCCATCTCCCGGCGGTCAAAGATGATCTCTCCACCGGTCGGGAAATCCGGCGCGGGCAGCGTCAGGAACAGGTCGTGCCCCGGGTCGCGCAGATAGTTGATCGTCGTCTCGCAGACCTCGTTGAGATTGAAGCCGCAGATCATGCTCGCCATGCCGACCGCGATGCCGTTGTTGGCCGAGACCAGCACGTTCGGGAAGGCCGTCGGCAGCAGCGAGGGCTCCTTCATGCTGCCGTCGTAGTTGTCGACAAGATCCACAGTATCCTTGTCTATATCCCGGAAGATCTCCGCGCAGATCGGCGCGAGCTTCGCCTCGGTATAGCGCGAGGCAGCGCATGACATGTCGCGCGAAAAGACCTTGCCGAAATTGCCCTTCGAATCGACGAAAGGCGTCAGCAGCGCCTCATAGCCCGCGGACAGACGCACCATCGTCTCGTAGATCGCCGCGTCGCCGTGCGGGTTGAGCTTCATCGTCTGGCCGACGATGTTCGCGCTCTTCGTGCGCGAGCCGCTCAAAAGACCCATCTTGTACATCGTGTACAGCAGCTTGCGGTGTGAGGGCTTGAAGCCGTCGATCTCCGGTATCGCGCGCGAGACGATCACGCTCATGGCGTAGGGCATGTAGTTCGTCTCCAGCGTCTCGGTGATCGGCTGCTCGACGATCGCGGCGTGCAGCCCCACGACGTTGGGGTTGTCGTATTTTTTTGTTTCTTCTTTTTTCTTTGCCATCTTACTTCTTGCTCTTCTTGTATTTCTTTCCCGTCGTCAGGCTTCGTTTGCAGCGGGGACAGTGCGTAACGGAGAGCGCGCCCATGAAGATGATCTTGCCGCAGTGCGGGCAGCGGCAGTCACGCACGATGATGAACACGAGCGTGGCGAACAGCAGGATCGTCGCAATCGTGAAAAACAGTTTCAGCGAAAGATAATCCTGCGGCGTCAAAAGGCTGCCCGCGCAGGAGACCGCCGCGGCGATCATCACCGTGCGCAGCCGTCCGCGGGCCGTTTCAAAATCGCTTCCGCCCAGATTGGCCATTGTCTTTTCCCCCCGATCGTCAGGATATGTCCGCCATGTCCAGATAGCGGTAGCCGACCTCCGCGATATGGTCCTTGCGCCCGGAGAGATTGTCTCCGAGCAGCAGGTCGAAGACCCGGGCCATCTTCTCGGCGTCCTCCGGCATGACCTTGATCAGCCGCCGTGTGGCCGGGTTCATCGTCGTCATCCACATCATGTCCGGGTCGTTCTCGCCGAGACCCTTGCTGCGGCTGATCGTGACCTTTGCGCCGCCGAGCTTATCGAGGATCTCCGCCTTTTCCCGGTCTGAGTAAGCAAAATATGTTTTCCCTTTGCTCTCGATCTCATAGAGCGGCGACTCGGCGATATAGACGTAGCCCTCGCGGATCAGCGTAGGTACGAGCCGATAGAGCATCGTAAGGATCAGCGTGCGGATCTGGAAGCCGTCGACGTCGGCGTCGGTGCAGATGATGATCTTGTTCCAGCGCAGGTTGTCCAGATCAAAGCTCGAGAGGTCCTTGGTGTGCTTGTCCTTGACCTCGACGCCGCATCCGAGCACCTTGAGGAGGTCCGTGATGACGTCGCTCTTGAAAATGCGCACATAGTCGGCCTTGAGGCAATTGAGGATCTTGCCGCGTACGGGCATGATGCCCTGAAATTCCGCGTCCCGCGAGAGCTTGCAGGCGCCGAGAGCGGAATCGCCCTCGACGATGTAGATCTCGCGCCTGTCCGTGTCGCGGCTGCGGCAGTCGACGAATTTCTGTACGCGGTTGGCGATGTCGATGCTGCCGGAGAGCTTCTTTTTCATGCCCTGGCGGGCGCGCTCGGCCGTCTCGCGGCTGCGCTTGTTGATCAGCACCTGCTCGGCGATCCGGTCGGCCTCCGGCTTGTTTTCGATGAAATAAACTTCCAGCTGCTGCTTGAAGAAATCGGTCATGGCCAGCTGGATGAAGCGGTTGTTGATCGCCTTCTTGGTTTGATTCTCATAGGAGGTCTGCGTTGAGAAGCAGTTGGTCACCAGGATAAGACAGTCCTGCACATCCTGGAATTTGATGGCCGATTCGTTTTTCTGATACTTGCCGAGCTTTTTGATGTAGGCGTCGACGGCCGAGACAAAGGCGCTGCGCGCGGCCTTATCCGGCGCGCCGCCGTTTTCAAGCCAGGAGGAGTTGTGATAGTATTCGATCGCGTTGACCTTGTTGGAGAAGCAGAAGGCCGCCGAGAGCTTGACCTTGTATTCCGGCTTGTCCTCGCGGTCGCGGCCCTTCCGCTCGGCCGAGATGAAGACCGGCGCGGTCAGCGCCCCTTCGCCCGCAATCTCGCGGACATAGTCGACGATGCCGTTCTCGTACCGGTAATCCTTCGTTTCAAACTTCGCGCCGCGCTGGATGCGAAGGCGGAAGGTCACGCCCGCGTTGACGACGGCCTGACGATGCAGCACGTCCTCGAAATACTCGACCGGGATGTCGATCTCGGTAAAGACCTCGCGGTCGGGGCGCCATTTGATCAGCGTGCCGGTCTTTTTCCGGTCGGTCGGCTCGACGGAGAGCTCCTCGCCCTTTTTGCCGCAGACCTTGCCTTTTTTGAAATGGAGCTGGTATTTCTTCCCGTCGCGCCAGACGGTGACGTCCATGTATTCTGAGGCGTACTGCGTTGCGCAGGAGCCCAGGCCGTTGAGACCGAGCGAGTATTCGTAGTCGCCGCCGTCCGCGTTCCTGTACTTGCCGCCGGCGTAAAGCTCGCAGAAGACCAGCTCCCAGTTGTAGCGCTTTTCCGTGCCGTTCCAGTCCACGGGACAGCCGCGGCCGAAATCTTCGACCTCGATGGAGTTGTCCTCGTAGCGTGTGAGCGTGATCAGATCGCCGTGGCCCTCACGCGCCTCGTCGATGGAGTTGGACAATATTTCAAAAACCGCATGCTCACAGCCGTCCAGCCCGTCGGAACCGAAGATGACGCCCGGACGTTTCCGGACGCGGTCCGCTCCCTTGAGCTGGGAGATGCTGTCGTTGCCGTATGCGGGGCTAGCATTATTCATAAAAGACTTTGCCTTTCATACAATATCTTGTGGGAACAAAGACACATACTCATCCCATTATTGATTATTTAGTATAACAAATAATCGCAGTGATTGCAAGCCCTTGAGCCGTGCGGGACGTAAAGAGCGCAAAAACAGGCGGGCCGTAATCACGGCCCGCCCGGCGGAAGAAAGCCTTCCACTTGACATTTCGCCTTTTTCGATGTATCCCTATACGGGACGGCATCTTCCCCGGGCTTTCTGTCTCTCGCCCGGCGGCTGAAGTGTCCGAGCCTAGTATGCGCCGTTTCCTGTGCGGCTTTGCAGACCAATTCCTGCCACAGAAAGGATCTGTCCATGGATTTTTCCGTTATCATCATCATTGCCGCGATCGTGCTGGCCGTGATCATCGTGCTGCGGCTGCTGGCCAAGCCGATCAAATTCATCTTCAAAATGCTGATCAACACCGTTTTAGGCTTCATCCTGCTGTGGCTGATCAACTTCTTCGGCGGAGGCATCGGCATCTCGCTGGATCTCAGCCTGCTCAACGCGCTCGTCGTGGGCGTCCTCGGCATTCCGGGCGTCCTGCTGCTGCTCGCGATCCGATACCTGCTCTGATCCGATAGACAAAACGCCGCACATCCCTTCCCGGATGCGCGGCGTTGTTTTATTCTTTGAAGATCTCCTCAAGCAGCGCGGGCAGCTCGCCGAGCGAGCGGAACTCATAGTCGGGGCGGACGTCTCCGTCGGATCGCGCTCCGTCGGGATTGAACCAGCAGGTCCTGACTCCCGCGTTCATGCCGCCGCGGATGTCCGAGCTGAGACTGTCGCCGACGATCACGGCGTCCTCGCGCCGGAAACCGGGGACGGCGGCAAAGCAGGCGTCGAAAAAGGCCTTCGAGGGCTTGTTGGCGCCGATCAGCTCCGAGATGAAAATCCCCTTGAAATACGGCGCGATCCCGGCGCTTTCAAGCCGTCTCTCCTGCGTGACGAGGTTGCCGTTGGAGATCAGGTAAAGATCGTACTTCGGATACAGCTCCTCCAGCAGCTCCGGCGCGCCCGGGATGAAGTAATGTCCGCTCTCCAGCAGGGCCTCATAGCAATCCTGTACAGGGCGGGCCGGCAGATCGAGTCCCATCTCGCGGAACAGGAGCTCAAAGCGTCCGACGAGGACCTCGTCGCGCGTCATCGTTCCCAACTCCAGCCGCTGCCAGCAGCCCAGATTGATCTCGCTGTAGCGGCGCAGCACGGCCTCGTCGGCGGGGATCCCGAACGCTTCAAAGGTCCGGCGGATCGAGTTTCTTTCGGCGGTGCGGAAATCCAGGAGCGTGTCGTCCAGATCGAACAGGATCTTTTTTCTTGTCTCAGCGCTCATTTCACAGCACCTTCAGCGCCTCGGAGATCTCCTCGAAGTGCGCGCCGCGCGAGGCCTTTACCAGCACGCAGTCGCCCTCGCGGATCTCCTCGCCGAGTGCGGCGATCAGCGCGCCGCGGTCGGGAAAGCGCCGCGCGATCGCGCCCGCTCCCGAACAGTAAGCCTCAGCATGCTCGCCGCAGCAGAGCAGCCTTGCCACGCCCTTTTCCGCGGCATAAGCGCCGGAAGAAAAATGCGCATCCCGGGCCGTGTCGCCCAGCTCCAGCATATCGCCGAGGATGCAGACCTTTCTTCCCGGAAGCTCCAGCAGCGAATCGATCCCGCTGCGCAGCGCCTCGGCGTTGGAATTGTAGCAATCGTCAAGCAGCGTGATCTTTTCCGTACGGACGACGGCGGCGCGGCGGCCGACGGTGGCAAAGGAGGCTATACCGCGCACGATCTCCTCATCCGTGAGACCCGTCTCTAAACCAACGGCCGCCGCCTCTAGCGCGGCGTAGACAAGGTGTCTGCCGAAGGCGGGGATGTGAGCGCGGAAGCGCCGCTCGCCGGAAACGATATCGCAGTCCGTCCCCTCTTCCGTCGAAACGACGTTCTCCGCGCGGACGTCGCAGCCCTCGCCGAGTCCGAAGAAGATCCTGCTGCGCGGGCAGTCGTAGCCGCGCAGCTTCTCGTCGTCCCCGTTCATGATCACGAGAGCGTCGTCGGGAAGATAGGCTATCATTTCTGTCTTGGCGCGGAGCACGCCGTCGAGATCATGCAGAAATTCCAGGTGTGCGTGTCCGATCAGCGTATAAACGGCGATCTTCGGCTTCACCATGCGGGCAAGCCGGCTCATTTCGCCGAAGCCTGAGATCCCCATCTCTATGACGGCGATCTCGTCCTCGGGCGTGATGCGCGAGAGCGTCATCGGCACGCCGATCTGGTTGTTGAGGTTTTTGTCGGTCTTGCAGACCTTCCGACGGCTGGACAGGACGGCGGAGATCATTTCCTTGGCCGAGGTCTTGCCCACGCTGCCCGTGATGCCGATGATCGGGAGCGAAAGCGTATCGCGGTAAGCGGCCGCGATGTCCTCCAGCGCGCTCTGAACGTCGTCGACGACGATCACGCCTCGCCTCTCCCCCTCCGGGACCCGCTCGGCCAGGCAGCAGGCCGCGCCCTTATCGAGTGCGGAGACGATAAAGTCGTGCCCGTCGACCTTTTCGCCCTTATAGGCGACGAAAAGATCCCCCGGACAGACCTCTCTGCTGTCAATGACGACGCGGCCGAGCTCTCGTGAGAGAGCGCCTTCCCCGCAATATCGTCCGCCGCAGGCGCGCAGCGCTTTTTCGATCGTCATTCCCGTCATGCTTGATCTCCTCCTCGGAAAAGCTGACATTGATTATAGCATATCCCCGATCTCAAGGCAAAGAAAAATGCCTCTTTTGCAAAAAAAGAGTGCAATCCGAAAAGGAGTATGGTATAATGCATCGTCACTACAGAAAAAAGGAACATTATTTATGAACTATATCGTGGTGGATCTGGAGTGGAACCAGGCAATGAGCTCCAAATCTTCCGTTTTCAACAAGCTGCCTATCCATCTGAGCGGCGAGATCATCGAGATCGGCGCCGTCAAGCTCAACTCCGACATGTCCCTCGGTGATGAATTCACCGTTGACGTCAAGCCCGCCTACTTTAAGCGCATGCACTACAAGGTCAAGAAGATCACCGGCTTTGACAAGGAGCGGCTCTCTCACGGCCTTCCCTTCCCCGACGCGCTGGAGGCTTTCCGCGACTGGTGCGGCGAAGGCGCCACGTTTCTGACCTGGGGCTGCGACGACCGCCGCATCCTGGAGCAGAACATCATCATCCACGACCTGGATTGGGACTGGATCGCCGGCTGGGTCAATCTGCAGCTCATCTACAATCTGCAGACCGGCGGGGACAAAAACCAAAAGTCTCTCGCCAGCGCGATGGAGCATTTCTCTATCGAGCAGACGCGCGTGGCCCACGACGCGCTGGGCGACGCGTATAATACGGCTCTCGTATGCACGCATCTCGACATGAAGGAGGGCATGCGCCTCTACCCCGACGCGGCGCAGATCCTGGCCTCCCGCATGCCGAACGCCAAGCCTCAGACGGAGAGCCGCGACGGAGACGCCCTCCTGCACGAGAGCTGTTCCGGCTTTTCGACCAAGGCGGCCGCCTTTGCCGACGAGCGGATCGCCGCGCTGAACTGTCCCGTCTGCGGCAAGGAGCTCACGGGCAGCAAGTGGGTCAATCAGGGCGACCAGCGCTATATGAGCGTCTACGCCTGCGAGGAGGACGGTCCCTTTCTCATGCGCGTGAAATTCCGCAAAAACGCGGAGGAGAACACCTGGACGGCAAACCGGCTGCTCTACCGGGCCGATGACGCCGCGGTGGAGTTTTATCACACGAAGGCCGCTCAGTCCCGCCGCCGCGGCCGCGGACACACGAAAAAGAAAAACCGCCCGGCCAAATAAAAGCAAAACGGACATCGGATGACCGATGTCCGTTTACTTTTATTCGTATGCGCTGTGTCATATTTCCCCGCAGCGATCGAAATATTCTCTTGCCGTTTCGGCGTCCCGGGCGATCTGGGCGGAGAGCTCTTCAAAGCTCGAAAACTTCTCTTCGCCGCGCAGGAAGGCGTAAAACTCCACCCTGGCCTGGCGGCCGTACAGATTGCCGGAATAGTCGAGCAGATGACTCTCGACGCTCACGCCGTTGCCGCTGCCGGTCGTGGGGCGAACGCCGACGTTGGTCACGGCGCGGTAGCTCTCCCCGTTTTCCAGACTGACGCGCGTGGCGTACACGCCGTGGCGCGGCACGAGCACGCCCTCGGGAAAGACCATGTTGATCGTCGGAGCGCCGAGCTTGCTGCCTAGGTGGTACCCGGAATGGACCGTATCGGTGAGGACGTGCGGGTGGCCGAGATAGCGCCGCGCCTCCTCCATGTCCCCGTTTTCAAGCAGACCGCGGATATAGGTCGAGCTGACCGTCCGCCCGTCGAGCCTGACGGCGGGGATCACGTCGCAGCCCAGAGCGTGCGCGGCACAGTAGCCCTTCAGCTTTTCAGCCGTTCCCTCGCCCTTGTAGCCGAAGCAGAAGTCGTGGCCGACCACGATGTGGGAAATGTTCAGCTCCTCGACCAGCGAGCGGATAAAGGTCTCCCACGGCATCGTCATCATATGGCGGTTGAAATGGAGAAAGACCACATTGTCGATGCCGAAGAGCCGCCGGATCAGATCCTCCCGTCCGAGCGCGCTGTTGATGAGCTTGACCTCGCCGCCGAAGACCAGATTGTCCGGGTGAACGTCGAAGCTGACGACCGATGGGATCGCACCGCTTTCGAGCGCGCGCTCCTTCGTTCTCTCCAGCAGCGCCGCGTGGCCGATATGCACGCCGTCGAAAAAGCCGATGGCGACGACGCGTTTGATCTCTGCCATGTTTCTATACCTCAAAGAAGCTTTTAGTGGTTGACATAATATTATTCCGGATCTCTCCAAGCATCAGGAGCTTTCCGTCGGGACCGTAAACAAGCGCCGGGCCGTCCTCAGACGCGATCTCGACGTCATTCCCGCAGCGGATCCTTTTCTCCGCCGCCGCGTCCACGGAGACGTGCCGCACGAGCGGAAACAGCGTTTCAACGCCGAGCAGGAGGCTTTCCAGCTCTCCCCTCTCCGCTGCGGCGATCAGCTCGTCCATCGTGTGCGCGTCCTCCACGCGGAACTGTCCGACCTCGACGCGGCGCAGCGCGCTGAGGCAGGCGCCGCAGCCGAGGCTCTGCCCGATGTCGTGGCAGAGCGTGCGGACATAGGTGCCCTTTGAGCAGCGGACGTCCAGCAGAAAGTCGCCGTTTTCGTCCCGGCCGAGCAGCTCAAGGCTGCGGATCGTGACCGTGCGGGGCTTTCGCTCGACCTCTCCGCCGCGGCGGGCGATCTAATAGAGCCGCCGTCCGTTGAAACGGATCGCGCTGTACATCGGCGGGACCTGAGCGATCTCGCCGCGAAAAGCGCGCAACGCCTCCTCCAGCTCCGCTGCCGTCACAGCGCACGCATGCTGCGCGAGCACATTGCCCGTCACATCCTGCGTATCGGTGATCAGACCGGGTCTGAGGGAGGCGAAATAGCGTTTGTCATGCTCCTCCGCAAAGGGCACGGCGCGCGTGGCGCGGCCGAGAAACATCACGAGAAGGCCTGTCGCCATAGGATCGAGCGTACCGGAATGACCGATCCGACGCGTTTTGCATAGGCCCTTGAGCTTGGCGGCCACGTCGAAGCTTGTCCAGTCCCGCGGCTTGTCGACGAGCAGGATCCCGTTCATTTCCAGACCTCGTCGATCACGTCGAGCATCATGCGCTTGGCCTTTTCCACCGGGGAATGGATCGTGCAGCCCGCGGCCATCGCGTGGCCGCCGCCGCCGAAAACGGAGCAGATCGCGCTGCAGTCCACCTCCGGCGAGGAGCGCAGGGAGAAGCGGGTGCTGCCGTCGCTCTGTTCGCGCACGGTGATGCTCAGGATCGCGCCCTCGGCTCTGCCGGCGAGGCCGGAAATATCGTCAAGGTCCTCCTCCGTCGCACCGGCCTCAAGCAGCATCCGCTGCGTGATCGTCGCGAGCGAGATCCTGCCGTCACGGTAAAACTCCATCCCGGAGTAGACCATTCCCTCGATCTTCATCCGGGCGCGGGAGACCTTGCGGAAGAGCTTGACGTTGAGCGTTTGGTTGTCCGCGCCGAAATCGAGCAGCTCCGCCGCCGCACGCAGCGTGTCGGCCTTCGTGTTGGCATAGACAAAGCAGCCGCAGTCGGTGGATACCGCGACGTAGAGAAGATCTGCCTCTTCCTCGCTCAGATCGCCGTTGAGGGCCTTGATAAGCTGCAGCACGACCTCGCCGCAGGAGGCCTTGGAAGGCGCGATCAGACTTTTGGGCGCATAGTGCGTGTTGGAGGGGTGGTGGTCGATGCAGAAGTCGACCTCGCCGCTGAAGCAGGGCGGGAACAGCGTTTCGGAGGCCACGTCGACCGCCACGGTAAACGATGGTTCAAATCCCTCGGGCGCGTGGAAGGGCTCGGCGTAGCTGCGATACTTCTCCGTCATTTCCGCATTGGGAAACAAAAAGGCCGTCTTGCCGGCGCGGCGCAGCGCGCTGCACAGCGCCGCAGCGCTGCCCAGCGTATCGCCGTCCGGATTCTTGTGCGTCAGAAGCAGGAAGTTGTCCTTCGTATGGAACAGCTTCGCCGTTTCACTGATCTTCATGCTCCTCATCCCCGTCGTGGTCGATCTCCAGGCTGTTGATGACCTCGTTGATATGCGCTCCGTACTCGATGCTGTGATCGATCTCGAAGATCAGCTCGGGCGTGTAGCGCAGCTTCATGGAATTGCCGAGCTCGCGGCGCAGAAAGCCCGCGGCCGAGCGCAGCCCGCGCCGGAATTCCTTCTCGTCCTTCATGCCGAACACGGACAGCCAGATCTTCGAGTAGCGCAGGTCGCCCGTCGTTTCGACGCGCGTCACGCTGATCATCCCCTGCTGCACGCGCGGATCCTTCACCTCGCGCAGGAGCTTGGAGATGACGAACTGGATATCGTCGTTCGTTCTTGCGATTTTATTGGATGCCATGGCTGTTTCCTCAAATCAAAGCTTCAGATCTGCTCCATCACGAAGCACTCGATGATGTCGCCGACCTTGACGTCGTTGAACTTTTCGATCTGCATGCCGCACTCGTAGCCGGATGCGACCTCCTTGACGTCGTCCTTGAAGCGGCGCAGCGAGGCCAGCTCGCCCTCGTGGATGACGATGTTGTCGCGCAGAACGCGCACCTGGCAGCCGCGCTGGATCTTGCCGTCCTGGCAGTAGCAGCCGCAGACCGTGCCGACCTTGGAGACCTTGTAGGTCTCGCGCACCTCGGCGTGACCGATGATACTCTCGCGGAATTTCGGCGCGAGCATGCCCTTCATGGCAGCCTCGATCTCGTTGATGCAGTCGTAAATGACGCGGTACATGCGCATGTCGACGTTGCTGCGCGCGGCGCTGTCGCGGGCGGCGTTGTCCGGGCGGACGTTGAAGCCGACGATGATCGCCCCGGAGGTGGCGGCAAGCATGACGTCGCTTTCGTTGATCGCGCCGACGGCGCTGTGAATGACCTTGACGCGGACCTCTTCGTTGGAGATCTTCTCCAGCGAGGCCTTGACCGCCTCGGCCGAGCCCTGGACGTCGGCCTTGACGATGAGATTGAGCGTCTTCATCTCGCCCGCCTGGATCTGGCTGAACAGATCCTCGAGGCTGACCTTCTTGGCCACGGAGGAGCCGGAGCTCTGCTGGATGCGTCGCTCCTCGGCAAGCTCTCTGGCCATGCGCTCGTCGGCGACAGCGTTGAAGACGTCGCCCGCGCTCGGCACCTCGCTCAGGCCCGAGATCTCCACCGGCGTGGAAGGTCCGGCCTCGGTGACGCGCTGTCCCTTGTCGTTGATCATCGTGCGCACGCGGCCCACGCAGGTGCCGGCGATGATGATGTCGCCCAGCTTGAGCGTGCCGTTCTGCACGAGCACGGTCATGATCGGGCCGCGGCCCTTGTCCAGGCGCGCCTCGATGACGGTGCCTTTGGCGGCGCGGTTGGGGTTGGCGCGCAGCTCAAGCACCTCGGCCTGCAGGACGAGGTTTTCCAGCAGGTTGTCGACGCCCATGCCGGTCTTGGCCGAGATCGGGCAGACGATGGTCTCGCCGCCCCACTCCTCGCTGACGAGGTCATACTCGGTGAGCTGCTGCTTGATGCGGTCGGGGTTGGCGCCGACCTTGTCCATTTTGTTGATCGCGACGACGATCGGGATGCCCGCCGCCTTCGCGTGGTTGATGCTCTCAACGGTCTGCGGCATGATGCCGTCGTCGGCCGCGACGACCAGGATCGCCACGTCCGTGACCATCGCACCGCGGGCGCGCATGGAGGTAAAGGCCTCGTGGCCCGGCGTGTCGAGGAAGGTGATCGGGCTGCCGTTGATCTCGACGGTATAGGCGCCGATGTGCTGCGTGATGCCGCCGGCCTCGCCGGAGGCGACGTTCGCATGACGGATATAGTCGAGCAGCGAGGTCTTGCCGTGGTCGACATGGCCCATGACGACCACGACGGGGGCGCGGGGGATCAGCTCCTCTTCCGTGTCGGCCCGGTCGTCGATCAGACGCTCCTCGACCGTGACGATGACCTCCTTCTCGACCTTGCAGCCAAGCTCCATCGCGACGAGCGCCGCGGTGTCGTAGTCGATCACGTCGGAAACGGAGGCGAACACGCCCAGCTTGAAAAGCTGCTTGATGACCTCGGCCGCCGTCTTCTTCATGCGGGAGGCAAGTTCGCCGACGGAGATCTCGTCCGGGATCTCGACCTTGAGCTGCTGCTTCTTGGCGATCTCGAGCTGGAGGCGCTGCATCTTGTCGCGCTCCTCCTGGCGGCGCTTGGCGGAGGTGACCTGCGCGTTCTGACGCTGCTTGTTCTTGCCGCCGATCTTTTCCTTCTTGCCGCCCTGACCGCTCTTGAGGTTCCTGCCGCCGCGGGAGCCCGCGAGATCCTCAAACTTCTCGTTGTACTTTTCGATATTGACCGCAGCGCCGCCTCTGGTGTCGACGACGCGCTTCTCCGCGACCTGGCGCGGCACATGCGGCTTGTCCTTTTTCTCGGCCCTGGGCTGCACGGGCGCGGCGGGCGCCTTCGCCGCAGGCGCGGGCGCAGCGCTCTTCGCGCCGCTTTCCGCCTTTGCGGCGGGCGCGCTTCCGGCTTTCTTCTCCTCCTGCGGAGGGACGGCCTTGGGCTCGACCTTGAAGATCTCCTCGAGGCTCTCGACCTGGTTGTGCTGGGTGATGTATTCAAAGATCACGTCCAGCTCATGGGTCTCAAGCACCTGCATATGGTTTTTCGGAGTGGCAACGTAGTCCGTCAGGATCTGGGTGACCGCCTTGGTCGGCATACCGAAATCCTTCGCGACCTCGTGCACTCTGTATTTGATCATACTCATCTGTTCGTCCTCCTCGTTCCGTTCGTCTTCGCGTGCCCTTTCGTCCCTTTTTCGCTGCGGCGGCGGCGCATCTTCTCATGCTTTGCCGCGAGAGCGGCTGCCGCGTCGGCATATCTTTCCGGGTCCTCCGCGGCAAGCAGCTTGACGAACGCCTCCGCAAAGCCCATGTCTGTGATCGCCGCCATCGTGCAGTCGCCTACACCCAGCGCATCGGACAGCTCTCTTCTTGTAAAGGGCATTTTCAGATCCAGCGCGCTCTTTCCTTCCAGCGCGTATTCGGCCTTGCGCACGGCTGTCTCCGACGCATCGGAGGCAAGCAGCAGCGCTCTGGCCCTGCCGGCGCGCGCCGCTTCGGCGGCCCGGTCGGCTCCGATCTCGATCGCGCCCGCCGGGCGCATCAGACCGAGCAGCTTCAAAGCCTTATCCGTCATCTCCGACCTCCATTTCCCTCTGCAGCCTCTCATGGACCTCCGGGGGGATCTGCGCGGAGAAGGCTCGCTCGAGCGCTTTGCTCTTCAAAGCCTTTTTCAGGCACTCGCCGCTGCGGCACAGATAGGCTCCCCTGCCCGGGGCTTTGCCTCTGAAATCCAGGGAGATCGTCCCCTCGGGCGAGCGCACGACGCGGATCAGTTCCTTTTTCGGCTTCATTTCGCGGCAGCCGAGACACTGCCGCATCGGTATTTTCTTCTGCATGGTCTCCGCCACCGCCTTTCTTCGGAAATCTTTACGCTTCGGATCTGCTCTTGATATCGATCTTGTAGCCGGTCAGCTTGGCCGCCAGACGGGCGTTCTGACCCTCTTTGCCGATGGCGAGGGACAGCTGGTTGTCCGGCACGACGACGCGGCAGCTCTTGCCGTCCTCGAGCATGGTGACGCTCAGCACCTCGGCCGGCGAGAGAGACGCGGCGATATAATCCTCGGGCGTCTCGCTGTACTTGATGATGTCGATCTTTTCGCCGCCGAGCTCATTGACGATGCTCGCCACGCGGCCGCCCTTGGGGCCGACGCAGGCGCCGATGGGATCGACGTCGGGATCGTTGGAGAGCACGGCCATCTTCGTGCGGCTGCCGGCCTCGCGGGCGATGGACTTGATCTCGACGACGCCGTCGTAGATCTCGGGCACTTCCAGCTCGAAGAGGCGCTTGACAAGGCCGGGATGCGTCCGGCTGATGAGCACCTGCGGGCCGCGTGTGGAGTTGCGGACCTCGACGACATAGACCTTGATGCGGTCGCCCTCGCGCAGAGCCTCGGTGCGGATCCTCTCATTCGGGGCCAGCATGGCCTCGGTAAATTCGCTGTTGGAGGAGATGCGGATGGACACGCTGCCGTTGCGCGGCTCGATATGGGAGACGATGCCGGTGAGGATCTCGTGTTCCTTGGAGGTGAACTCCTCGTAGATGATGCCTCGTTCGGCCTCGCGGATGCCCTGAATGATGACCTGCTTGGCGGCCTGGGCGGCGATGCGCCCGAACTTCTTCGTCTCGACCGGGATGGGGATGACGTCGCCCATCTTCGCGCGCTTGACGACCTTCTTCGCGGCGTCGAGCGTGATCTCGTGCGTGGGATCCTCCACGTCCTCGACGACCGTCTTGTTGACGTTCATCTCAATGCGCTTTTTATCCTCGTCCAGAATGATCTCGACGTTATCCTCACAGTTGGGATTGTCGCGGCGGAAGGCGGCCAGCATGGCCTGCCGGATCTTGTCGTACATATAGGCACGCGGGATGCCCTTTTCCTTTTCCAGCTCTTCGATGGCTTCAAAGAATTCAGCGTTCATGTTCTATACCCCTTTTTATATCGTTGCGTGCAGTCTCACCTGCGCGGTCTGTTGTTTATTGAAGCGGAAGCTTTTTCCCCTGACTTCGATCTCGGTGACGCCGTCGTCGTAGGAGACGAGCTTGCCGACGAAGGATTTCTGTCCGTTGACGGGCTGGTAGAGCTTCACTTCCACCTCGCTGCCCAGGAACGCTTCAAAGTCGCCCGGGCGCTTGAGCTCGCGCTCGATGCCGGCGGAGCCCACCTCGAACACATAGCTCTCCGGGATCGGATCGGCCTCGTCCAGCACGGGATCGAGACGGCGGCTGATGCGCTCACAGTCGTTGATGTCGACGCCGCCCTCCCTGTCGATATAGATCCTCAGATAATAGGTGCCAGCCTCGCGTACGAATTCCACGTCCCACAGGCTGCAGCCCTCTTCTTCTACGATGGGTCTGGCCAGCTCGGTCACTTTTTCGGTTATTTTACTCATATGCTCTCACCCCGCGGAGTCTGTCCGTATTTCCTCACAAAAAAGAGTGGGCGTCGACCCACTCTTTTCTAACCATAATCCTTACTGTGTTATTATACTACCGATTGACAGATATTGCAAGCCTTTTTTTCGGAAAAAAGCCGCCGCATCAGTATTCAAAGCCCGGATGGTAATGCGCGTAAAACTCCTCGTAGCAAATGCCGTGCTCCATGATGAAGGTCGCCGCCTCGACGCCGACGTAGCGGTAGTGCCAGGGCTCATCCCAGCCGGTCAGCAGCAGCTTGCGCGTCGGGTAGCGCTTGATGAAGCCGTATTCAGCGCAGTGCGCGTCGAGCCAGGCGAACATCTCCTGGTTCATATCCTCATACTTGGGCTTATAGGAATAGTTCTTATCCATCAGATCGACGGCGAGGCCCAGCTGATGCTCGCTGGTGCCGGGGAAAGCAACTTCCTTCTTCGCCTTGTCGGCCGCCTCCTGATACCGCGGGTCCAGATAGGCCTCCTTGCCCGTCAGTCCCATCCCGTCGGCGATGATGCTGGCCGTTCTGTTGAACAGGTTGTTTTGATAGGAATAAGAACGGAAGGCCGCCGTGACGAAGATCGAATAGCCCTGGTCGCGGCAGTCCTGAAGCATCTGCTCGAGGTAGGGCAGCGCCTTGGCGTCGAACAGCTGGTTGTTGGTGCCGCTGATCTTGGCGGATTCCGACGGCACATAAGCCGCGCTGAGGAAGTTGTCGGCGTTGACGATCATATACTGCGGGTTGTCGAAATCCTCCAGCGTCAGCTGCGGCCAGATGTCGACCGTGGGCTCCGGCGTTTCGACCGCGGCGTTCGGATCGACGAAGGTGAGGCTGTCGGATTCGACGAATGCGCCGTCGAGCCCGCCGATGATGACGGCGGTCTTGTTGTCGCTGCGCATGATCACGATCGTATACAGGAACAGGCACAGGACGCCCGCGAGGAGGATCCATGCCAGCTTGTTTCTTCTCAAGTACGTCCGACCTGCCTTTCTTAAAACATTCGTAAATGTAATTATAACACTATTTTACGGGAAAAACAAGTATCTGCGCCTGCCCCGCGCTCCGCAGCGGCTCAGGGAAGGGCGAACGGCTTGTTTTCACTTCTCTTTTCGCTCCCGCGTCAGATAGCGGATCGCCGCGCGGTAGCCCTCGAAGCCCAGGCCGTCGATCGTCTTTTCACAGGCGAGGGAGGTATAGGAGACGCGGCGGAAATCCTCACGCTCCGCGAGGCGGCTGAGGTGGACCTCGACGGCGGGCAGCGCGACCGCGCGCAGGGCGTCGAGGATGGCGACGCTCGTGTGCGTATAGGCGGCCGGGTTGATGACGATCGCGTCCTCTGTACCGAAGGCGGCCTGGATCCTGTCGACGATCGCGCCCTCGTGATTGGACTGGAAGATCGAGCATTCCGCGCCTTCCTCGGCGCAGGCTCCCTCGATGAACGCGCAGAGCTCGGCGTAGCTTCTCTCTCCGTAGATCTCCCTTTCGCGAATACCCAGCATATTGAGATTCGGCCCGTTGATCACCAGGATCTTCATCGTTCACGCGCTCCTTTTTTGTTTTTCTGTATTTTACCACCGACGCTCTTTTTGTCAAGCTTCCAGCGCCCGGCGCAGCTTCTCGAGCGCGTGCTTTTCAAGCCTCGAAACATAGGAGCGGCTGATCGCGCACAGCTCGGCAGTCTCGTGCTGGGTATGCGTTTTCTCACCGTCGAGCCCGTAGCGCAGCGTCAGGATGCGCCTCTCCCGCTCGTCGAGCGTGCGCTCCATTTCCCGGCGCAGCTGTTGGCAAAGCTCCTTTTCACAGACCCTCTCGGAAAGATCCTGCTCCTCGGAAACGACGTCGAAAAGGGACAGGCCGCCGCTGTCATCGTCGGTCTCGATCGCGTCCGACAGGCTGACGTCTCCCGCGCTCTTGCGGCGGCTGCGGAAAAACATCAGGATCTCGTTTTCGATGCAGCGGCTGGCATAGCTCGTCAGGCGTACGCCGCGATCCCGCCGGTAGGTGTTGATCCCCTTGATCAGCCCGATCGTGCCGATCGAGATCAGATCGTCCGTGTCCTCCGTCTGGGTGTAGTATTTTTTGATGATATGGGCGACAAGACGCAGATTGTGTTCGACAAGCTTGTTGCGCGCCTCGATGTCTCCCTTCTCCCAGCGTTCGAGGTATTCCTCTTCCTCCATACGGCTCAGCGGCTTTGGGAAGGAATCTCCGGGCATGACGCGCAGCATCAGCAGCAGACTGTTCATCAGCAGCCAGAACGCGCTCTCGATCATTTCCATCACCTCCCTATCATCCTATTCCGCCCCCGTGCGCCTCATAACGGCAAAAAAAGACCGGTGCAGACATGCACCGGTCTTTGCGAGCTGGATATTATTCCATTACGGCCTCTTCCGGAGCCCTGATCTTTGCGAGCTCCTCTTCCTCGAGCTGGCGGTAGGCGACCTTGCCTACGAGCGTCTTGGGCATGTCGTCCCGGAACTCGATGTCGTAGGGCATGGCGTATTTGGCGATGTTCTTGCGGCAGTAGGCCATCAGCGTCTCCTTCGTCTCCTCGGTCGCAGGCACGTCGGCCGCGAGCTTGACGAAGGCCTTGACCTTCTGCATCCTGTAGGGATCGGGCACGCCGATCACACAGCTCATCTGCACCATCTCGTGCGCATCGAGGATGTTCTCGAGCTGGCCGGGATAGACGTTGTAGCCGGAGGAGATGATCATGCGCTTGGCGCGGCCGCGGAAGTAGACGAAGCCTTCGTCGTCCATCGTGCCGAGATCGCCCGTGTAGACCCAGGTAAGGCCGTCGGCGTGGCGGCGCAGCGTCCGCGCGGTCTCGTCGGGGTGCTTCATGTACTCCTTCATGACGGTGGGGCCGGCAAGCAGGATCTCGCCTTCCTCGCCGTAAGGCAGCTCGCGGTCCGTGTCGGGCTCGACGATCTTGATATATGTATCCGGGAAGGGCACGCCGATGCTGCCCTCCTTGAACATGTGCGGCGGGGTCAGACAGCAGGCCGTGACGGTCTCCGTCGTGCCGTAGCCCTCGCGCACCTGGATGACGGCTTTGTGGTCGTAAAGAAATTTGTCGAACTTCTTTTTCAGCTCGACCGACAGCGAATCGCCGCCGGAGAACACGCCCTTGAGGCTGCTGAGATCCGCGTTTTCCATGCTCTTCATGCGCAGCATGGCCTCGTAAAGCGTGGGGACGCCGGCAATGAAGTTGCAGCGGTTTTTGACGACCTGTTTGGCGTAGTCCTTGGGGTTGACGCGCGGGATCAGGATGCAGCAGCCCGCGCCCTGCAGAATGGAGTGGATGCAGACGCCCAGACCGAAGCCGTGGAACATCGGCATGGCCGAGAGCATCTTGTCGCCGGGGCGGTACATCGGATTCGTCGCGACGATCTGCGCGCCGAGCGCGTTGAAATTCTTGTTCGTCAGCACGATGCCCTTGGTCTTGCCGGTCGTTCCGCCGGAATAGAGAATGACCGCCGGATCGTCGCCGCGGCGTTCGACCCTGTAATTGTAGAAGCAGGCGCGGCTCAGCCGCATGAACTCGTTCCAGCGGATGACGGGCGCTTCTTTGGGGATCTTCTTGATCTTGCGCCCCTCGGTGAGCATATAGCCCGCCTTGAGCGGCTGGGACAGCGCATCCTTGACGCTGGCGATGATGATATTGACGACCTTCGTGTTGCTGCGGACGCTCTCAAACTTGTGGTAGAACTGATCGAGCGTGACCGCCGTCACGCTGTCCGACTCGTTGAGATAGAACTCGATCTCCTTCTCCGCGGAGAGCGGGTGGACCATGTTCGCGATCGCGCCGACGAGGTTGAGCGCGTAAAACATATAGATCGCCTGCGGGCAGTTCGGCAGGGCGATCGTGACCTTGTCGTTTTCGCGAACGCCGATTGTCTTGAGCGCACGGGCGCATTTTTCGATTTCGCGGATCATCTCGCGGTAGCTGGTCGCGCGGCCCATAAAGGTGAAGGCCGTGCTGTCGGGGTACCGGTCGGCGGCCATTTTGACCGCATCGTACATCGAACCGTCGAAATACTCCAGATGCAGAGGGATGTCCTCGGTATGTCCCGCCCAGGGCGTTTTCGCTGTGATCTGTTCCATGGCTGACTGTTCTTCTCCTGTATGTAAAATCGGTTTACTTGTATTCAAAGCCGCTCGGCTCGCCGATCGGCTGATCGAGCATCTCGGGATGCGCGAAGATATGGCGGACAAGCTTGAGGCTCCTGGCGAAGTAGAAGCCGTCGGCGATACGCTCGTCCAGCGTGGCGCAGAAATCCACCACGTCGCGGATCTGCTTCGAGCCGTCCGGCATGACGATCTCTTCCTTATGCAGCGTGCCGATCGTCACCATAAAGCTGTTCGTGCCGTAATTGTTCAGATGGTGATAGACCGAGGGGCATTTGATGCTGCCGAGATTGCTCAGAAAAACGGAGGTGAAGTTCGGGTCGCCCTCGGTCAGCGATTTCGGGACAAGGCCCCAGAAATCAAGCCAGCGGATGCAGCGGATGACGAACATCAGCAGCAGGCGGGGGATCTTGGCAAAGGCGTCGATCGCGGAATCAACGCCGCCGGTGGAGTGCTCGCTCTTGCGCATCTGGGTCGTGTCGCCCACGATCCTGCGGCTGACGGAATCGAGCGTGTCCTCCGCGGTCGGAGTGAGGACCATCAGCGACTCCTCCGCGCCGTCTGCGAAGCGGCGCTTGGCCACGAAGCCGAGCGAGATTTCATAGCGTTCGTAGGTGCGGCGCCCCTGGATAAAGCGGTTGAGGAAGGGCCGCTCCATGACCATTTTGCTCACCGCGACGAGGATGCAGTGGAAGAGCGTGGTCTTGTAGTCGGGATGCTCGGCGTTCTTTTTTTCGAGATACGGCAGCAGCTCCGTCACGTCGATCTTGTCCTGGAGGCAGACCTCGCAATCCGTCCGGTTCGGCATGAGATTGCTCATGATGCACTGCAGCCCGGTCACCTCGCGGACCCAGCGGCCGTCGCGGCGGTCTCCCCATCTTCTCTTCGGCTTGGCCATTATTCGACACCCCACTTCAAAAAAGCTTAAAATTTTTAATGGGTCTTGATACACTATACACCATCGAGAGACGCTTGAAAAGTCTGTTTTTCAAAAAAGGCTCTTTTTTTCGGGCCTGTCCTCTTCTTTGACGGCGCATTTCTTTACTTTTTCGGGCGGCGCGGCTATAATACAGGCATAAAGGAGGGTGGAGAAAGCATGTACAGACGTTTGTTTTTATGCGGTCCCTCCGGCTGCGGCAAAACGACGATGATCCGGAACGCGCTCGGCGGCGCTCTGGCAGAAGCCGGCGGTTTTGTGACCGAGCGCGCCGTCGGTGCGGACGGCAGACTGCTCGGGTACGAGCTGCTGCCCGCCGCGGCGGCGGCCGGGGTCGAGGGCTTCGCCCCGCTGCGCTTCCTCGATTACACGGGCGAGCTCCCGACGCGTGACAACGAGGTCTTTCGCGGCGAGGCCGTGCGGCTGCTGCAGGAGGCGGAATACTATCCCTTTGCCGTGCTCGATGAGATCGGCGGTTTTGAGCTGGTCATCCCGCAGTTCCGCGCGCAGCTGGGGAGCTTTCTCTCCTCCCCCGTTCCCTGCGTCGGCGTGATCAAGGCGCCCGCCGGCGTTGAGGAGCTGCAGGCGCGCTTCGGGCTGGGCGAAAAGTTCCCCGCGCTCGCCCGGCGGCTGCGCGAGGCGCTGGAGAACGACCCCGAAACGCTCGTGCTGGACGTCTCCGGCCGCGGCGACGAGCGGGCGGCGCAGGCGCTGTGCGACTGGGCCGCGGCTTATACGTGATAAAAGACTTGCGATCCGCGCGGTTTTGTCTTATAGTATGGTAAAGCGATAAACAGAGAGGGCAGAGATCCATGAGCGACGACGTATATTATCATGACCACGGCGACGGCGTGGTGCACGCGCATCACCTCGACGGCGAACACGGTCATTCCCATTCGCACACCCATCCCCACACCCAGACCAAGGCGGTGCTCAACCGTCTTTCACGCGCGATCGGTCATCTTGAGTCCGTCAAGCGCATGATCGAGGACGGGCGCGACTGTACGGAGGTCCTGATCCAGATCGCCGCGGTCCGCTCGGCGCTGAGCAGCACGGCCAAGGTGATCCTCAAGGACCATCTCGAGCACTGCATCACGGACGATCAGTCCTCGGGCGATCAGCTGCAGGCGCTCAACGAGGCCATCGATAAATTCATGTAAAGGCGTGCAAAAAGCCCGCCGGTCGTCTGACCGGCGGGCTTTTTTGCGCTTTCTGATGCGATCTTATTTGGAATTGAAGATCTTGAAGATGCTGTCGAAGGGATCCTCCTCGGCGGCGGGCTCCTCGGCGGGCTTGGCCGCGGGAGCGGGCGCGGGGGCGGGAGCGGCGGCAGCTTTTTCGACCGCGCCGGAGAACAGGCCCTGCGGCTTGGCGTTCACGGAAACGGGACGCACCGGGGCGGCGGCTGCCGCGGGAGCGGCGGCAGGAGCAGCGCTTTCGTCAAAGCCGGTGGCAATGACGGTCACGCGGATCTCATCCTCGAGGGAGGGATCGAAGCTCGCGCCGAAGATGATGTTGGCCTCCGGATGCGCGGCTTCCTGAACGAGGCTGGCGGCGGACTCGATGTCGTCCAGGCCCATGTCCTCGGAGCCGGTGATGTTGATCAGCACGCCGTGGGCGCCGTTGATGTTGGTCTCCATGAGGGGGCTCTCGATCGCCATGCGGGCGGCAATTTCGGCCTTGCCCTTGCCGGCGGCATGTCCCACGCCCATATGGGCGTAGCCGGCGTTCTTCATGATCGTGGTCACGTCCGCGAAGTCGAGGTTGATGAAGCCGGTGTTCTTGATCAGATCGGAAATGCTCGTGACGGCCTGGTGCAGCACGTCGTCGGCGATCTCAAAGGCGTTGGCCAGCGTGATCTTCTGATCGGTCGCGTATTTCAGACGGTCGTTGGGGATGATCAGCAGGGAGTCGACCTTTTCCAGCAGCTCCTTGATGCCGTCGTTTGCCTGGTCCATGCGGCGCTTGCCCTCGAACTTGAAGGGCTTGGTCACGACGGCGACGGTGAGGATGCCCGCCTCGCGCGCGAGGTCTGCGACGATCGGAGCGCCGCCGGTGCCCGTGCCGCCGCCCATACCGGCGGTGATGAACACCATGTCAGCGTTTTCGAGCGCCTTGGCGATGTCGTTGCGGCTCTCTTCCGCGGAGCGCTTGCCGATCTCGGGATCGGAGCCCGCGCCCTGGCCGTGCGTCATCTTTTCGCCGATCTGGATCTTCTGGTCGGCATTGGAGACGCTCAGCGCCTGCTTATCCGTATTGATGGCCACGAATTCGACGCCCTGGGTGCCGGACTTGACCATTCTGTTGACAACATTGTTGCCGGCGCCGCCGACGCCGACGACCTTTAACGTAACAACATTATCGGGACCGTTCTCTGCTTTGAAATCCATAGTTTTGCCTCCCTGTTTTTTCGAACAATATATCTGACAAGAAGTCGTAGTTCGCTTTGTATAGCTATATTATTACATTTCTCACGCAAGGTCAAGCTGTTTTTTCATTCCAGTGAAAGCTATTGTAATCTTTTTGTAAATGATTTTCCCCTTACTGCGGGACGAAATGGGCAACGCTGCCGTCGGATACATTGATGACGCCGCTGTCGCCTTCCTTGAGCTGATCGAGGACCGATTCGATCATGGCGAACTTGTGGTTCACCTCGCTCTTCCCGCCGATGATCACTGTGAAGCGCGTGCCGTACTGCATTTTCGCGCCCAGCGGATCGGAGAAATCCAGGCCGAGGATATGCGGGGCCATGTTCCGCTCCTGGATCTGATAGAGGACGTCGGAGATAAAGGTGATGATCGACTCGTCGCCGTCCGCGCTGGTCAGTCTCTCGCCGATGAGCAGCGTGCCGGGATCAAGACCCTCGACGCAAATGAGCGATCCCAGCTCGTTCTCCGTCGCCTTGCCGAGCACCTTGCCGCTGCGGTCGATCGTCCAGTTCTCGTCGCCGACGGCGATGTAGGCCAGCGCCTTGCATTCCCGCACGGTGATGATGACCTTGTTGGGCAGCTGACGCTCGAGCGCGACCTCCTCGACATAGGGGAGCTTGGCGAACACGCGGCTGATGGCGGCAAAGCGGTCGAAGAAGAACAGGTTGTCGCCCTGCTCGATGTCGATGGCTTTGATGATCTCATCATCGGTATAGTGTTCGTTGCCTTCGACGCTGATATCCGAGATACGCAGAAAAACGCTCATGAGAAAAACGATCGCGATCACCACGACGGCGAAGGTCAGTATCGCGCCGCTGACCGTGCGCTTGCGAGGTTTTTTATACTCGCCGTGCTTACTGGAGGGCGGCTGGTTTTTCCTGCTCGTTGCCATCTTCGTCTGTTCCCTTTCCTTTGTGTTCGATCCAGACCTCCGCGCCGAGCGCGCACAGCCTGTCGTCAAAGCTTTCGTATCCACGGGCGATGTGGCCCGCGTCGATCACGCGCGTCTCGCCGCGCGCGGTGAGCCCGGCCACGACCATGGCCGCTCCCCCGCGCAGATCCGGCGCCGTCAGCGTCTCGCCGTGCAGCTCCTTCACGCCGCGCAGCACGGCCTCCGTGCCCCTGACGCGGATATCCGCGCCGAGACGGCGCAGCTCGCTGACCTGGCGATAGCGGTTTTCGAAGATCGTTTCGGTGAACTTCGTCGTCCCCTGTGCGCGCAGCAGTGCGGCCATGAGGATCGGCTGCGCGTCCGTCGGAAAGCCCGGATACGGGGCCGTGACGATGCTGCCCGGCGAGCGCAGCCTTCCGTCGGAGCTGATCTCCACGATGTCGTTAAAGTGTATTATATCACAGCCTGCTTCATTTAGGAAGTGCAGAACGGTCAAAAAATGATCGGAATTTACGCCGGAGAGGATGATCCTTCCGCCGGCCGCCGCGCAGGCGCAGGCGAGCGTCGAGGCGACGATGCGGTCGCACGGCACGGTGAAATCCGTACTCTCGCGCGCGGAGGCTCCGCAGATCACGACGGTATCGCTCCCCGCGCCGACGATATGCGCGCCGAGAGAGGTGAGATACTGCTGCAGCGCGACGATCTCCGGCTCGCGCGCGGCGCCGCGGATCGTCGTTCTTCCTTCTGCCGCGCAGGCGGCGAGCATGATGTTCTCCGTCGCGCCGACGCTCGGGAAGCGCAGGTCGATCTCCGCGCCGTGCAGCTTTTTCGCACGGCAGAAGATGTCCCTCCCCTCCTCGCTGATCTCCGCGCCCATCGCGTGCAGAGCGGACAGATGCAGATCGATCGGTCTCTTTCCCAGCTGGCAGCCGCCGGGCAGGCTGAGTCTGGCCTCGCCGCAGCGCGCTAGCAAAGCGCCCATAAAGATGACGGAAGAGCGCATCTCGGCCATCAGCTCGCGCGGGATCTCCGCGTCCGTGATAAAGCCGGAGTCTATGTACAGTTCGTTCTCCTCCCGCCCGACCCGGCAGCCCAGATGCGAGAGGATGCTCACCGCCGCGTCCACGTCCCGCAGCTGCGGGACGTTCCGGATATGCGAGCGCGCGGGAAAGACCATGCTTGCGGCCAGAACGGGCAGCGAAGCGTTCTTTGAGCCCTGTACGCGGCAGCTTCCGAACAGGCGGTTGCCGCCTCTGACGTGCCAGATATCCATAAAAGAATCCCCCCGCGCATCGAAATCATGACATTCTATGCCCGGAGGGTTTTTGTTGTGATTGTCTCAGCGGATCGTGTCGAGGATGATGGCGCAGATCCTGTCCGTCGCGTCGGGGACGGAGAGCGACAGCATCGCCGCACGCATCGAAGCGAGCTTTTCGCCGTCGGAGAGCAGGTCTTTGATCGTCTCATACAGGCCAGGCGCGTCAAACTCGCCCTCCAGCAGGACTTTGGCCGCGCCCGCCCGTTCGAGCACACGCGCGTTCTTTTCCTGGTGGTTATTCGTCACATTCGGCGAGGGGACGATGATCGCGGGCTTTCCCAGATAGCTGAGCTCTGCCAGAGAAGAGGCTCCCGCGCGGCAGAGCAGAAGATCGGCCGCCGCCATCACGCGCGGCATATCGTAGATATAGCGTCTCACTTCCGCGCCGAAGCTCTCGTGATCCGGGGCGTTCCGCTGCATCATGCCGCAGAACTCGTCATAATACTTGCTGCCCGCCGCGTGGATGAGATGAAAGCTCCGATCCTCTCTCATCAGCGGGATCAGTTCAGCCATAACGCCGTTCATGTAGCCGGCGCCGAGCGAGCCCCAGACCGAGACGACGAGCGCTCTGTCTGCCGGAAGGCCGAGCTCCGCCTTGGCCTGCGCCTGTGTGCAGCCGGCAAAGCCGCCGCGTACCGGCGTGCCGGTGTAGGTCACCTTCTCCGGTCTGGCGTAATGCTCCCGACTGTCTTCAAAGCCGACCATGACTCTGTCCACCTTGTCGGCAAGCAGCCTCGTCGTCAGGCCCGGCAGGGCGTTGCTCTCGTGGATGAGCGTCGGGATATGCAGCATGGCAGCCGCCGTCAGCACGGGGAAGCAAACGTAGCCGCCCGTCCCGATGACGGCGTCGGGCTTGAATTCCCGGATGATCTTTTTCGCTTTCTCGGTGGAGACGGCGACGTTCTTGACCGTCCGGATATTATGCGCCAGCCCCTCCAGGCTGTGGGAGCGGCTGATGTTCGTGATTTCGATCTCCCGGATCTCATAGCCCTCGCGCGGGACAAGCTCGGTCTCCATCATGCCCTTTGCGCCGATGAAGAGGATCTCGCAGCCGCCGAGGAGCTCGCGCAGCCGTCCGGCGACGGCCAGGGCAGGATTGATGTGGCCGGCCGTTCCGCCGCAGGTAAACAGAAATCTCATGGAGAGTCGTCCCCCCTTTTTTCTTTATGCGGGCTCGCTCTCCCGCGAGGCGCTCAGCACGATCCCCATTTCCGCCAACTGAAGGATCAGCGCCGTGCCGCCATAGCTGAACAGCGGCAGAGAAATACCCGTGCAGGGCAGCAGATTGGTCACGACGGCGACATTCAGAAAGACCTGCAGAGCAAGCAGCGTGGTGATACCCGCTGAAACGAGGAAGCTGAAGGGATCGCGGCAGCGCAGCGCGATACGGTAGCCGCGCAGGATCAGCAGCGCGAAAAGCAGCAGTACCATCGCCGCGCCCAGAAAGCCAAGCTCCTCGCACAGGACGGAAAAAATAAAATCGTTGTGCTCTTCCGGCAGATAAAGGTATTTCTGCCTGCTCGCTCCCAGCCCCACGCCGCCCAGGCCCCCGGAGCCGATCGTATAAAGCGACTGGACGATCTGATAGCCCTCGTTTGAGGAGCTGGAAAAGGGATCGCGCCATGTGCTGATGCGCGTCGAGGCATAAGGGAAAAAGACCAGAAGCACGCCCAGGGCCGCCCCGGCTGCGCCGAAGGCGGCGGCAAACCAACCAAGCGGCGCCCCGCCGAGGAAGATCATGACCGCACCGATCGAGAGGATGATGATCGAGGCGGAAAAATGCGGCTCGAGCATCAGCAGGCCCACAATCACCGCCAAGATGAGCGCAAAGGGAAGGATCCCTTCCCGGAAGCTGCGCATGCGGCCGCGGCGGCGGCAGATCATTGCCGCAAAGAGCAGGATAACGGCGAGCTTGGCGAGCTCGGAGGGCTGCAGCGTGAGCGAACCGACGCCGAGCCAGCGCCGCGAGCCGTTGGCCTTGACGCCGATGAGGGGCACGAGCGCAAGCAGCAGCAGCGTCGCCGCCGTGAAATGCGGAGCGAAGCGCCTGTAGAAGCCCATCGGGAAACGCGAGCACAGCAGCATCGCGCCGACGCCCGCGCAGGCAAAGATCAGTTGG
>JAFSNA010000080.1 GCA_017447645.1 Oscillospiraceae bacterium
AGGCGCTCGAGAATCTGCCCGAGGGCCCGATCAATCTCGGCACGAAGCTGCCGAAGATCAAGGAGGGCATGGCCGTCACCCGCCACGAGGCGCCGCGCGGCCAGCTGACCTACATGGTGGTCGGCGACAACGCGCTCAACAATTACCGCGTGATCGCGCACGTCCCCTCGTACAAGAACACGCCCACCGTGCCGCACATGCTGCGCGGCAACACGGTGGCCGACGCGGGATTGATCATCGCGAGCATCGACCCCTGCTTCAGCTGTCTCGACAGGTAAGATGCACGAGCTGGCACTTACCGAAGGGATCATCAACATCATAAACTCCCAGCAGGAGCAGGAGGGCTTTTCCTCCGTCCTGGAGATCCGCCTGCGCGTGGGCGAATACTCCGGCGTCGTGCCGGACTGTATCCGCGAATTCTTCCCCATCGCCGCCAAAGGCACCGCGGCTGAAAAGGCCGAGCTCGTGATCGAGCCGGTCAAGGCCGCCTTCCGCTGCCTCGACTGCGGCTACGAGGGAGGGATCGAGCGCAGAAGCGCCTGCTGCCCGCTCTGCGGCAGCACGGCCGTGCGCCTCACCGCCGGACGGGAGTTTTATGTGGAAAGTTTGAAAGTTGAGTAAACAAGGTAAGGGGGGGTTGATCGCCTGCCGCCTGTGAGCGGCCCTTTCCGGTGCTTTTTGCCCCTTGTCCCTTGATGGGCGTCAGCCCATCTGCTCTTCGCGGGACAAAAATCCCTCGAAAACTGCTCGCTCACAGGTGCGAAGCAGTTTTCAACGAGCGGATTTTTGTCGAGACAAGAAAAAGCCTGCAGAGAATATGGTCATATTTTCAAAGGCTTTGACGCAGTATCGGCGGAAATCCGCCATTGAAAACCGGTAGGGGATCAGCCCCCCTTACCTAAGGAAGGAGAGGATTTCTCTTGCAAAAAACGCGCTTCCCCGCAGTACTGAGCACCTTCGTCCTCTGCTTTGCTTTCTGGGTGCTCCTGACATGGAGCTTTGAGGTCCAGGAGCTGGCGGCGGGCGCGGTGGTCAGCCTTGCGGCGGCCCTGTTTGCGTCGCGCTTCTTCATCCAGGAGAAAGCGTTCCGCCTCGTCCATCCGCGCCGCTTCTTCAGCCTGCTTGTCTATGTGTTCGTCTTTCTCGGCGAGCTGCTCAAGGCCAACCTTGACATGGCAAGACGCTGCTTCGGCGGCTGCAAGGACGTCAATCCCGGCATCGTAAAGGTCCCGGTGGACCTGCCCGACGGCTACGCCGAGGCGATGCTGGCCAATTCCATCACCCTCACGCCCGGCACCATCACGCTGGACATCGCCGAGGAGGACGGAAAGGACTACTACTACATCCACTGGATCGACGTCGCCGAGACCGACCGTGTCAAGGCCGGCGAGATCATCAAGGGCAGGATGGAGAAATGGATCGGGAGGATTTGGAAATGAGTGATATTCTGATTTTCTCCGTGGCCTTCGCCTGCCTGGCCTTCATCAATCTGTACAGACTGATCAAGGGCCCCACGCCCGCGGACCGCATGGTGGCGGGCGACGCGGCGGACACGCTGATCTGCTGCGCGATGATCCTCTTCTCGATCTTCTCAGGAAGAGGCATCTATCTGGACATTGCGATCATCGGCGCGATGCTCGGCATCATCGACACGCTGCTGGTCGGCCGTTATCTCGAAGGAAGGGGGTGGAACGATGGCGCTGCGGATCGTCATTGACGTTCTGATCGGTATCGGCGCGATCTTCGCGCTGGCGGGCACCATCGGTATCCTGAAAATGCCCGACACCTTCAGCCGTATGCAGGCTTCCACCTGCGTCAACACGATGGGTGTGATCGGCGTGGCCGTCGGCGCACTGCTCTATGCGATCTTCATCATGGGCAGCGCCGGCACCGCGATCAAGATCGCGGTGATCGCCCTGCTGATCATCACCGTCAATCCCATCGGCTCTCACGCGATCGCCAAGGGCGCCTATCGCGCCGGCATCCGCCCCGAAAGAGAGATGGAGACCGATGATTTGGGGAGGGATCTGGAAAATGAGTAACGTCATGGTCATTCTTGACATCCTGATCGTCACGGGACTGTGCGTATCCGCGATCCTCGCCTGCCACTTCGACAACCTGCTCTCGGCGGTCATCGCCCTGAGCGTGACCGGCATCTTCGCGGCGGCGGCCTTCCTCGTCATGCACGCGCCCGACGTTGCGATCTCCGAAGCGGCCGTCGGCGCGGCGCTCAGCCCGCTGATCTTCATCGTCACCCTGAAAAAGATCAAAGGCAAAGGAGGGGACGAGTCATGAAGAAGTTCCTTACCTATGTCTGCCTCGGCGTGGTGCTCGTCGCGATGCTCTGCGGCGCGCTGGGCATGGCGAAAATGTCCCGCACCTATGAGGGTCAGAACGCTGCTGTGAGCGTCTACGATCTCCAGCAGAACCCGGAGAGCTATGACGACTCCGTCGCCGACGGCGCGGCCGCGGCGATCGTGCAGCAGAACCTCTCCAAGACCCACTCGGTCAACGACGTGACCTCGATCGTCTTCGACTTCCGTGGCTACGATACCATGGGCGAGGCCTTCATCCTGATCACGGCCGTGGCCGGCTCCGCGGTCATCCTCTTTACAAAAAAGGCAAAGGAGGAGAAGAAAGATGGAGAATAAGCGCACGTTCAAGAACGTGATCCTGCGCTGCGGCGCGGACAAGATCCTGCCGATGGCGCTTGTCTACATGTTCTACATCATCCTCCACGGCCACCTGAGCCCCGGCGGCGGCTTCCAGGGCGGCGTGCTGATGGTCGGCATCGTCACGCTGATCTACTTCGGCCACGGCTATGAGGCCACCCTCAAGGCGGTCCATCCGAACCTCCTCCACGGCGCGGAGGGCTTCATGTCCATCCTCTACGTGGCGGCGGCCATGCTCGGCGTAGCCTACCTCGGCAACTTCTGCCAGAACGTATTTTACAACATCGGCAACATCGGCGACCTCTTCAGCACCGGCACGATCTTCATCATGGACACCATCGTCGGCTTCAAGGTCCTTACCGGCGTTGGCGTCCTCGCGGTGACGATGCTCGGCCTGCTGATGGTCAAGGGCACCGACGAGAAAGAATGAGGTGGAAGAGATATGATTACATATAACTATATCGTCGCTTTCTTCCTCATCGTCCTCGGCTTCTACACCATCGTTACCAAGTACAACCTGGTCAAGACCGTCATCGGCCTCGGCATTGCGGACTACGGCGTGAACCTGCTGATCATCACGGTGGGCTTCAATCCCGGCGGCACCGCGCCGATCTTCACCGCGGGCGAGCTGACCCAGGCCAGCTACTTTGTCGATCCCATCCCCCAGGCGCTCACGCTGACGAGCATCGTTATCGGCGCCTGCGTCACGGCCATGTCCCTCTCGCTTGTGGTCAAGCTGCAGGAGGAATACGGCACGATCGACACCAGGGAGATAAGGAGGCTGAGAGGATGAGTTTCCTGAGCTATCAACACTTCCCGATCTACTCGGTGATGGCGCTGTTCCTCGGCGCGTTCCTGATCGTTCTCTTCGGAAAGAGCAAGTTCCTGCGCAACCTCATCGCTTTCCTCGCCACCGCGATCGCCCTCGGCTGCATGATCATGCTCATCAAGCCCGTGATGCTCGGCCACGAGATCATCTGCTACTGGATGGGCAGCCGTGCGATGGCCGGCGGCTATGCCATCGGCATCGCGATGGAGGTCGATCAGGTCAGCCTCTTCTTCGGGCTGCTGATCTCCACGGCTGTCTTTGTCGCCTGCGTGTACTCGCTGCAGTACATGGAGCATGACGACAACAAGCCCCAGTACTACACCCTGTTCCTGATGCTCGCCGGCGGCGTTATGGGCCTCGTGCTCTCGGGCGACCTCTTCAACATGTTCATCATGGTCGAGATCCTCACCTTTGCCGCCGTCGCGCTGACCGCGTTCCGCAACAAGGCCTTCGGCGCGCTCGAGGCCGCGTTCAAGTACCTGGTCGTCGGCTGCATGGGCTCGACCTGCATCCTGGCCGGCACGATCATGCTCTACGCCCAGGCCCACACGCTGAACTTCGCGCAGCTGTCGGACATCATCGCCGGCAACCTGAATCCCTCGACGATCGTGGCCTTTGCGCTGCTCTACATCGGCTTCTCCACGAAAGCCTTCATCGTCCCCTTCCACCCCCTGGCGGCCGACGCGCACGGCGCGGCTCCTGCCTCCATCTCGGTGCTGATCTCGGGCGTTCTGACCAAGAGCGGCGTCTACGCCATCCTCCGTCTGACCTACTTCCTGTTCCAGACGATGGGCCTTCCCTCGATCCAGTTCATGCTGGTCTTCATCGGCTCGATCAGTATGTTTGTCTGCGTCACGATGGCCCTTGCCCAGCATGACTTCAAGCGTCTGCTGGCCTTCCACTCGATTTCCCAGATCGGCTATGTGCTCACCGCGATCGGGCTCGGCACCGGCCTCGGCCTTTCCGCCGGCCTCTACCACGCGATGAACCACACCATGTTCAAGGGCCTGCTCTTCCTTGCGGCCGGCGCGGTCCACTTCCGTACCGGCACCACGGATCTGCGCAAGCTCGGCGGTCTCGGAAAGAAGATGCCCTGGACCTGTGCCCTGTTCCTCGTCGGCGCGGCCTCCATCAGCGGCATCCCGCCCTTCAACGGCTTCGCTTCCAAGTGGATGATCTACCAGGCGACCTACCAGGCGGCGATCGATTACAAGAACATCGGCTTCCTGCTTGCGACGATCGTGGCGCTCATCACCTCGGTGCTCACGCTCGCCTCCTTCGTCAAGGTCACCCAGTCGGTCTTCTTCGGCCAGCTCCGTCCCGAGCATGAGGACGTCAAGGAAGTCCCGGGCGGCATGATCGTCGGCATGAGCCTCTTTGCCCTGATCTGCGTCGTCACCGGTCTCTTCCCGGAGAAGGTCACCGCCCTGCTCACCATGCCCGCGGCGCAGTCCGCGCTCCAGCCCGACTGCTACATCAAGTCCATGATCGAGGCGCCCAAGGCCGTCGGGAACGTCGTGGAGATCGCCGGCGTCGGCGTATGGCACCCCGTCAACTGGATGCTCCTGCTTCTGATCGCGCTGCTCGGCGTGACGATCGTTGCGGTCCTCGGCAAGTACGACCAGGTCAGCGAGTCGAAGGAAGGAGAGCTTGTCGACAGCAAGTTCGCCCTCTTCTTCGGCGGCGAGAAGACCGAGTACTCCCAGGTCGGCGGCGAGGATCTGTTCTGGGGCTTCAAACACAACTGGAGACACTATTTCTCGTTCATGCACGAGCTGCACAGCGGCGTGGTCAACGACTACGCGCTCTGGGCGGTGGTCGCGCTTGCGCTTGCGATCGTGTTCCTCCAGATCGCGCTCTGATAGGAGGTGGGAAACATGTTTCAGTGGATCACGGTTTTAGAGACCCTCGGCTACATCCTGATTTTCCCGGGCTTCCTGTTCTGCTTCCTGATTGGTCTGTTCCTCTCCGGCGTCGACCGCAAGATCGTCGCCAGGATGCAGAAGCGCGTCGGCCCCCCGCTGCTCCAGCCCTTCTATGATTTCTTCAAGCTCTGCGGCAAGGAGACCATCGTTCCCGCCGCCGCGAACAAGGGCATGTTCCTCGCGGCCCCGCTGGTCGGTCTGGCCTCGCTGATCGTGCTGCAGATGTTCATCCCGATCTTCTCCTTCACGGCCTTCAGCACGATGGCCGACGTCATCGTCATCCTCTACCTGCTGCTGATCCCGGCCCTGGCCATGATCATCGGCGGCGCGGCCTCCGGCTCGCCCTATGCGGGCGTCGGTCTGAGCCGTGAAATGGTCACGGTCATCGCCTGCGAGCTGCCGCTCGTGCTGGTGCTGCTCGCCGTGGCCAAGGTGGTCGGCGACGCCACCAATGCCGAGCACGGCCTCGTGTTCTCGATGACCGAGATCACCGGCTACCAGATGGCCCACGGCAGCCTGATCACAAAGATCAGCCTGATCCCGGCGGCGATCGCCTTCCTGCTGATCATCCCGGGCGAGACCGGCAGCCATCCCTTTGACACGGCCGAAGCCGAGACCGAGATCTGCGAGGGCCTCCTCGCCGAGTACAGCGGCGGTCCGCTGGCGGTCTTCAAGCTCAGCCACTCCATCAAGGTGCTCACGCTCTCCAGCCTGTTCGTGGCGCTGTTCCTCGGCGGCATCGGCGGCGGCATCCAGAGCCTCGTCGCCTCCTTCGGCCTCGATCCCGCACTGACGGGCATGCTTGCCGGACTCATCGGCGCGATCGTGCTGGTGCTGCTGTGCCTGGTGATCACGATCGTGTTCATCTCGCTGGTGCACGCGATCACTGCCAGACTCAAGGTCGAGCAGGTCTTCAAGTACTACTGGACCGTCGTCACGGGCCTCGCGCTGCTGAGCCTCGTGCTGGCCTGGTACGGCATCTAAAGGAGGGAGAGAGATATGTTCAAAAAACTGATCGCGGAAAGCACGGAAAAGTCTCCGTGGCTGTTCCACATCAACGCCGGCTCCTGCAACGGCTGCGACATCGAGCTCGTCTCCGTCCTCACCCCGCGTTTTGACGCCGAGCGGCTCGGCTTCAAGCTGGTGGGCAGCCCGCGTCACGCCGACATCGTCGTCGTGACCGGCCCGGTCACCAAGCAGTCCCTGCCGCGCGTG
>JAFSNA010000081.1 GCA_017447645.1 Oscillospiraceae bacterium
CGTTTTCTGCTTTTTTATTTGCCCAGCATACGGATGAAGTTCGGAAGCTCAAGCTCGAACTTGACGCCGTACCAATGCTCGGGATCGCCCTGCGTGACCTCGATGCAGCCCACGGTATAGTCCGCGGCCAGGACGGCGGCGTCATAGGGGCTGAAGCCGTTCATCAGCGCGCCGACAAAGGCCGAGGCATACACGTCGCCCGTGCCGTGGCAGCCCTTGGAGATGCGGCGATGCTCGTAATAGCGCGTCTGTCCCCCCTCGCGCACGACGACGCCGGTCCTGTCCGGGGCATACCCCACGCCTGTGAGCACGATCGTCTTCGCGCCGGAGGCCGTCAGTCGGTCCAGCAGCGCGGCGATATAGCTCTCATCATAGTTCTCGCGATACTCCATTCCCGTGAGGAAGCAGGCCTCGGTAATGTTCGGAAGAATAATGTCCGCCTCGAAGGCCAGCTCCTTCATCGCCTCGACGTAGGCTCCGTCGAAGGCGGGATAGAGCTTTCCGTTGTCGGCCATCGCCGGGTCGACGATCGAGAGGCCGCCTTCACGCAGCAGCGTGCCGAAGATATCCTTGACGAAGGCGATCTGCTCGGTCGAGCCGAGATAGCCGGTATAGACCGCGTCAAAGGCGATCTTTTCTTTGCGCCAGTGCGCGGCGATGGCGGGGATATCCTCGGTCAGATCGCGCACCGTAAAGCCGGAAAAGCCGGCCGTGTGCGTAGAAAGCACCGCCGAGGGCAGGATACAGGTCTCCACGCCCGCCGCCGAGAGGATCGGCAGCGCAACGGTCAGCGAGCACTGTCCGACGCAGGAAATGTCCTGTATGGTCAATATTTTCGGATAAGACATGCTGATCCCTCCAGAATACAAAATCTTTATGCTTCCGCGTACGCCGTGAGCGTGCCCAGGCTGAGCGTGTAGCTGCCCGGCGCGAGCTCGGGGCGCGAGAAGATCGCGCAGGTATAGCCGCAGCGGGCCTCGATCGCACCGACGAGTTCTCCCGCTTCGGTCCTGACCTCGGCCGCCGTATCTGCGCCGCCGTTGAAGAAAAAGAGCAGAGAGCGCTGCGCGCTTTCATCTGAGAAGCCCTTGGGCGTTTTCGGGCTGCCGACGCCGTTGAAGGCGCCGCCCGTGATCACGGCGCCGCCCTTCGCCTCGAAGGGATCGCTGTACGCGCTGAGCGTCACGCTGCCGCCCGTGATCACAAGCTTTCCGGCACCCGTTCCGTTTTTGCTTCCGGATTTCAGGCCGTCGGCGCCGGCAAGCAGGCGGATCACACCGTCGGAGAGCGTCAGCACCTCCTCGGCGAAGATCCCGTCGTCGGCGGAGACGATATCCAGCTCGCTCCCGCTGATCTCCAGCGAGCCGTGGGCGACGACGCCCTTGCCGTTTCGGGAGTTGATCGTCAGCGCGCCGCCGGAGAGGAGCATGTCCCCGCCGCTGCGCACCGCGTGGTCCCAGCTGTCAAGCTCAAGCGTGCCGCCCGTCACGTTCAGAGAGGTCTCAGCCTTGATGCCCTTGCAGCTGACGCCGACAAGCTCGCCGCTGGTCTTCACGCGGATCTCCCCGCCGCTGATCGTGAGCACAGTTTCGGCGGCGATGCCGTCGCCGTCGCATTCGATGTCGAGCGCACCGCCCTCGATCGTGACGAAGCCTTTGCCCTCTTTTCTCGCAGACGTGGACTTCACGCCGTCGTTCCCGGCCCGGACGCTGATGCTGCCGCCGTAGATCTCGACCGATTCAGAACCCTTGATGCCGTTGTATACGGCCGTGACGGAGATCGTTCCGTCCTTTATGTCCAGATCGTCCTTGCAGGTGATGCCGTTGTTGATATAGCCGAGGATCTCCAGCGAGCCGGAGCCGAGGATGTCGAGGTCGTCTTCGCAGAAGATGACCGCGCCGTCCTGCTTGACGTCGCTGACTGTCTCCTCCGAGCCGGAGACAAGGCGATTCTGCGTGCCGCCCTCGAGCACAAGGTCAAAGTTTTTGGCCTGGATCACGTGGATCGCCGCGCCGTCAAGGCAGGTGATATCCGCGCCGGCGAGCGTCAGCGTGACGTCGCCCTTGACCTCGCCGGTATCGACGATGATGCAGCCGTTGTCGAGCCTGCCGCTGACGCTGTAGCTGCCCGGAGAAGCGATCGTCACCGTGCCGCCGGATACGGACACGCCGCCGCCTTCAAAAGACGCGCCGCTTCCCGTGAGCGTGATGGCCGCCCCTTTGGGGCCGGCGTCGGCGGTGCTGCCGCCGGCGTTGGAAATCTCCGCCGTCGGAGCGGGACCGATCACGGCGTCGCCGCAGCCTGTGAGCGCGCCGAGGCCCAGGGCCAGTATGAGAAGGATAATACACAGTTTTTTCATATCACAGCATGTCCTTGTCGGATTCCCGTCCGCATACGATGTTCAGATTGCCGTTGCGGCAGCGCAGTTCGTCGATGAAATCTTTTCTGACGTCGCCGCCCTTGATGTGGATATGGTAGCTCAGCTCGTAGAGCGTGCCCATATTGCTGGTCTTGACCTTGTGCAGTTCGTGGTCGGTCGTGTACTTGTCGAAGATATCGTCGAAGAGCCCGTCGTAATCCAGGTTTTCCGGGATCGTGATGCGAAGATGGCGGTAGCTGCGGCTCTTCTCGCCGAAGCGCAGCAGCGTGAGCGCGAGCACGGTGACGGCAACGACGAGGAAGAACAGCGCCGCGATGCCGACGTAGCCCATGCCGCAGGCAAGGCCGATCGCCGTGCCGGTGAACAGGCCGCTGAGCTCGCGCGCCGTGCCGGGGGCGCTGCGGAAGCGGATCAGCGAGAAGGCGCCCGCGACGCCCAGGCCAGCGCCGATGTTGCCGTTGACCATCATGATCACCAGCGTGACGATGGGCGGCACCAGCACGAGCGCGAAAGGCAGATTGCCGCTGTGCTCACTGCGGAAGGAAAAGACCAGCGCGGTCAGCACGCCCAGCACGAGCGCGCTGAGCAGGCAGGTCA
>JAFSNA010000082.1 GCA_017447645.1 Oscillospiraceae bacterium
CAGACGACAAAGGTGCTCAGCACTGCGGGGAAGCGCGTTTTTTGCAAGAGAAATCCTCTCCTTCCTATGTTTATTCCACTTTCAAACTTTCAACAAAGAATTCTCTCCCGGCGGTGAGCCGCACGGCCGTGCTACCGCACACGGGGCAGCAGGCGCTTTTTCGCTCGATCTCCCCCTCGTAGCCGCAGTCGAGACAGCGGAAGGCGGCCCTGACCGGCTCGATGACCAGCTCGGCCTTTTCCGCCGCGCTGTCCTTGGCGGCGATGGGGAAGAATTCGCGGATGCACTCCGGCACGATGCCGGAGTATTCGCCCACGCGCAGGCGGATCTCCAGGACTCTGGAAAAGCCCTCCTGCTCCTGCTGGGAGTTGATGATGTTGATGATCCCTTCGGTAAGCGCCAGTTCGTGCATCTTACCGGTCGAGGCAGCTGAAGCAGGGGTCGATGCTCGCGATGATCAAGCCCGCGTCGGCCACCGTGTTTCCGCGCAGCATGTGCGGCACGGTGGGCGTGTTCTTGTACGAGGGGACGTGCGCGATCACGCGGTAGTTGTTGAACGCGTTGTCGCCGACCACCATATAGGTCAGCTGGCCGCGCGGCGCCTCGTGGCGGGTGACGGCCATGCCCTCCTTGATCTTCGGCAGCTTCGTGCCGAGATTGATCGGGCCCTCGGGCAGATTCTCGAGCGCCTGGCGGAGGATCTTGATGCTTTCATAGCATTCAAGCGCACGCACGACCACGCGGGCGAACACATCGCCGCTGTCCACGACGGGGACGTCGAAGTCGAAGTCTTCATAGCAGGAATAGGGCGAGTCCTTGCGGACGTCGATCTTGACGCCCGAGGCTCTCGCGTGCGGGCCGAGCGCGCCGAGACGGACCGCGTCCTCTCTCGTCAGCACGCCGACGCCCTTGGTGCGCATCGCGATGGTCTTGTCGGTCAGCGCGATCTCCACGATGCGGTCCAGCGGCGCCTTCAGCTTGTCGCAGGCGTCCAGGATCTCACGGCGCAGATCGTCGTCGACGTCGCGGCGCGCGCCTCCGATCGTGACCATGGCATAGTTCACGCGGTTGCCGGACAGCTTCTCCAGCAGATCCATGACCAGCTCGCGCTCGTCCCAGATGTGCATGAACATGCTGTCGTGGCCGATGATGTGGCAGGCAATGCCCAGCCACAGGAAGTGGGAGTGCAGACGCTCCAGCTCCGCGGTGATGACGCGGAGATAGGCGCCTCTCTTGGGGACCTCGATCTGGTTGATCTGCTCGACGGCCATCGCGTAGGTAAAGGCGTGGGAGTGCGAGCAGATGCCGCACACACGCTCGACCAGCACGAGGGTCTGGATCGCGTTGCGCTCGGTCGCGAGCTTTTCGATGCCGCGGTGGTTGTAGCCGACGAAGACCTCGGCATCCTGGATGACCTCGCCCTCGGTGTAGAGCCTGGCGTGTACCGGCTCCTCCAGCGCGGGATGGTAAGGTCCGATGGGAAGGATGTAGCTCATGTCTCCTCAGCCTCCTCTCTGTTCAGCCGACGCAGCTCGCTCAAGGGAGTGACCATGATCTGGCCCTTGCCCTGGGTCTCCAGCATGTCCTCCGGCAGGAACAGACGCTTGGACACGTCCAGTCCCTCGAAGGTGACGCCGAAGAGCTCATTGATCTCACGCTCCGGCCACTGGGCGGCGACATCGTAGATCTCGCCGATGGACGGGACGGTCATCTCTCCGACCACGTGGTAGGACTCGATAACGGGTTCCACCTGGTAGTCGTAGCAGATCTCCATCTTCCCCTCCTTGTTGACGAAGCCGTGGATCATGGTAAGCCAGATCTCCTTCTTCCTCATGCGCTCTGCAACGGGTACGATCTGATCCTTGCCGATCATGATCTTTTTGTACTCCTGCACCTGCATTCGTTTCACCTCTGTTTTCCCGTATTAAAAGTTTTTGCGACTGTTTTATGATCAAGCCTTGCGGCCATAATCAACAAATTCTCGGAAGCTGCGCGCCGGCGAGCTTCTGCAGGATGCGGCTGCCGCCGAAGGACGTCCTCATCACGACCTTGCCGGGCCAGGCCTCCGTGACGCGGCCGATGACGGCGGCGTCCGCCCCTTCCTCCGTCGCGCGCATCGCGGCGAGGACCTTGTCGCAGTCCTCCGCGGCGGCGACGCACAGGAGCTTGCCCTCGTTGGCGCAGTATAGCGGATCGAGGCCCAGCATCTCGCAGGCCGCGCGCACGCCGTCCCGCACGGGGATCTTTTCTTCCTCGAGCTCGATCGAAAGAGCCGAGCCCTCGACGAATTCGCACAGCGTCGTCGCGACGCCTCCGCGCGTGGGGTCGCGCAGCACGCGCACCGCCGCGCCGGACGAGAGGATCGCCCCGCACAGGCCGTTCAGGGCCGCGCAGTCCGAGCGCAGAGAGCCCTGCATCATGCCGCTGCGCGCGAGCATCACGGCCGTGCCGTGGTCGCCGACCGCGCCGGATACGATCACCGCGTCGCCCGCCTGCAGCTTCCGCGGCGAGAGGCCGGGGTACTTCAAAAAGCCGATGCCGGCGGTGTTGATATACACGCCGTCGCCGCGGCCGCGCTCGACGACCTTGGTGTCGCCGGTGACGATCTCGACCCCGGCGGCCTTCGCCGCGCGGGACATCGAATCGACGATGCGCGCGAGCTTTTCGGTCTCAAAGCCTTCCTCGATCACGAAGGCGCAGCTCAAATATTTCGGCACGCCGCCGCAGACCGCAACGTCGTTCACCGTGCCGCAGACCGCGAGCTTGCCGACGTCGCCGCCCGGAAAAAAGAGCGGCGAGACGACGAAACTGTCGGTCGAGAAGACCAGCTTCTCCGCGCCGGCGAGGATCGCGCCGTCTCCCAGCGCTTCGAGCGCCGTGTTGGAAAAGGCGGGCAGCAGCATGTTTTCGATCAGCCGCGAGGTTTTCTTTCCCCCGCTGCCGTAATCGAGCGTGATGATCTCGTCCATATCCCAAAACCTACCTTGCAGGCTCCCCCCCTCGGGGGGAGCTGTCGGCCCCTGCGGCCGACTGAAGGGGTCTCCCTTCATATTTTCACCTTGCCGGCTCCCCCTCGGGGGGGGAGCTGTCATACCGTCTGGTACTTGTAATATGCCGCGCAGGCCCCCTCGGAGGAGACCATGCAGGGCCCGACCGGATCCTCCGGCGTACAGCGCTTTCCGAACAGCGGGCACTGCGCGGGCGTGAGTCTTCCGGTGATGACCTCGCCGCAGCGGCAGACCGTGGGCTTTGCCGCGGCTTTGTAAGCTACGCCGAACTTCTTCTCCGCGTCATACTCCGCAAGCTCCTCGCGGAGCTGCAGCCCGCTCGCCTCGATCGCGCCGAGGCCGCGCCAGAGATCGCGGCGCGGGGCGAAGCACTTCTCCATCATCGCGCGCGCCAGGGGGTTCCCCTGCGGCGCGACGGCGCGGCGGTATTCGTTCTGCACGAGGGCCTTTCCCTCGGCAAGCTGTCTGGCCAGGAGATAGACGGAGCTCAAAATGTCCTCCGGCTCGAAGCCGCTGATGACGGCGGGCAGCGCATAGTCCCGCGGGAGGAAATGGAAGCCCTCCTCGCCGATGATCGTGGCTACGTGGCCGGGGCAGAGAAAGCCCTGCACGTTGAAGCCCTCGGACGCGATCAGCGCGCGCAGCGCGGGCTCGACGGTTTTGAGCATGGAGAAGAGCGAGAAGTTTCCCACACCTTTTTCTTTCGCCGTCAGCACGGCGGCGGCGGTGCCGGGGGCGGTCGTCTCAAATCCGACGCCGAGGAAGACGACCTCTTTGTCCGGATTCTCCTGTGCGATCGTCACGGCGTCCACGGGCGAGTAAACGACCTCGACCCTTGCGCCGAGCGCGCGGCGGCGGGCCAGGTTGTCGCCCGGCGTGCTGCCGGGTACGCGGACCATGTCGCCGTAGGTCGCGATGACGACGCCGGGGTGCATCGCGAGTTCGAGCACCGCATCGATGACCTCGCCGGGCGTGACGCAGACCGGGCAGCCGGGGCCCGAGAGCAGTTTGACGTTCTCCGGCAGCATCGAGCGGATGCCGCTTCTGGCGATGGCCATGGTGTGCGTGCCGCAGACCTCCATCAAGCGGATCTCGCCGAGGGGCAGGGCGCGGATCGCGTCGAGGACGCGGCGGGCGTCAAAGGACATCGCGCATCTCCTCCCAGGCCTCGAGATCCTCCAGCGCCTGCGCCTCGCCGAGACGCTCGATGGCGAAGCCCGCGTGTACGATCACATAGTCGCCCTTCTTCGGCTCCGGGATGAAGTCCACGCGGATCTCGCGTCTCATGCCCAGCGCCTCGCCGACGGCGACGCTGCCGTTTATTTCAACAAGTTGGAAGGGAACAGCCAGACACATTTCATTGAGCCCTCATCCGTCACGGCTTCGCCGCGACACCTTCCCTCTGGGGGAAGGCTTATTGTAATCTTGCTTTCGCGATCAGGAGCTGTCCCAGCGACAGGCCCTCGTCGTTCGGCGAGACCCTGCGGTGGCGGAAGACCGTGAAGCCCTCTTTTTCCAGCGCCGCGGGAAGGCGGCGCATGATAACCATATTCTGAAAGCTGCCGCCCGAGAGCACGACGCGCCGCAGGCCGCTTTCTTCGCGCGCGAGGATGCACTGGCGCACGGCCATGTCGACGAGCGTGTTGTGGAAGCGTGCGGCGATCACGCCGCGCTCGACGCCGTCGGACTGATCCTTCACGATCCGGCGGATCATCTCGCGCCAGTCGAAGCGCCGGACGCCGCCTTCCTCCGTAAAGGTGACGGGATAGACGCCCCCGTCCTCCCGCGCCGCAGCCTCCAGCAGCACGGCGCCCTGGCCCTCGTAGCTGCAGGCCTCCTTGACGCCGAGGATGGCGGACACGCCGTCGAAGAGGCGGCCCATGCCGGAGGACAGCGGGCAGTTGAGGGAATTGGAGAGCATGAAGTCCCATGCGGCGCTGTCCTTGAAGCGCCTGGTGCTCTCCCCTGCGGCGCGCAGCTGCGCCCAGGCGACGCGCATCGGATCCTTCGTCACGGCGTCGCCGCCGACGAGGGGGATCTCCTTTATGCTGCCGACGCGGCAGAAGTCGCGATAGCCGCCGACGAGGCATTCCCCGCCCCAGCTCGTGCCGTCCGTTCCGTAGCCGACGCCGTCCCATACGAGGCCGATGACCTCGCCCGTCAGGGCGTTGTCCGCCATGCAGGCGGCCATGTGGGCGTGGTGGTGCTGGACGCGGACGAGGGGGATCCCTTCCGCCTCGCAGCGCTCGGCGGCGTAGGTGCTCGAAAGATAATCGGGGTGCAGATCGCAGGCGAGGACCGTCGGCTTGATGTCGAACAGCCGCTCGAAGTGCCGGATCTGTTGCGTGTAGTTTTCGTAGGTCTCGATGTTTTTCAGATCGCCGATGTGCTGGCTGGGGAACACATAGTTCCCCTTCGACAGGCAGAAGCTGGCTTTCTGTTCGGCCCCGCAGGCGAGCGCCATGCCCAGGTCCTCATGCGTCGAGACCGGGAAGGGCACATAACCGCGCGAACGGCGGAGGAAATACTCTCCCCCGTCGAGGCAGACGCACAGCGAGTCGTCGCAGCGCGTCTGAATGTCGCGGTCGTGCAGCAGAAAGCCGTCCGCGATGCCGGAGAGCTTTTCCAGCGCCTCGGCGTTCCGGTACATGATCGGCGTGTCGGAGAGGTTCGCGCTCGTCATGACGAGCATATCGATATCGTCCCCGAACACCAGATAATGCAGCGGCGTATAGGGCAGCATCACGCCCACATAGCCGTTCTCGCTCAGATGCTCCAGGATCGCGCCGCGCTTTTGCAGCAGCACGATCGGCCGCCGGAAGGAGTTTAAGAGTTTTTCCTCTTCCTCGCTGACAAAACAGATCCGTTTTGCGGCCTCGGCGTCGCGGCACATGATCGCGAAGGGCTTTTCGTCGCGCTGCTTGCGGCGCCGCAGCGTCCGCGCGATGGCCGGGTCGTCGCAGCGGCAGGCCAGATGCATGCCGCCCAGGCCCTTGATCGCAACGATCTTTCCCTCTTTGAGCGCCGCGCGCGCCAGCTCGACTCCGTCGCCCCCGACGCGCTTTCCGCTTTCGTCCAGATAGTACACATGCGGGCCGCAGACAGGGCAGCAGTCCGGCTGGGCGTGATAGCGGCGGTTTTCGATGTCGTGGTATTCCCGGTCGCAGTCCGGGCACATCGGGAAGGCGCTCATCGAGGTCTTGGCCCGGTCATAGGGCACGTCCTTGATGATCGTGAAGCGTGGGCCGCAGTTCGTGCAGTTGATGAAGGGGTAGCGGTAACGGCGGTCGGCCGGGTCGCGCAGCTCCCGCAGGCAGTCCTCGCAGATGCCGATGTCCGGGGAGATCAGCGTGTTGCGCTGCGCCTCGGTCCTGCTCGTCAGGATCTGAAAATCCCGGAAGCCTTTCAGCTCGGGCGAATACTCGTATTCCACGCGCTCGATGACGGCGAGCTTCGGAGCCTTTTCGGGCAGGTCGGCGAGGAAGCGCTCAAGCTCCGCACGTTCTCCCTCAAGCTCCAGCTCGACGCCGGAGGAGGTGTTTTTGATCGTGCCGCGCAGCGCATAGTGCAGTACGAGCTTATGAATAAAGGGGCGGAAGCCCACGCCCTGGACGATGCCGTGTATGTGTATCAGGACCCTTTCCAAGACCGTGCTTCCCCCGAAAAACGAAATCGTTATTTTTCCGACAATATTATAAACGCTGAGGGCGAAAGGTGCAATATGTTTTTCACTGCAAATCGCATTTCACGTCTTTTCTATCATAGCGTATTTTCCGCTGAACTTCAAGTTTTTGCAGTTTTTCCCTGCGGTTTTTTTCTGCGGAGGAACGCTCCGCGCGAGGCGCGGGGAATCACGGAGGCTTCCCCGCGAGGAGAAGGCCGCGGAGCGGGGCAAGGCGAGGGGCAAGGAGGAAAAAACAGGGGCTTCCCGAAGGAAGCCCCCGCCTTTGCCGGAGTGAAAAAGTATGAGAGTTTGTGAAGGTGTTTTCTGCTTTACTTGTCGATCTTCTTCCAGTCGGGGATCAGCGTGTGATAGGAGAAGATGATGAAGCAGACGGCCGCGATGATGTAGCTGACGATCTGGTTGCCGAAGAAGTCGGTCAGCTGGCCGGCCAGCACCAGGCACATGACCGCAGGCACGATATAGGTGACGCAGAAGCGGTAGAACTTGGAGAAGAAGGGGCTGTGCTCGCCGTTGTGGATCTCGTCGAGCATGACCTTCGGGCCGATCTCGCCGCCGATCATCAGCGCCATGAGCATGGCGCCGAGAGGCATCATGATGCCCTCGGACCAGCAGTCGAAAAAGTCGAGCCAGCAGTCGTTCCAGCCGGCGACCTTTGCCTTGAGCAGGGCGGCAGGAGCAAAGCCGTTCTCGCCCAGGCCGTCGGCCGCGACGAGGATAGCGATGAGCGTGATGACCGCAGAGACCTTCAGCACGACGCCCTTACGCTCGAGCGTCTTGCCGTTCTCGGCAGCCTTGTCGATGAAGTGCGCGGAAAGGACCTCCATCAGGGAGATGGCGGAGGAGATGGCCGCGATCAGGACCAGCAGGTAGAAGATCACGCCGAACACGCCGCCGAGAGCGCCCATGTTGTGGAACACGTCCTGCAGGGTCTTGAACAGCAGGCCGGGGCCGTTGAGCTTGATCTCGTTCACGGGGATGCCGTTGTTGATGCCGTTGGCGACAGCCGCGGGGATGACCGCGATGCCGGCCAGCAGCGCGACGATCGTATCCGCCGCGACGATGATGCCGGAGTTCTTGACCAGGTTCTCTTCCTTGCCGAGGTAGGAGCCGTAGGTGATCATGGCGCCCATGGCCAGGGACAGCGAGAAGAACATCTGGCCGCCGGCCGTGCCGAGTACGGTGATGAGGTTCGGCGCTTCTTCAATAAAGCCGCCCGCAACCGCATAGCCGGGGATGAACATGAACTTCAGGCCCTCGACCGCGTTGGGGAGCGTGAGCGCACGGACGATGATGATGAGCAGCATCACGAACAGGGCCGGCATGCCGATCTTGTTGAATTTCTCGATGCCGCCGGAAACGCCGCCCGCGACGATGACGAAGCAGATCGCCATGAAGGCAAGCAGCACGCCGATGGAGGCCGGGATGCTGGTGAGCATCGCGCCGAAGGAGCTGCCGTCGGGCATACCGCCGAAGAGGCCGATCAGGTTGATGATGACGTAGTAGATGCAGTAGCCGCCCAGGACCGAGTAGAAGGTCATGATCAGGAACGGCGAGAGCACCGCAAACCAGCCGAGCCAGGAATACTTGCTCGAAACCGCTTTGTAGGCGGCGATAGGAGCCTTTCTGGTCTTACGGCCGAGGGCAAGCTCCGAGGCCATGATGATCAGGCCGACGAAGATCGCCAGGAACAGGTAGACGAGCAGGAACGTGAAGCCGCCCGACTTGCCCATCTTGTACGGGAAGCCCCAGATATTGCCGAGACCGACCGCAGAGCCGATGGCCGCAAGCAGGAAGCCTATGTTGCTGCCCCAGGAGCCGCGTTTGTTTTCCATATTTTACCCTCTCTTCCAAATATTGTTGTGGATTTGCCTGCCCGAGTTGAGCAAATACGAACCCAGTCTCTTTTCGTCGGCTGCGTTCGTATCGGCTGAACTCTAATTGTGAACAAATTATAACATTGACCTTGCTTTTTTCATACCTGTATATTATTATAAATATATAACAAATCCTTATAGATATGCGTGAATACAGCAAAAAAGGATCGTTGCCATATGGACAGCAAAAAGATCAAGGCCCTTCTCGCGGCTGCCGAAACGGGCAGTCTGACCGCCGCCGCCGCGGAGCTGGGCTATACGCAGGCGGGTCTGACGCAGATGATGAACTCGCTGGAAAACGAGCTGGGCGTCCGCATGCTCGTGCGCGGCAAGAGCGGGGTGAAGCTCTCCGACGCGGGGCGCAGCCTTCTCGAGCCCATGCGCGCCTTCGTCGCCGCGGCCGACGAGCTGGAGCGGGGCGTGGAGCGGCAGCAGGAGGAAAGCCGCAGCTCCATCCGCATCGGCGCCTATGCCAGCGTCTCGCGCCGCTGGCTGCCGGCGATCCTGTCGGAGTTCCTGCGCGAGAATCCGGGCGTCGACGCCTCGGTCTCGGTGGGCAGCATCGCCCAGATGTACGAGAGCGTGCGCCGGGAGGAACTGGACTGCGCCTTCGTCAGCGGCCATCCGGCGCTGTTCAAGGGGCTGAACTGGTATCCGCTGCATGTGGACGAGCTGCTGGCCGTGCTGCCGCCGGACGAGCCCTTCGACGGAGCGGCCTTCCCGATCGAGGGCTTTTCCGGCAGGGAGTTCCTGATGCCCTCGCTGGGCTTCGACATGGACATCGAGCCGCTTTTCAACGCCCCCGCCGAGCCCGTTAGCCCGCATACGCGCTGCACCAACATGGACGACGCGGCGCTGTTGTCGATGGTGGAGCACGGCCTGGGGCTGACGATCCTCTCGCGGCTGATCCTTCAGGACCTGCACGCGGACGTGAAGGCGCTGCCGCTGCGGCCGCAGGGCTTCCGCGAGCTGGGGCTGATCGTCAGCTCCAAGCGCCAGGGCGAGCATATCCTGCGCGGCTTCGTGCGCAGTACGCGCGCGATGATCGCGGCGATGTACGGCGCCGACGCCGGCGTTTGAGGCTGCACCGCCGCAAAAGAGCCTGTTAAGCGCAGCGAAGGATCTTTCTTAAAAAGGTTGTAAAAACCTTCAAAAGAAAGATCCTTCGTCACTTCGTTCCTCAGGATGACACGGGGAAAAGCTGTTTTGCAGCGGCGCTCTTCGCGTCCCCCGTCCTCTGAAAACAAAATACTCTCTCCTATCGCCATTCTCCGCTCACGCCGTCCGGGGCGGAGGCGTCCTTTTCCCGCGCGTCCGCCGCGGCGCTGCGCTCGACGGCCCGGAAATCGCCGCCGGTCAGCACCGGGGTCTTTTTCTGTTTCGCAGCTTTTTTCTTTTTGCTCATTTTCATTCCTCCTCATACGGCCCGGAACAGCAGCAGGAGCAGCCCGTAGACCACGCCCGCGCTCGCGCCGTAGACGATGACCGGCCCGGCGATCACGAACATCTTCGCGGCCGTGCCGGTGATGAAGCCCTCGGTCTTGAATTCCAGCGCCGGCGCGGCCACGGAATTGGCAAAGCCCGTGATCGGCACCAGCGTCCCCGCTCCGGCGCGCTTGGCGATGTCGTCATAGACCCCCGCCGCCGTCAGCGCCGCGCCGAAGAAGATCATCGTGATCGAGCAGGCCGTGCCCGCCGTTTCGCTATCCAGGCCGAGGGAGACGAAGAGCTCGAGAAAAAACTGGCCGAGGCAGCAGATCACCCCGCCGTAGACGAAGGCGCGCAGCATGTTCCCGCGCGTCTGCGAGCGCGGCGCGCGCTTCTCGGCATAGCGTTTGTATTCCTCGTTGGTCATGTTCATGGCGCATCCTCCCGCATCGTTTTTTTCACTTAAGCACGGCGGATACGGTTCGTGTCCGCCGCGCTTATTTTCTGCCGCGGGGAGCCGGATTATCCCTGCAAAACCGGCGAAAATATTCCTTGACTTTGCCCTTCTTGTGAATTATAATAGGCAAGCTGACAACAGAACAACGGAGTTCTTGAGCAAATACGTGGAGAAGTCGCGTAGTTGGTCGAGCGCGCACGATTGGAAATCGTGTAACGGTCAAAAGCCGTTCAAGGGTTCGAATCCCTTCTTCTCCGCCAAACGAAAAGCCCCCCTGCCTGGCGGCAGGGGGGACTTATCGTTTGGAGAAAACTGCGCGTGGGATTCGAACGGGAGCGGAAGTGAATGAGGCGCCGGGGGCGCCTCAGAGCCGCGACCCGGCCTGCCCCGCAGGGCAGGTCGAATCCCTTCTTCTCCGCCATCAAGAAAACCTCTTTTGTCTACAAGGCAAAAGAGGTTTTCTTGTTGTACAGCGGGGTCGGAAATGGTATGATCATCTCAACAAATCGCAGTTTATTGAGGTGAAAGAAATCGTTTAGCGAGGGAACGCAGAAATGAGCAGGCTATATGATAGAGCAGAGATATTCGATCTGATAGAAAGCGAAAAAAGGACGGAGATTATTCGCAGGGACTGGAAGCTGTTCCTTGGGGACCGGAAGATCCATTCTCTTCTGGATGTGAGCATCGGTACGGGAGGAATGACGCTGTCTTTGCAGGAGTTGGGCATTGAAATATACGGCTCTGATCTCAGCGAGGCTATGCTTTCCAGATGCAGTATGAAAGCCGCCGCAAAAAACAGACCGATCGAACTGAAGTGCAGCGATTTCAGGGATCTTTCCTGTTGGGAAGACCGTCAGTTCGATTGCGTGGCAAGCACGGGAAATGCCCTCGCATATGTATCAAATGAGGACGTGCTTATAGCATTAGAAAAAATGGACGCTCATGTGCGTCCCGGGGGTTATCTGTGTTTCGATTCGCGAAACTGGGAGATGATACAAAAGGAAAAACAGCGTTTCTATGTGTACCAACCTTTCTTTCATAATGGGACAAGAGTAAATCTCGTGCAGATTTGGGATCACAACCCGGACGGTTCCATCACTTTCAATCTCCTGTATACCTTTGAACAAAATGAAAAGATCGTCCAAAAGGAGATATTCGAAGAGCATTATCATCCATTTCCAATAAAGATAGTTGAAGAAAAGCTATCTGACCTTGGATATGGCGAGTTGTATTTGCGTCCTGTTCCCTGTGATAACCCTGAAACTGACTTTGAGAAAATTGACTGGTACAGAGTCATCGCAAAAAAGCCGCAGGATAATTGATGGGTATTGAATCTATAAGATCCAATTTGTCGAGTTCTCTGCCGGTGTACTTTTACGCGGACTAAGCCATGAAAGAACCGTGATTTATCTGCCAAATCACGGTTCTTTCAATGATATCCGCTGCCGCGGATGATATACGCTTCGCGTATAGGGGAACGGATATCAAATCATGCAGACGCGAAACGGCTATCTCATTTGAATCCCGCTCGAACACCCCGGCGGGGTGTTCATCTGCCGGTTCAAAAAGCGGCTGCGAGCGTCCCGCAGCGGCAGATGCATTTGTCGATGCGCAGGCGCTTGAACAGGAAGCCTCTTCTGTGCGGCGGACAGAAGAGGCTTTTTTCGTTCGCTGAACGGGGCGAGCTTGGCGGGGAAAAATAAGCTGTCGAAAACATTGAATTAACCGCTTATCTATGTTAGTATTCACATAGTAATTTTGGGTTGGCGCAGTTGTTTCCAGCGTATGGAAGTCGGGCGTCGGAAAAGAGGGCAAAAAACATGACCAAAAACAGATCCCTGGGCAGGAAGATCCTGCTTGCCATGACCGTGGTCGTGCTCGGCATGCTTCTCGTTGCCAGCTCCATCTTCGTCCTGACGATGAAAAAGACCTCAAAAACCCTGGCCGCCTCCAATCAGGAGCTCAGCGGCACGATCGAGAACAGCTCCTCGGCCTATATGACCGAACAGTCCCAAAGCCGGATGCTGGAACTTGCCGAGGAGAAGGCCGAGATCGCCGACGAGATCTTTTACGAATTCAAGCGAAGCGTCTGCATTGTGGCCTTCGCATCCGAGCAGATCTACAACAATCCCGAGCTCTATCCCGCACGCAGCGTTGCTCTGCCCGATGCGTCCCGGGACGGTGAACTGACCTTGCAGGTCCTGTATTCCGCCCGCACGGACCCGTCGGATCCGGCGGTGATGGAAGAGCTTGCCCTGATCGGCAACATCCAGGACGTGCTCATGGCCGTCAACGCAAGCCAGGGCAGTCTGGCCTCGATCTATGTGGCGACGGAATCCGGCTTCATGGTGCAGGCCGATTATATCCCGGCGAAAAAGTATGACGAGGCCGGGAACCTGCTGCCGCTGGAAGCAAAGGAACGGCCCTGGTATCAGGGCGCGGCCGAGACAAGAGAGCCCTTTTTCACGCCCGTCACCAAGGACGCGCACACGCCGCGCCTGGGCATCATGTGCGGGGTGCCGATCTGCTCCGGAGGGCGTTTGATGGGCGTCGCCGGCGCGGGCATGTACCTCGACGATATGGAAGATCTCGTTCAGAGCGTGGGCCTGGGCGAGAGCGGCAACGCCTGCATCATCAACGGAAACGGCCAGGTCCTGTTTTCCACCTTTGACAGGGGCACGCTCGCCGCCGTCGCCGGTGCGCCGGATCTGCGTCTGTCAGAGGATGCGGCGCTGGCCGAGATGGTCAAAAAGGCCGTGGGCGGCGAGAAGGGCATCATGCTGCTGACTCTGGACGGTGTGGAGAACTACGTGGCCTACGCCCCGATGGAGACCGTCGGCTGGTCGATGGTCGTTTTCCTCGCGCAGGACGCCGTGGATGCTCCGACGGATCAGCTCCTTTACATCATCGATTCGATCAGCGACCAGGCCTTTCTGGACGCCAGGAGCTATATCAAGGAGGCGCAGATCCTGCTGCTGATCCTGCTCGGGATCGCGGTGATCATCGCCCTGGGTGTCTCGGCGGCCCTCTCCAAGGAGATCGTCAAGCCGATCCGCCTGCTCACCGAGGAGGTCGGCGCCATGCACGGCAGCAATCTCGACTTCCATTGGGAACTCGACACCGGGGACGAGACCCAGAAGCTGGCGAGCTCATTCGAATCGCTGACGCTGCGCTTGAAACAATATATCCGCGAAAACGAGGCCATCACAGCCGAGCGTGAGCGCATCAGCACCGAGCTCTCGCTTGCGACGCGGATCCAGACCTCGATGCTGCCGAGCGTCTTCCCGCCCTTCCCCAACCGCCGGGAGTTCGACATTTACGCACTGATGGATCCCGCCCGTGAGGTGGGCGGAGATTTCTATGATTTCTTCCTGACCGACGAGGACCATCTGTGCTTGGTGATCGCCGACGTTTCCGGCAAGGGCGTTCCGGCCGCGCTGTTCATGATGATCTCCAAGATCATCCTGCAAAGCTGCGCGATGCTGGGTCTGTCGCCGGCGGAGATCCTGACGCGGACGAACAACGCCATCTGCGCCAACAACAAGGAAGAGATGTTCGTGACTGCCTGGGTCGGCATCCTGGAGCTGTCCACCGGCCGTCTGACCGCCGCGAACGCCGGGCATGAATATCCCGCTCTCAAAAAGCCGGACGGGCGATTTGAGCTTCTCAAAGACAGGCACGGCTTCGTGATCGGCGGTTTGAGCGGGCAGGTCTACGACCAGTACGAACTGATCCTCGCTCCGGGCTCGAAGCTGTTCCTGTATACGGACGGCGTGCCGGAGGCCATGGGCGGCGAGAGCTCCCGGGAAATGTTTGGTATCGGCCGTATGCTCGACTCGCTCAACAAGAATTCCGATCTCGCGCCGACCGAGATCCTGCTGCAGCTTCGCCGGGATATGGAAGACTTCGTCCGGGATTCCGAGCAGTTCGACGACATCACGATGCTCTGCCTCGAATACAGAGGAATGCAGACGCCGCCGGAGAGCGCGCCGGGTGAGGCATGAGTGCCTGCCGCAGCGCCGAGCCTTCGATCTTAAAGACAAACACCCCGTGGATGGGGTGTTTGTCTTTTCTGGTTATTTCCCCGGCGGGGAGGGACCGTAGCTTTTCCGTCTTCCCGTCGGGCAGCCCCCACGGCGCATGGGCAGAGGCAAAGGCTTGTATACCGGGATCTCTTTTGCTATAATCAGAGTGATTTCGCTGCTGTTGAACGAGGACAAGCCATGAATCCTGCGGAAACGACGCCGCGCCCCCGCCGGGGCGAGAGGATCGCCATAGCGGCGATCCTGGCGGTGATCCTGCTCCTTTTCTTTATTTTTCTGAAAAACGTCATGCTCCCGCTGATCCGGCTGGAGCTGCGGCACGATCTGGTCGGCGCACAGCAGCTCCTGCGCGAGGAGGGCGCCGCGGGCGCGCTGAGCGTCGTGCTGATCGAGGCGCTGCAGATGCTCGTCGTGTTCATCCCCGCCGAGTTCATCCAGATCTCCAGCGCGCTGAGCTATCCGGTCTGGGTGTCCGTGCCGCTGTGCGACCTGGGCGTCTGTCTCGGGGCGAGCATCATCTTTCTGCTCGTACGCCGCTTCCGGGTATCCAACCTCGCGTTCGAGAAACGCCGCGACAGGATCGAGCGCCTCTCGGCCGAGCTGCACGAGCGCAACACCATCCTGCTGCTCTATCTGCTGTTCTTCATGCCCTTCATCCCCTTCGGCGCGATCTGCTATTACGGCGCGGGGACAAAGCTTCCTTACCGCAAGTACATCCTGACGGTCGCCTCCGGCGTGCTGCCCTCGGTCGTCGTCTCCAATCTGATGGGCGCGGCCGGGACCGCCTTTCTCATCAACGACCTGCCGCTGTGGCAGCTGGTGCTGGTGATCCTCGCGCTGGCGGCGCTGCTGTTCGCGCTGATCCTCGTTTTCATCCGGCGCGTCTGCTTCCGCGGCCGGGAGGGGACGCCGGACTCGATGATGTACGCCTTCATCTTTTTCCTCGTCCGGCTCTGGCTGGGAAGGCGGCAGAAGATCGAGATCGACGACGCGGCGCTGCGCGAGGTCGAGCCGCCCTACATCCTGCTTTCCAATCACGAGTCCTTTGAGGACTTCTATTATATCTCCCGGATGGCGCATCCGCGCAACCCCAGCTATCTCGTCAACGAATACTACTGCACCCGTCCCGTGCTCAAAAGCATGGCGAAGCGGGGCGGCATCCTGTCGAAAAAGCTCTTCACGCCGGACCTGGCCGCGCCCGTCGGGATCCTGCGGATGATCCGCAAGGGCTATCCCGTGGTCATCTTCCCGGAGGGGCGGCTTTCGCCGGACGGACGTACGAACCCCATCGCGGAAAGCGGCGCGGCGCTGTACCGGCGGCTGAAATCGCCGCTCGTGCTCGTGCGGATCGACGGGGCCTACTGGGCGCATCCGAAGTGGCGCAAAAAGCGCTTCCGCTCGGACATCCGCGTGAGCGTGCGCCGCGTGCTGGGGCCGGAGGAGCTTGCCGCGCTGAGCGACGCGCAGCTCGACGAGCTGATCCGCGAAACGCTGTACAACGACGCTTCCGAACACCTCGGCGGCGTTTATCCGCAGAGGAACAAGGCCGTCGGGCTGGACGGGCTGCTGTACCGCTGCGCCGACTGCGGCGCGCTGTATCGGACCGAGGGCGTGGGGAACGAACTGATCTGCCGTGCCTGCGGCAGCCGTCACCGTCTCGACGAGCGCTATCGCTTTACGGACGCGCCCGGCACGATCACCGCGTATTACGGCGCGATCCGGGACCGGGAGGCGAAGGAGCTCGACGCGCTGGATCTGCGCGCGGAGGTCAAAACGAAGATCTTCGGCGCGGACGGCGGGCCCGTCCGATGGGAAAAGGGCGTGTGCACGCTCGACACGGAGGCCTTCCGCTACCGCTCGGAGAACGAGGACTTCTCGATCCCGACGGAGAAGCTCCCCGCGCTGGCCTTTTCCTGCTCAGAGGAATTCGAGCTGTATCACGAGGGCGAGCTGCATTACTTCTACCCCCTCGCCGAGCCGCGCCAGTGCGCCCGCTGGGCGCTCGCCGTCGATCTACTGACGGAGAAACGCAAAAAAGAAGGAGAGAGCAAGGATGGAAAAGCGTAAGGACAAGCCCACGCTCATCAACATCTCCCGCAAGTCCTTCATCCAGGTCACGCTGCTGCTGCTGGGACTGCTCGTCTTTTCGATCGCGCTGACCTATGTTCTGCCGAAGGGCGAGTTCGGCCTGCTGCCGGACGGGACGCCGAACTATCTCGACTATGTGCGGCGCGACGATCTCGGCGGCATCCCGCTCTGGCAGGGGCTGCTCGCGCCGTTCCTGGTTTTCGCCTCCTCGGACGGTCTCGCGCTGATCATGCTCTCGCTGTTCCTGTTCGTGATCTCGGCGGCCTTCCAGGTGATGAACGACGTGGGCGGCATCCGCGCGCTCGTCGGCGCCGTGTCCGAGCACTTCCGCGGCCGTCGCGGCCTGCTGCTGGTGCTGACGGCCTTCCTGTTCTACTGCTTCGGCTCCTTCCTCGGCCTGTTCGAGGAGATGCTCACGATGCTGCCGATCGTCTGCGCGCTGTGCGTGCTCGTCGGCTTCGACTCGTTCACGGGCTTCATCTGCTGCATCCTCGCCTGCGGCTTCGGCTTCGCCGGCGCGATCACGAATCCCTTCACGGTGCTGCTGGCCTCAGAGATCATCGGCGCGAACCCGATGGAGCACGTCTCCTTCCGAATCCTGATCTTCTTCGTGATGTTCGGTCTGCTGCTGCTGTTCCTGTATTCCTATCTGCGGCGGCTGAAAAAGGACCCGCTATCCAGCCTGACGCTGCAGCACGATGAGGCGCTGCGCGCCTCCGCCGCGGAGACGCTGCGGCCGGAGGAGGCCGGCGCCGGCTCCGCGCTCCGGATCAAGCTCTGCTACGCGGTCTTTCTGCTCGCTGCGCTGGCGCTGATCGTCGCCTGCTCGCTCTCGGCGGCGCTGCGCGGATACACCGTACCGATCCTGATCGCCTATTTTCTGATCTTCGGCCTGCTCGCCGGAGGCGCCGCCTGCGGCGACTTCAAACGCGTCCTCAAAAGCTTCCTGCGCGGCTTCGGCGGCGCGGCCCCGACCATCGTGTTCATCGCGCTGGCCGCCTCGATCAAATACGTCTTCGACCGCGGCAGCGTCCTGCCGACGATCGTCAACTCGATCAACACGCTGATCGGCGGGCGCAGCCCGGTCCTCGTGGCGCTGATCATCTATCTCATCGTGCTGGGGCTTGAGTTTTTCATCTCCTCCTCCACGGCGAAGGCGATCCTGGTGATGGGTCTGCTGGCCATGGTGAACACGGGGCTTTCCAAGCAGATGCTGGTGCTGCTCTACACCTTCGGCGACGGCTATACGAACGTGATCTTCCCCACCTCGCCGGTGCTGCTGATCTCGCTGTCGATGATCGAGGTCGAATACTTCACCTGGGTCAAAAAGAGCGCGCCGCTGTTCCTGCTGAACTTCCTGCTGGTGCTGGGCTTCATCGTGCTGGGCGTCGTCGTCGGGTATTGAGGAACGCGCGGGCTGTAAAAGATTGTCAGCGCTCCCTTGCGCGCGCGCAGGGCGCTGTGATAGAATAGCGGCAGAATACGACCGCCCTCTTCCCCCGGGAAAAGGCTTGACCACGTCATGAAAGGAGAATCGTTATGGGAAAAGTGATGAAGCTCACCAAACGGCAGTGCCTGCTCGCCTTCATCAGCGCAACCGTTGTCGTGGTCTGCGTGTGCATCGGCGTAACGATGAATCTGACCACGATCGCAGATGAGAATTTCGACCACATGGGTCTGCGCACCTTCTGCATGTTCACGGTCAACTCCAACATCCTCTGCGCGGCGGCGATGGCGATGGTCATCCCCTATACGCTGGACGGCCTGCGCAGGCACGACTACTATTTGCCGCGCTGGATCGTGAATCTGGTCTACATGGGCGTTACCGCCGTGGCGCTGACCTTCCTGGTCTCGCTGTTCGTGCTCTCGCCGGTCAAGGGCTTCGTGCTGATCTTCACCGGCTCGCGCTTCTTCCTGCACGGCGTCTGCCCGATCCTGGCGATCGTCTCCTTCTGTTTCTTCATGAGCGATAAGCGGCTGCGCTTCCGGGACACGCTGCTGGCGATGATCCCCGTGCTGATCTACGCGATCCTGTATTACGTCATGGTCGCGGTCCTCGGAGAGGAAAAGGGCGGCTGGAACGACTTTTACGGCTTTCTCTCCCGCCTGCCCCACTGGATCCCCATGGCGGCGATCATGCCGCTGACCTTTCTGATCGCCATCGGCATCCTCCTGCTGCACAACCGCTCCTTCGACAGGCGCAAGGCCAACGAGGCCGCCTTTTTCACCGAGCTCTTTGCCGACGTCGACGTACGCAAGACCGTCGCGGCCATGGCACGCAGCCACAGCTCGGCCAAGATCCTGGACATCGTCATCCCCAGCCGGATCATCTCCATCATGCTCAAATACAACAACAGCGACATCTCGCTGGAGGAATGCTGTGAGATCTACCTGAAGGAGTACCTCGAAAACAGCGAGGTGCTGAACCTGGAAAAATACTGGATCTGACGGCCGCGCCGATGCGCCGGGCCGATCCCGTTGAAGAAAGACCGCTCCGAAAGCTCGTGTCATTCCGGGCGCGGCGAAGAGGCTTTCCCGGATCCTCAAAAAGGATCCTCTCGCCGCTTCGCCCCCCGGGGATGACGGGCAGCGGGGCGGTCCTTTTTCTTTTCTCAAGTCGCTCTTGTATTCGACGGGCGGGAAGTAGTAAAATATAAAAGAAATCGATCTATCGGAGGTCTGCGACATGGCTTTTGTCTTCCCGGCCTATCACGCGCCGGACTTTTCCTCACCGCGGCTGAAAAACGCCCCCGACGCCGCCTGGGCGGCCGTCGAGCGCGACGGCGTCGCGCCCGCGGGTTACCACAGCACTTCGATGTACCCCGAGTACTTCAAGCTGGACGGCAAGTGGCGTCTGGCGGAAAAGAGCCGCATGGACTCGAGCGTCGTATGGCGCGCCGACGGCACGCTCGCGGTGGTGGAAAACCGCAACCTGCGCCGCGGCGACCGTGTGATCCTCGGCCGCACGGAAAAGGGCGAGGAGGGCATCTACCTCCACGCGCACGGCTTCGACGAGGGCGCGGCCGCGGGCAGCGACCAGTTCGTCTTCCGCCAGGGCCGCAGCCGCGAGACCTCCTATGCCCGCGACTACGACCGGCTGATCGAGCTTCTGCGGGCCGAACGCGAGGGAGGCAACATCCTCTGGGTGATGGGCCCGGCCTTCGCCTTTGACCGCGACGCGCGCTTCGCGATGCAGCAGCTCGTCGAGAACGGCTACGCCCACGGTCTGATGGCGGGCAACGCGCTGGCGACGCACGATCTCGAGGGCGCGCTGCTGCACACGGCGCTGGGGCAGGACATCTACACCCAGCAGTCGATGCCCAACGGCCACTATAACCACCTCGACGTGATCAACCTGGTGCGGCAGAGCGGCTCGATCCCGCAGTTCATCGAGGACTACCACATCGAAAACGGCATCATGTACAGCGTCGTGAAGCAGAACGTGCCCTTCGTGCTGGCCGGCTCGATCCGCGACGACGGCCCGCTGCCGGAGGTCGTCGGAAACGCCTACGAGGCGCAGAGCCGCATGCGCGCGCTGGTCGAAAAGGCCTCGACCGTGATCTGCCTGGCCACGATGCTGCACACGATCGCGACCGGCAACATGACCCCCTCCTTCCGCGTGCGCGAGGACGGCTCGGTGCGGCCCGTGTACTTCTACTGCGTGGACGCGGATGAGTTCGTCGTCAACAAGCTGATCGACCGCGGCTCTCTCTCCGCCACGACGATCGTGACGAACGTGCAGGACTTCATCTGCATCGTAGCCAAGGGTCTCGGGCTGATGTGACAATCGGCCTTCCCCGCCGCGGGAAAAGCAAAAAGACGGCTTCCCGAAAGGGAAGCCGTCTTTTTGTTGGTTTTGTCGGAGGGGCAGGAACTTTATGCGGTCTGCTTATCCTTCTTGGAGACCCAGTTGTTGACGCACAGGGCGCAGGAGGCGTCGCCGATGATATTGAGCGTGGTACGGCCCATATCGAACAGACGGTCGATACCGTAGATAATGCCGATGTAGACCGGGTCGATGCCGACGGACTCGAGGACCATCGCCAGCATGATCATGCCGGCGCCGGAGGTGCCGGCCGTGCCGATGGAGGCCAGCGTTGCGGTGACGACGATCATGGCCATCTGGCCGATCGTCAGGTCGATGCCGATGCACTTGGCCAGGAAAACGGCGGCCACGCACTGGTAGATCGCCGTGCCGTCCATGTTGATCGTCGCGCCGAGCGGCAGGACGAAGGAGGAAACGTCGTTCTCGACATCCATCTCATCGCAGCACTCCTTGGTGATCGGGAGCGTGGCGACGGAAGACGTGGAGGAGAAGGCAAAGGCCGCAGCCGGGAAGATCTTCTTGAAGAAGGTCAGTGGGGAGACCTTGGTAAAGATCTTGACGGAGAGCGTATACACCAGGACGACGTGCAGGATGTAGCCGATATAGGCGGCCAGCAGGACGAGGCCGAGCGAGCCGAGGATCTTCGGGCCGTGGGCGGAGACGACCCACACCATCAGCGCAAAGACGCCGTAGGGGGAGACCGCGAGGATGAAGCTCATCACGCGCTGGGTGACATCGTTGAAGGAGGTGACGAAATCGCCGAAGGGCTTGCCCTTTTCACCCGCAACCAGCACGCCGCAGCCGAAGATCAGCGCGATGAAGATGATCTGCAGCATCGAGGCGGTGGACAGCGGGTTGATGGCGTTCGACGGGAAGATGTTCACGATCGTGTCCATCAGATTGGCGGTCTTGGCCTGATACTCCGCGCCCTCCTGGAGACCCAGCACCGGGAAGCTGCCCTTGAACAGGCCGGCGACGATCAGGCCGATCACGCAGGCGATGGCGGTAGTCACCAGGAAGTAAGCGACGGTCTGCCAGCCGATCTTGCCGACCTTTTTGATATCGCCCATCTGGATCACACCGTCCATTATGCTCAGCAGCACCAGGGGAACGACGATGAACTTCAGCAGGTTGACGAAGATGTCGCCGAAGGGCTTGATGTACTTGGCGGTAAACGCGCTGGCCGCTTCTGCACCCATGATCGCCCAGAAGATGGCTCCGACAACGATACCGGCTACCAAGCCGATCAGGATCTTCACGCCGAGGTTCATTCTTTTCTTTTGACTCATAGACTTGTTTTCTCCCTTCTCATTTTATTGGACCGTGTTTTGTGGATACACTCCTAAAAATATTATACTGGTTAAGAGGAAAAAAGTTAAGAGCTTTTCTTTTTCCGTTCACAATTTCGTCATAACTCCCAAAGCGGCAGCTGCGGAATTATCCATAATCGACAAGCGGCGGTCTTCTGACCGCCGCCTGTTTATTTCTTTCTTATTCTTTTACCTTATAGCCGCAAAAACGGATCGCCGCCTTTGCCAGCTCCAGCGTCGGATCGACGAAGGGGCCGGGATGGCCGAGATGGTCGGCCAGGATCGGCAGCTCGGTGCAGGCGAGGATGAAGTAGTCCGCGCCGCGCCCGATGAGCGAGGTGAGCAGCTCATGCCAGGCCTCCGTCTCCGGCTCGAGCGGCTTGGAGGCCTTGACCACGCCGTAGATCAGGCGCATCAGCTCGTCCTGCTCTCCCGCGTCCGGCGTGAGGAACTCCACGCCCGCCGCTTTGAGCGCCTCGTCATAGATATGCGCCGCGATCGTCCCCTTCGTGCCGAGCAGGCATGCGCGCTTCCCCGGGAAGCGTCCGGCGCAGGCCTCAGCCGTGATGCGTCGCATGTCGAGGATCGGCAGCCCGGTTTGCTCCTGAAGGCGCGGGAGGAAATAGTGCGCGGTGTTGCAGGGCATGATGACGCAGTCCGCGCCGCATGCTTCGAGATTGCGCAGCGCGCTGAGCATCTCCGGCACCGGGTCTGGCCCGCCGGAGAGGATCGCCGCCGTGCGGTCGGGAATGGCGGAATTGCCGTCGATGTAGACGCGGATATGCTCGTTGTCACCCGCCGCCTCCGTCGACAAAATGATCTTTTTATAGAGGTCCATCGTGGCCAGCGGCCCCATGCCGCCGAGGATGCCGATCGTTTTTTTCTTCGTTTCCATTCAAACCAACTCCGTTATCACCTTGACCGCGAGCAGGACCAGCACGACCAGGATGACCGGCCGCACGATCTTCGAGCCGTTTTTGATCGCCATGCCCGAGCCGATGTAGTGCCCGGCGACCGACGCGGCCGCGCCGATCAAGCCGAGGATGAGGAAGACCTTGCCGTTTGCCAGCGAGGTGGCGAGCGCGCCGATATTGCTGGCGAGATTGACGAGCTTGACGTTGCCCGAGGCGGTGCGCACGTCCATCTTGGCGAGCGAGCAGTAGATCAGCACCAGGAAGGTGCCGGTCCCGGGGCCGTAAAAGCCGTCGTAGGCGCCGACGACGAGCGAGGCGATCCACACGATCGCCGCGCGGCGGGCAAAGGGGAGCTCCCCCGCCTCCTCGGGCAGCTTTTTCTGCCGCAGCACGACGACGGCCACGAGAGGCAGCACGATCAGCAGCAGCCATTTCAGATAGGTCTCGTCCAGCGCGAGCTGCAGCCTGGTGCCGAGATGCGCCCCCCAGAGCGCGAGCACGACCGAGGGCAGGGCGAGCTTCCAGTCGACATAGCCCTTGCGGGCGAAGCGAAATGCGGACACCGCCGTGCCGATCGAGGACGAGAGCTTGTTCGTGCCCAGCGCCAGGTGCGCGGGCAGGCCCGCAAGGAGATAGGTCGGGACAGAAATGATGCCCCCGCCGCCGGCCACGCCGTCGGTAAAGGAGGCCAGGAACACGCCGATCACGACGATCAGGATCATCTTCGGCGTCAGGTCCATCGGCATGAGCATCGCGCGCAGAGCCACTTCTTTCTCCCCTCTCTTTCATCTTAACGGCATTGTAACACGGCGGGCGCCAAAGGGAAAGAGGAAAGTCCCCTCTTCGGGCGGAAACGCGTCATTTATGAAAAAGCGCCGAAAACTCGCTTGATGAAACGCTTTGCTTATGGTATGATTGACTAAAAGCGTACCCCCATTATTACGACGGCCGCAGGCCGCGGGATCAGAAAGGAATTCATTCATGAAAAAGTACGCCGAGATGACCAGGGACGAGCTCACGCGCGAGCTTGAAGAAGTGCGGGCGCAGTATGACGCGCTCAAGGCCAAGGGGCTCTCGCTGAACATGGCGCGCGGCAAGCCGGGCAGGGAACAGCTGGACATGACGAGCGAGATGATGGACATCCTGCGCTCCGACAGCGACTATATGTGCGACGGCATCGACGTGCGCAACTACGGCAATCTCGAAGGCCTGCCCTCCTGCCGGAGGCTCTTTGCCGAGCTGCTGGGCGTGAAGGAGGAGAATGTTTTCTGCGGCGGCAACGCCTCGCTGACGCTGATGTACGACACGATCTCCAAGGCCTACACCCACGGGCGGCTGATGAGCGACAAGCCCTGGGCCAGGCTCGACAAGGTCAAGTGGCTCTGCCCCGCGCCGGGCTATGACCGTCACTTCGCCATCTCCCAGAGCTTCGGCATGGAGATGATCCCCGTCCCCATGACGCCCACGGGTCCGGACATGGACCTGGTCGAGGAGCTGATCCGCGACGAGGACGTGCGCGGCATGTGGTGCGTTCCGAAGTACTCCAACCCCGACGGCATCGTCTACAGCGCCGAGACCATCCGCCGCATCGCCTCG
>JAFSNA010000007.1 GCA_017447645.1 Oscillospiraceae bacterium
CCCCCCGCCCCTCCGCGCGGTGAGAAGGGAAATAAGGAGAAAGAGTACGGCGCGCCTTTGCCCGCGGAGAGGTTTACAAACGCCTGTTCCTGTAGTAAAATCCCGGTATGACCGGCATGCGGACAGGCGCACTTTCCGCCGCGCCGCCGAAGCGGGCCCCGGAGTCCGGACGGATCCGAAAGGCTGCCGTTCGCATAAAACGCCGGTCGAGCTCCGATCTTTTTCTGTAAAAGGAATCTGCGGAAATGAGCTTCAACAGCTTTGGCTTCCTCTTTCTCTTTTTCCCGATCTTCTTTATCCTGTACCGGCTGCTGCCGCAGAAGTACTGCGCCCTCGCGCTGTGCGCGGGCGGCCTGGTCTTTTACGGCCTCGGGGTGCGGAGCGCGCCGTGGCAGCTGCTTCTGCTCGTCTTCATGACGGGCTTTGCCGTGCTGGGCTGCGCGCTGTTTCAGAGAAAGCGGATGCGCAGAAAATGGCTGCTGGCGCTGTGGACGGCGATCACCGCCGCGCCGCTTGCCGCGGTGAAGCTCTCGGGCCTCATTCCGGGTAAGGCGCTCTCCCTGCCCCTGGGGCTGAGCTTTTATACCTTCCAGGCGATCGCCTTTCTCGTCTATGCCTGGCGGGGAGGCGAGACCTCGCCCGTCGGCGTCGCCTCCGGTGTGCTGATGTTCCCCAAGCTGCTCTCCGGCCCGCTGGCGGAGCCGGGGGAGCTGCAGTCCGCGGCCGCCGCGCCGAAGCGGAACAACACGCGGCTGGACGCGGGATTGGAGGAGTTCATCCTCGGCCTCGCCTGCAAGGTGATCGTGGCCGACCATCTCGCGGGCATCCTGGGGCAGATCCGCGTGCGCGGCGTGGAATCGGTCTCCGTGCCGCTGGCCTGGCTGGGAGTGCTGGGCTACGCGCTGCGGCTGTATTTTGACTTCTGGGGCTATTCCCGCATGGCCGTCGGCCTCGGGAAGATGCTGGGTATGAACCTGCCGGAGAACTTCGACCATCCCTATTGCTCGAAGAGCGTCTCGGAATTCTGGCGGCGCTGGCACATCACGCTCGGCCGCTGGTTCAGGACCTATGTTTACATCCCGCTGGGCGGCAGCCGGAACGGCCTCGGGAGGATGCTGCTCTCGACGCTGACGGTCTGGCTGCTCACCGGCGTCTGGCACGGGGCGGGCTGGAACTACGTCCTGTGGGGACTGATGATGTTCGTCCTCATCATGGGCGAGCGTCTGCTTTACGGCGAGGCGCTGCGCAAACTGCCCGTGCTGGGACATCTCTATCTGCCGCTGATGATCTCGCTGTCCTGGGTCTTTTTCATCACCGACGGTCCGGCGGGCGCCGCAGCCTACTTTGCGCGGCTCTTCGGCAGCGGGGGAGCGGGCGTGAACACCCGCGACTGGACAGAGGTCCTGCGCGCCTGCTGGCCCTACCTCGCGCTCGGCCTTGTCGGCAGCACGCCCCTTCCCGCGCGGCTGTGGAAAAGGATCTCCGGCGGCGCCGCGGCCTGGGCGCTGCTCTTCTGCCTGTTCTGGGTCTGCATGTACTTCACCGCGACCGCGGCGGGCGACCCGTTCCTCTACTTCAGCTTTTGAGAGGGGAGGGTGAGCATGAGCAAGCGAAACAGAAAAGGGAAAAAAAGCTATGCCGTCCCCTGCATGATCGCCATCCTCGCGCTGGCGCTGCTGCTGACGGCGGCGGGGATGCTGCTGCGGCGCACGGTCCTCAGGGGCCTGCCCCAGTATGAGGGTGCGGCGGACGTCGCCGTTCCGCTGAGGCTCCTGCAGGACAGCGGCCCGCTGCGCGAGGCGCGCGAGCGCGCGGAGTGGGAGGCGCGGCAGGCCGAGCGGGAAGCGGCGGAACAGGCAGCGGCCACGCCCGAACCGAGCCCGGAGCCCGCGCCGGAACCAACGCCGGAGCCCACGCCGGAGCCCACGCAGGAGCCGACCCCGGAGCCGACGCCCGAGCCCACGCCCGAGCCGACCCCGGCCCCGGAGAGCCTGTTCGACCACACGCTGTTCATCGGCGACTCGAAAACCGACGAGATGCGCAACACCGTGCGGATCGGCGAGGCCATGTACTTCTGCGACACCAACTTCAGCGTCTACAACGTCTTTGACAAGACGGCCACGGACGCCTCCTTCCGGAATGCGAAGCTGGACTGGGTGCTGCGGCGCTGGAGCTTCGATCAGATCTACATCATCCTCGGCTACAACGAGTGCGGCTATCCCTACGGGGGGCTGATGGATCAGTTCGACTACGTCGTCCGCCGCGTGCACGAATCCCAGCCGGGCGCCCGCATCATCATCCACGCGGTGATGCACGCGGCCGAACGCGTCAGCTGGGGCGACTACGCGCTGGACAACATCGAGCGCGTCAACGACGGGCTGCGTGAGCTGACGGAGAAATACGATTACCTGTACTTCATCGACTGCAACGAGCCCTTCTGCGACGAGAACGGCTACCTTCTCAGCTATGTCTCCGCCGACGGCGAGCATCTGCTGCCGAAGTATTCCGAGCAATGGGCCGAGGAGATCCGCAAGCGCGCAATCGTCGACGGAGCCTGACGGAAAGGAGAGCGCTTTTCATGTTCAGCGTCAAAGCGTATTGGGACGCCCTGCTCTCGCGGGACGGCGCGCGGATCCGCGCGCTCTTCGCTCCGGAGGCCGTGATCCGCTGGCCATGCACCGGCGAGCGCTTCAGCCCGGAGCGTTTCGCGGCCGTCAACTGCGCCTATCCCGGGGCCTGGGGCTGCGAGATCGAGAGGACGGAGGAGAGCGTCGGCCTTGCGGTCTGCGCGGCGCGTGTGTTTTCCGAAGAGGACGGATCGTCCTTCCACGCGGTGTCTTTCATCCGGTACGACGGCGAAAAGATCCTCTCGCTCGACGAGTACTGGGGTGACGACGGCGCGCCGCCGCAGTGGCGCAAAGAGCTGATAAAAGAATAATAAAGAATAAAGAATAAAAACAGCGGCTGAGCCCGTCAGGCCCAGCCGCTGTTTTTTGCTGTGGTGTCAGATATACTGATTGTGCTCGAGATGGTCGTACCACTTTTCCAGCCAGGGGGCGATGACGGCCATCAGCTTCATATCCAGGTTGAAGATATACATCGTGAAGGTCACGACGAAAAAGCCCAGCACGACGGCCAGCAGCTTGAGCAGCAGCTTGCCGAGGGCCTTGCCGATCCTGCATTTGCACTTACACATTTTCCGATCCTCCTATCAGTATGCCTCGTTGTCGGGGATGATCTCCAGCGACGGGTCGAGCGGCTCCTCACGGAAGACCGTGCGCATGTATTTGTTGACCTGGTCGCGGATGGCCTGGCGGGTGAACACGCGCGGATCGCACAGGTCGTGGCTGACCCACATGACGTGGATGCCGCGCTCGCGGCCCTGTTCCTCGAACATGCCGTGCATGCCGGTCAGCGCCTTGCAGCTCATGTGCTCCCACATCATGACGAGATCGGCGTTCATCTGCTCGCACAGCTCCCACAGATCATCGAGCAGCACCTTGTAGCCGCCGTGGGTGTGGTTGCGCATGATCATCTCCATGTTCAGCATGGCCATGTCGCGGTAGGCCTGCTCGCGGTTGGCGGGCGTGTCCTCGTCAGCGATCATGTCGGTGTTGATGACCGAGAGCATGTCGGTCAGCGGCATGATGCCCCAGCACTGCAGCAGCCAGTAGAGCTGGTCGATGACGTACTGCGGCTGCACGCCCCAGATGATCGCGCGATGACGGTATTCCTTGGCGTACATGCGCTTGGCCTTGTAGCCGCGCTCAGCCAGCTCGAGCAGCTTGCGGTCGATCTTGATGAACTCGGGATCGCGGCCGGAGTTGCCCATGTAGTTCGTGTCGTTGTAAAGGCTGAAGGCGGCGCCGAAGAACTGCGGATACGGGGTGGAGTTGATCTCCATCTGCGCGATGCGGCACTTCGTGGCGTAGTTCACGCGCTTGGCGGCGGCAAAGTACATGTCCCAGTCCCACTTCTCGCCGGTGTGCTCCTCGACGAAGGCGATGGCCTTCTTGATCTCGGTCGCGGCGTACTCAAGCACGTCGGGCTCCTTGTGGCGCAGCGGCGTGGCGAGCTGGAAGGTGGGGATGCCGTACTCGCGCTCGAGACGCTTGGCGATGATGCCGTTGCCCATCAGCGAGCCGTCGCAGGTGGTGTTGTTCTGCACCGCGCAGCAGCCGAGCACGCAGAAGTCGTCGTCGATGGAGATGCCGGCCTCGGCCTCGGGCATCGGGCAGACGTCGCCGGAGATGCCGTATTCCTGGGCCACGTCGAGGTAGTGCATGACGTTGAACTGGTGGAAGATGTTCGAGGCGAACATCGTGGGCACCTCGCGCAGGATCGTGTGGACCTTCTCCTTGTCGAAGCCCATCATGAAGGTGACCATCGAGTTCTCGTCGGTGATGACGCACTTGTCGGAATAGGCCTTGTCGTTGCCGACGCGGCGGTCGCCGCGGAAGCAGTTGGCGATGGCCTGCGTGACGTCGGCGATGACGAAGTTGAAGGAGGTGTGGGCCAGACGCAGCGCCTCGTCGCGAAGACCGATCGTGAACTTGTCCATGCCGTGCGGGACGAAGAGATAGCTCATCATCCAGCGATAGCGGAGGAAGCCCTTGACGTTGCGCGGGACCATGATGAAGCGGCCGAGAACGGACAGCAGGTAAAGCCAGCGGGTGTAATCGTAGAAGGTATCCTTCACGCCGCGCCACTCACGGCGGGCACGGACCTTCAGCTTCTCGTCATAGATCTTGCCGGGGGACTGTTCGCCCGCGCGGCGGACGGGATTGACGACTTTTTCGACAGTCTTCATGCCTTCCCACCTCTCTGAATATTCTTGATCTCAATGCTCTCCACAAAGGCCTGGACGCGGGTGCGCATCTGGCCGGTGGAGGAGGCGATGTTGTAGGGGCGGTCAACGGACAGCACCGGATAGCCGTAGTCGAGATTCAGCATGGACGAGCCGAGCGTTCGCTCGTACGCCCAGGGATCGCAGAACTTGACCTGCTCGTAGATCACGCCGTCGGCGTTGTACTCCTTCGCAAGATCCGCCACATACTGCTTGCGGCTGTAGACCTTCTCCTGGTTCATCATGCGCGGGCACTGGCAGTTCTGCACGTAATGGCGGCAGACCTGGCGCAGCGCATCCTCTTCGTCGTTGAGGACGATCTCCGTGCGGCCGGGGTAGGAGCCGAAGCAGAAGCAGTCGCAGCAGACGAAGGCGCCCTGCTCCTCGATGAGCTTGATAAAGCCGGAATCGTCCG
>JAFSNA010000083.1 GCA_017447645.1 Oscillospiraceae bacterium
AATTCCCCTACTTGAAACGGCAAAGGAGGGGACTTCTCCCCTCCTTTGATCCACCCTGTCGTTGTACGGAATCGTGCTTCTTCGCCGCTGAACGGCATTTGCGGCTAGGTGGATCTGCAGCCGCCGCCCCTGTTTCCCTGCGGGGAGCGGGACGTCGACAACGTGAAAAGCTCCCTGTCCGGGCGGACAGGGAGCTTTTTGATCTCGTTTGAGCGGCTCTTACAGCTGCTTCTGGGCGTTGATCTTGACGCCGGGGCCCATCGTGGAGGCCGTGACGCAGGAGCGGATATACTGGCCCTTGGCGGTGGCGGGCTTGGCCTTGATGATGGCGCCGAGGAGAGCGACGTAGTTCTCGTACAGCTTCTCCGCACCGAAGCTCACCTTGCCGATGGGGCAGTGGATGATGTTGGTCTTGTCCAGACGGTACTCGACCTTACCGGCTTTCGCCTCGCCGATGGCCTGGGCGACGTTCGGGGTGACCGTGCCGGCCTTCGGGGACGGCATCAGGCCCTTCGGGCCGAGGATCTTACCGAGACGGCCGACGGTGCCCATCATCTTGGGGTTGGCGATCACGGTGTCGAACTCGAACCAGTTTTCCTTTTGGATCTTCTCGACCAGATCCATGCCGCCGGCGTAATCGGCGCCGGCCGCCTTGGCCTCGTCGACCTGCTCGGGCGGGCAGAAGCACAGCACGCGGACGGTCTTGCCGGTGCCGTTGGGCAGCACGATGGCGCCGCGGACCTGCTGGTCGGCGTGGCGGCCGTCGACGCCGAGCTTGACATGCAGCTCGACAGTCTCGTCAAACTTGGCCTTGCTGGCGCTGCAAACGAGGGCGAGCGCCTCCTGCGGATCGTACAGGGCCTGCTTATCTACGAGCTTAGCGCTCTCTTTATAATTCTTTCCTCTAAACAATTTTGTTTCCTCCTAAAAATGTGGTGTAAAGTCGGATGGATAAATCCTCCCACGTTTGAGCGGACTTCCCGCTCAGTCGCCGACGACGACGCCCATGGAGCGGCAGGTGCCGGCGATCATGCTCATCGCGGATTCGATGTCGGTGCAGTTGAGGTCGGGCATCTTCTGCTCGGCGATCTTGCGGACATCTTCCTTGCTGATGGTCGCGACCTTGTCTCTCTGAGGCACGCCGGAGGCGGTCTCGATGCCGCAGGCCTTCTTGATAAGGAGGGCGGCAGGAGGGGTCTTGGTGATGAAGGTGAAGCTGCGGTCGGAGTAAACGGTGATGACAACGGGGATCATCAGGCCCATATCGCCCTTGGTGCGCTCGTTGAAATCCTTGGTGAACTGACCGATGTTAACGCCGTACTGGCCGAGGGCCGGGCCGACGGGGGGCGCCGGAGTCGCTTTGCCGGCGGGGACTTGGAATCTGACGTATCCAACTACTTTCTGTGCCAAGTGAAAGCACCTCTTTCTTGTTATTCTTTGATGACCTCGACCTGGTCAAGCTCGAGATCGACGGGCGTCTCGCGCCCGAACATGGAGACGACGACGCGGACCCGGTCCTTTTCGGGCTCCAGCTCGTCCACCACGCCGAAGAATCCGGCGAGCGGACCGTCGCTGACCTTTACGCGGTCGCCGATCGTATAGCCGACGACGATCTCCTGCCGCTCGACGCCGAGATTGATGATCTCCTGCTCGGTGAGCGGCACGGCCTTGCCGTCGCTGCCGACGAAGCCGGTGGCCCCGCGCACGTTGCGCACCAGGTGCCAGCTTTCGTCCGTCATGATCATTTTGACGAGAACGTAACCGGGGAACACCTTGCGCTCGACGGTCTTTTCGCCGGCGTCTGTATACTCGGTAACGGTCTCCATCGGAATATTGACCTCCCGGATCAGGTCGGTCATTTTGCGGTTCTCCGCGGCCTTCAGGATCGCGGCGGAAACCGCGTTTTCATACCCAGAATAGGTATGAACAACGTACCATTTCGCCTCTTCAGCCATGGCGCCTTACCTTGCGGTCGTGAGTGTGATTATGCCCTGCACGAACCAGCTGGCGAGCGAGTCAAAGCCCCAGAGCACGACAGCGGAAGCCAGCATCACGGCGACGGAAACGAACGTGTTGTTGAAAAGCTGTTTGCCCGTGGGCCAAACGACCTTCTTCAGCTCGCTCTTCATCTCGCGGAACCACTTCGCCACGCGCTTGAAAAAGCCGGGCTTGGCGTCGTCCTTCTTCACGGCGGTAACGGCTTTGGCGGGTGCGGCGTTCATTTTCTTTTCTTCAGCCATTTTTACGCGTCCTTTCAGAAGTTACTTGGTTTCCACATGCTTGGTATGCTTGCGGCAGAAGGGGCAATACTTGCTGCGCTCCAAACGGTCGGACTTGTTCTTCTTGTTCTTGACCGTGTTGTAGTTCCTCTGCTTGCATTCTTCGCATCTGAGTGTGATTTTTACTCTTGCGTCTGCAGCCATTCTTTCGGCACCTCCTATTTTATTTACCCGCAAAAAACGGGCATTGCCTCCCTGCATATTGGGCGAAATAAGGCCGTCTGCGCGGAAAAAAGCGCGCAAAAAGAAACCTCTCGTCCGACAGGTAAGTTGAAGTATAGCACAGCGCCGCGGCGCGGTCAACCATTTTTTGCGGGAATTTTCACGTTTTTTCAAGGCTTTCGCCCGCTCCCGGACCGGGATTCTGCATCTTGTTTCGCCCGCCGCTTTTCAACACAAAATCTATGTGTTATAATAAAAATACTTTATAGCCTTCCCCCTCGGGGGAAGGTGGCGCGGAGCGCCGGATGAGGGGCGTTCCGGCTTCTGTCCCGCCGCGGGACGCGGCGCGGAGCGCCGGATGAGGGGCGTTCCGGCCCTTGCCCGGCCGCGGGATGCGGCGCGGAGCGCCGGATGAGGGGCGTTCCGACCTCTGCCCGGCCGCGGGACGCGGCGTACGGGAAAATGATTTCAAGGAGAAACTCTATGCGCGTGATGGCGATCGACTACGGCGATCAGCGGATCGGCCTGGCGGTGTCGGATCCGACGGGCCTGCTCTGCGGCGAGGCCTGGACGATGCAGGAATGGAATATGGAGCGCGCCTCGCAGCGCATCGCCGAGGAGGCGGCGCGCCGGGAGGTCGGGACGCTGGTGCTCGGGCTGCCGAAGAACATGGACGGCAGCGAGGGCCCGCGCGCCGAAAAAAGCCGCACCTTCGCCGCGCTGCTGGAGGCGGACAGCGGCCTTCCTGTCGTGCTCTGGGACGAGCGGCGCAGCAGCATCGAAGCCCACGCGATCCTGCACGCCGCGGGCAAAAAGGAAAAGATCCACCGCAGGACGGTGGACGCGGTCGCGGCGAGCCTGATCCTGCAGGGCTATCTGGACCGGAAGAACAGCTGAGAGAACGAAAAGACGGCCTGATGAAAGAATTAACAGGAGAACAGTTCAATGTTGACGGTGGAATAATCGTCGTTTGTGATCCGGGATGTATGGAAAATGTCCGGATCCCGGTTGGAGAACATGTGATCTATAACAACGAGGAATTTGTTTTTGCCGGCGTTGTTATGGGTGCCGGCCATTCAACACCGGAACCGAACCCCTCGAGATGGCCGGTGATGCTGCGTCCGATCCCATAGCGGTTGACGAGGCATCATTTACAGCAAAAAATTCCCAAAAAGCGGTCTTTGCGCGCGCGCAAGGGCCGCTTTCGCGTTTGGAAGCGCAGAAAGAATTATCCTCCGTTTTTTCGTGCCGTCCTGCACAAACTGAACCATGTGCGACGGGTGGCACGGAGAGGAGTTTTTTCATGAAAAAAAGAATAACGGCGGCGCTCGGCGTGCTGCTTGCTTTGACGATGCTGCCCTGCGCCGCCTGGGCCGAGGAGCTGCTCGTCGGCGGGCAGGCGGTCGGCATCGAGATCTGCGCCGACGGCGTGATCGTCTCGGGCTTCTGCGAGGTGCAGACCGCGGACGGCCCCGTCAGCCCCGCGCAGGACGCCGGCTTTGCCGTCGGGGATCTGATCGTGAGCGTGGACGGAGCGCCGATCCGCAGCGCCGAGGATCTGATCGCCGCCGCCGCGGCGATCGGCGGCGGCGAGGCCGAGGTAGAGGTCCGGCGCGGCGGCGCCGCGCAGCGTCTGCGTGTGCGCCCGGCGCTGTCCGAGACGAAGCAGTGGCTGCTGGGCCTGTGGCTGCGCGACGGCGTATCCGGTATCGGGACGATCACCTTCGTCGAGCCGCGCAGCGGGCTCTTCGGCGCGCTGGGGCACAGCGTCAATGACGAGAGCAGCGGCCGCAGCGTCCCGCTGCGCGAGGGCTGGATCAGCGCGGCGGAGATCGTCTCGGTCAGCCCCGGCGTGCCCGGCACCCCCGGCGAGCTCTGCGGCGGCGCGTCTGCGGAGCGGATCGGCAGCGTGGAGAAAAACACGCCCGCCGGCATTTTCGGCCATCTCGGCGCCGTGCAGGGCGGGCGGCTGCTGCGGCCGGGAGAGATCAAAACCGGCCGGGCCAGCATCGTCTCGACCCTTGCGGGACATGAGGCGCGGGAATATGACGTCGAGATCGACCGCGTATACAGCGAGGGCGGGCAGACCCACGCGCTGCTGACCGTGACGGACGCGGCGCTATCCTCCGGCGCGGGCGGCATCGTGCAGGGCATGTCCGGCAGCCCCATCCTGCAGGACGGCAGCATCGTCGGCGCGGTGACGCATGTGTTCGTCAACGATCCCCGGCGCGGCTTCGCCATCGGGATCTATGACATGCTCGACGCGGCGGGGATCACGGCGCAGGCGGCCTGACGAAAGCGCGGAGACGGCGCGCACGGAAGCCGTCTCCGCGTTTTGGGCGGTGTACATAAAAAAAGTGTTGACAAACGCAAAGTGATTTGATAGTATAATCAAGCCGTGGCCAAGTAGTTCAGTCGGTTAGAACGCCGGCCTGTCACGCCGGAGGTCGAGGGTTCAAGTCCCTTCTTGGTCGCCACATGCCCCTTGAAAAAGGGGCATGAACTTTCGCTGATATAGCTCAGGAGGTAGAGCGCATCCTTGGTAAGGATGAGGTCGCCAGTTCGAATCTGGCT
>JAFSNA010000084.1 GCA_017447645.1 Oscillospiraceae bacterium
CGGAGCAGACGGCGCAGCACGTAGCCGCGGCCCTCGTTGGAGGGCAGCACGCCGTCGCTGATAAGAAAGGTCGCCGAGCGGATATGATCCGTGATCACACGCAGCGAAACATCCATCTTTTCGCTCTTTCCGTAATACGCGCCCGTCAGCTCGCTCACCTTTTTGGTGATGTTCATGACGGTGTCGACCTCAAAGAGCGAATTGACACCCTGGCAGACGACAGCCAGACGCTCGAGACCCATGCCCGTGTCGATATTCTTCTGCTTGAGCTCGGTATAGTTGTTGTGACCGTCGTTGTCGAACTGAGAGAAGACGTTGTTCCAGACCTCCATATAGCGGTCGCAGTCGCATCCGACCGTGCAGTCCGGCTTGCCGCAGCCGTATTCCGCGCCGCGGTCATAGTAGATCTCCGAGCAGGGGCCGCAGGGGCCGGAGCCATGCTCCCAGAAGTTGTCCTCCTTGCCGAAGCGGAAAATGCGCTCGGCGGGGATGCCGATGTCCTCGTGCCAGATATTCCACGCCTCGTCGTCGTCGACATAGACGGAGGGATACAAACGGTCCGGGTCCAGGCCGACCCATTCCGGAGAGGTCAGGAACTCCCAGCTCCAGGCGATGGCCTCTTTCTTGAAATAATCCCCGAAGGAGAAGTTGCCGAGCATCTCGAAATACGTGCCGTGACGCGCGGTGTGGCCGACGTTGTCGATATCGCCGGTGCGGATGCACTTCTGGCAGGTGCAGACGCGGCGGCGCGGCGGCTCCTCCTCGCCCTTGAACCAGGGCTTCATCGGCGTCATGCCGGCGTTGATCAGCAGAACGGACTTGTCGTTCTGCGGGATCAGCGAAAAGCTCGGCAGGCGGAGATGTCCCTTGGTTTCAAAGAAACTCAGAAACATCTCTCTCAATTGATTCAAACCGAATTTTTCCATAGTGAGACCTCCGAAAAAAACATTGAAGAAAAAAGATACCTCCGCCCCTGATCGCAGGGGCGAAGGTCGATTCGCTGTACCACCCTGATTTGCCGCAAGCGGCCTCATGGACGCCCGTAACGCAGGTCTGCGGTCCCTGTTCGGGACAGGCTCGGAAGTGGCTGCCGGGTTCGGACACGGGATCTCGCACCGACCGATCCCTCTCTGCGCCGTCCGGGCGCCCGACTCGTTTCGTCAACGCCTTTCAATGGCTTGATTGTATCACAAGATGCCTATTTGTCAAGAAATTTGCGGCTCATCCCGCTTTTTTCTTACAATAGACAGCTGCGCCGCAGTTCGCGGCAGCTTCATTTTGATCGTCATGACCGCACAGCGCGCACATTCGAGCGGATTATCCTCCGCATCGAACATCTCTCCGGCAATGAACGGAACGGGATAGCCGTCGTTCGTCAGCAGCTCAAGCTCGTCGCCGCGGCTGAATCTGTTGCGCTGGGTCAGGACCGCGCTGCCGTCTGCGCCGCAGCTCTCCACGACGGCCGCGACCTCGTATGTAGAGGTGTAGCTCGACGCGGCGACATGCTGTCCCGGATAACCGTAAAAGAAGCCGGTCGAATAAGGCCGATGCCTCACTTTTTCCGTTTCCTCGATCCAGACCGGATCGGGTTTCTCTCCGCGCAGCACGGCGTTGATCGCATGTCTGTATGCGTTGGTGATAACGCCGGCATAGTAGGCGGATTTCGTCCGCCCTTCGATCTTGAAGCTGCCGACGCCCGCCTCGATCAGCTCGTCAAGATGCTCGATCATACGCAGATCACGGGAATTCATGATATAGGTCCCGCCGTCCTCGCTGATCTCGAAATACTCTCCCGGTCTCTTTTCCTCGACGAGGTGATATTTCCAGCGGCATGGCTGCGCGCACTGTCCGCGATTGGCGTCGCGTCCCGTCAGATAGTTAGACAACAGGCATCTTCCGGAGAAGGAAACGCACATCGCGCCGTGAACGAAACACTCGATCCGCAGCTCCTTCGGTGTTTCGGCGCGGATCCTGCGTATATCCTCCAGCGGCGTCTCGCGGGCGAGCACAACGGTGTCCGCTCCCATATCATACAGCACATTGGCCGTGGCGCTGTTGATGACGCCGAGCTGGGTGCTGACATGCCGCTCCAGACGCGGGGCATATCGTCCGGCAAGCTTCATCACGCCGAGATCGGCAATGATCAGAGCGTCGACGCCGACATCCTGAAGAAAGGCCAGATAGTCCGGCAGACGCGCAAGCTCATCCTCGCGCGGCAGCGTGTTGCAGGTCACATAGAGCTTTGCGCCCTTTGCATGCGTCTCCTCCACGGCCGTAATCAGGCTTTTGTCGTCAAAGCTGACGGAGGACGAGCGCATGCCGAATTCCCTTCCGGCGAGATAAACGGCGTCCGCGCCGTAATGCAGCGCCATACGAAGCCTTTCAAGGTCCCCTGCCGGGGACAGCAGTTCAACCTTCTCCGCCATAGTCCTGAGTCGCGACAAAAGCGTTGAACTGATCCATCGTCTCAAAGAAGCGATGCGTACCCGTGGCCGTATCCAGCGTAAAGAAAAAATCGTTCGTCGTCGCGGGCACGAGCGCGGCGTTGATCGAGCTCAGGCCGGGGTTGCAGATCGGCGTTGGCGGGAGCCCGGTGTTCTTCATCAGATTGTAGGGCGATTCTTCCTCAAGCATTTCCGCCGTGGGCGCGCCCTCGTGATCCTGATGGACATAGAGGATCGCGGATTCAAGACCGAGCGACCACCTGCTGCGCAGACGATTGTATATAACGGACGCGATCAGCGGGCGCTCTTCGTCATTTGCCGCCTCACGCTCAATCAGCGAAGCGATCTCGATGACTTCACGCAGAGACAGTCCCCTGTCGCTGATCTGCTTTTCCATATCGGCGCTCATCTTGCCGTAGAAATTCTGCAGGAATTTATTGATGGCGCTGGCGGGGCTCATGCTCTTATAGAACTCATAGGTATCCGGGAACAGGAAGCCCTCCAGGCGCGACGCGTCGCCTGGCTCGGTCCCCTTAAGGAAGGAATAATCGAAATTCTCGTTGGCCGCCGCCTCCATCAGCTCCTCATAGCTGCAGACGCCGTTCTCCTCCAGACGATAGAAGATCTGGCTCATTGTAAAGCCTTCCGGGATCGTTACCGTCACTGTCGCGGCCGAGCCGGAATCCTTCTGCATCTTTCGGATCAGCGCGCGATAGTCGTAGGTCGATTTGAGGGTGTATTCCCCGGGCTCGATCTTCACATCCGCCTTGGATATGCGGCAGAAGAGCTTGAACAGCCACTTGTACTGGATCAGACCGGCCGTCTTCAGCTCGTCGGCCACATAGTCGATGTCCGCGCTGGAAACACGCTTCGTTCCGGTGACGTTTCCTTCCTTGTCAACGGTTTCCACGGTCTTGGAGGTGAAGATGCTGGCCGGGAGCGTGACCTCTGAGGTGTACAGCTCCTTGTTGAGCGCCAGCGCGTCCGCCACGGACATCCATGCGACACAGGCCAGGATGATGCTGATACAGGCGATGAAGACGAAGTACATCACTCCGCCCAGACAGCCGGAGCGGTACTCCCGGCTTCGCCGAACGGGGCGATAATCACGCTCGGTCAGCTCCTCTTCCCTGTACTCCTCGCTCTCCTCCGCCGCGTCCTGTTTTCCGGTATTATCCTTTGCTTCCGCAGCGGCAGCGCGCACGGCGGCCTCGTCCAGCTTTTTTTGCGTGGCAGTTTTTTCTCTCTCCTCATGGAGACGGAAGATCTCATTGATCTTATCGATTTCTTCAGGCATAGTCTACCTCCTTGCCATGCGCGCCGAGTCAAGTGTCAGGACCGCGGTCCCGGGCATAGGATAGCGCGAGCGGTGCACATGCCTCGCTCAGGCGCGTCGATGTCTGCCGCACAAGGCCTCGCTCGCATGCGAAAAACACAAGTGCGGAGAAAGGAACGAACATGTTCTGCAACGGGTGCAACAACAGTACTCTCTGGCTCATCATCATCCTGATCATCCTCTTCGGATGGAACGGGAACGGCTGCGGCTGCGGCTGCGGCTGCGATAACGGCAACAACGGCTGCGGCTGCGGCTGCTGAACCTTGCACGGGGGCTTCCGGAAACGGAAGCCCTTTTATTTTTTCAGCTCGGACAGAATGAGCTGATAGATCTCTTCGTTTTTCTCGTCGATGTCGCGCTCCGCTCCGTCCTTGAGGTACGGCACCCTGTGCCAGCCGTAATACTCCGCCGCCTTTCCGGCGGTGTACAGGCAGCGTTCAAGATACTGGACGTCCTGTTCGTGGATGTCGGCCGAGGTATGCGTCTTGAGCTGACGGCGGCGCATCCGTGCGAGCGAGAGCTCGATCGTAACGTCGAGATAGATCACAAGATCCGGCCTGGGAAGGCCCATTTTATCGTATTCGAGATCGGACAGCCAGGCGAAAAAGCCGTCCAGCTTGCCGTCCGGCAGCTTGCTTCCCTGGTGGATGGCGTTGGAGGTCGTATAGCGGTCCGAGAGGATGAAGCTCCCCGTCCGGTACTTCTCGCCCCAGTCCTGCACATAAGAAGCATAACGGTCAACCGCAAAGAAGGTGGAGGCCGTGTAGGCGTTGACGTCGTTCGGGTGTGTGCCGAACTGTCCGGAGAGATACATGCGGATCAGCGCGCTGCTGTCCTTGTCGTAGCGCGGAAAGACGATGTGATCATACCCCACGCCGTCGCGCCTGAGCTTTTCGCAGATCCTGCGGTAATGCGCGGATTTCCCGCTGCCGTCGATCCCTTCGAGAACGATCAGCTTTCCCTTTGCCATGTCTTTCTCTCTCCTTTGATGCGGCTGCATGCCGCCGCGAATACGATCAGCGGCAGCTTTACCGCTCTGTTGATGCGCCGGGGCTCCCGCAGCAGACGGTAGAGCCATTCCAGGCCGTCCCGCCGCCAGCGCGCCGGCGCGCGGGGCACGTCGCCGGAAAAAACGTCCAGCGCGCCGCCCAGACCCGCCATCAAGCCGACCCTCAGACGCGCCGCGTTACGGTGCATCCACAGCTCCTGCTTCGGCGTTCCGAGACAGACGAGCAGCAGATCCGGTGAAGCGGCGTTGATCCTTTCGACGAGCGCGATCTCTTCCCGGCTGTCAAAATAGCCGTTTCCCGTCCCCGCGATCACGAGGCCCGGATATGCGGCGATCAACGCCTCGGCCGCACGTGCGGCTACGCCCTCCTTCGCGCCGAGAAGGAACACGCGCTTCCCTTCCGGGGCCATGCGGGACAGCAGCTCCGCGGCAAAGTCGATGCCCGGGATGCGCGCTTCTATCGGTGCTTTCAGGATCCGACCGGCGATCATCACGCCGACGCTGTCGGGCAGCGAGAGCGCGGCGCCGCGGATCGCCTTGCGCAGCGCCGGGCTGTTTTTTGCTTTCAGAACGATCTCCGTATTCGGCGTGACGACATAGGCGCCGCGCCGTTCGTTCATCATGCCGAGTGCAAGCTCGATCGCCCCGGCGAAGGAGATGACGTCGATCTCCGCGCCGAGGACGAGCGTTCGATTCATATCTGGTCAAAGACCTCCCCGAGCGTGTCATGTATGACAAGATCGGCATAGCTGTCATAAGCAGTGGCGCTTCGGTTGATGAGCACAAGCTTATTTCCCCGGTAATAATTGATCAGCCCGGCCGCGGGATAGACGTTCAGCGAGGTCCCGCCCACGATCAGGATGTCGGCGTTCCGGATAAGCTCTACCGATCGATAGAGTATATCCTGATCGAGCCCCTCTTCATACAGCACGATGTCGGGGCGGATCACGCCGCCGCAGCTGCAGCGCGGCACTTCCGAGCCGTAGTTGATCACATCGGCCGGATAGGGCTTGCGGCACTTGGAGCAATAGGCGCGCAGGATGCTGCCGTGCAGCTCGAGCACGTTTTTGCTGCCCGCCGCCTGGTGAAGGCCGTCGATGTTCTGCGTGATCACGGCGCGCAGCTTGCCTTCGCGCTCCAGCTCGGCCAGACGCAGATGTACGCGGTTGGGCTTTACGCCCTCGATGACGAGCTTGGCGCGGTGGAAGCGGTAATACTCATCGGGGTATTTGGCAAAAAAGCTGTGACTCAGGATCGTCTCGGGCGGGTATTTCCACTGCTGGTTATACAGGCCGTCGACGCTGCGGAAATCCGGGATCCCGCTTTCCGTGCTGACGCCGGCGCCGCCGAAAAAGACGATGTTGTCGCTCTCTGTGACCCACTCTTTCAGTTTCTTGATCTTTTCGTCCACGACGATCCCTCCGTTCTGAAATGATACAGATTTATTTCCCGCGGCGCAAGCGCACCCGGACGGTTTAAGAATTCTTATAGTTTGGAAAGGATGCTCTCGTACAGCGCCGTACGCTCGGAAAGGAAGATCTCGTTCTCGCGGCGCGTGACGTAGCGATAAGTCTCGTCGCTGCTCTTCTCGGAATAGAAGAAGATCACGCTCTGCGCGACACGCGTCGCACTCATCGCAAGCTCGGCCGCTTCGCGGATAAAATGCCTTTCCTCCGCCGGGCAAAGCGCACAAAGCTCGTCGAGGAACTGCAGACAGGGCAGCATCATATTGACGATCTCGGCGTCTATGCAGCCGGCCGTCTGAAGCGTGGCCTCGATCTCGCGCGCTCCGCCCTCTTTCAGAGCGCGGGCGTGCGGGCGTTTGGATTTGACGTCCTCGTCGATCAGATTGACCATATAGCTGCGAAGGATCTCGCAGTTTCTTTCAATATAGCTCAGTCTCTCATTTTCTCCGTTCGCGGCAGTGCAGAGCTTCGCCGCGCGCTCGGCAAGGGCGCAGGCCATCGCCGCCGTATAGGCCGCGGCGCTGCCCGCGCTGGCGCGGCAGTCCGGGGAAGCGAGCGCCGCGGTGAATTCCTCGGCATTCTTTTCCTTGAATATCTCGATCACGATCTTTTCTGCCATGGGGATCGCTCCTATTCTCTGTTGAATTCGCGAAGGACAAGACCTTCGTTTTTCTGCAGCGCCCAATTCACGCACCACTCGGAGGTGAAGAGCAGCAGGTTGTTGCCCTTGAAGTCCTGGACCCACTTGGTATCGCTGGTCAGATTGAGCGAGCGGATATCCAAATCCTCGTTATCGACCCAACGCACGACCTCGTAAGGCATGGGCCTGCGGCGGATGTCCACGCCGTATTCCGTCTTGAGCCGGTATTCCAGCACCTCAAACTGCAGCACGCCGACGACGCCGACGATGACCTCCTCCACGCCGGTGAATGGCTCGTGGAAGATCTGGATGGCGCCCTCCTGGGCGATCTGCATGATGCCCTTTTCAAACTGCTTGCGCTTCATGGTATCCACGCGCTCGACGCCCGCGAAATGCTCGGGCGCGAAGGTCGGGATGCCTTCGAAGCAGGCTTCCATCCCCTTCTCGCAGATCGTGTCGCCGATCGAAAAGATGCCGGGATCGAACACGCCGATGATGTCGCCGGCAAAAGCCTCGTCGATGACGGCGCGCTCCTGCGCCATGAGCTGCTGAGGCTGGGCGAGGCGCAGCGCCTTGCCTCCCTGGACGTGGAAGTATTCCTTTTCCCGTTCGAACTTGCCCGTGCAGATACGCATGAAGGCAATCCTGTCGCGGTGGGCCTTGTTCATGTTCGCCTGGATCTTAAAGACGAAAGCGGAAAACCGCTCGTCAAAGGGGTCGATGATCTCGTCGCCGGAAACGCGCGGCAGCGGCGGCATCGTCATGCGCAAAAAGCTCTCCAGAAAGGGTTCGACGCCGAAGTTGTTCAGCGCGGAGCCGAAAAAGACGGGGCTCAGCCTGCCCGCGCGGACCAGTTCGATGTCAAAATCATAGCCCGCGCCGTCTAGAAGCTCGATGTCGTCGGTCAGAACGCCGCGGAGCTTCGGCCCGATCAGTTCGTCAAGCCTGTCGGTATCCTCGAGCGTGCATTCCACGGCGCAGATCCGGTTCTGCCCGCGGTGGAATTCGGTAAAGGCAAGGATCTCGCGCTTTTCACGGTCATACACGCCCTTGAAGTCCTGCCCGCATCCGATCGGCCAGTTCATCGGATACGTGCCGATGCCGAACTCGTTCTCAAGCTCTTCCATCAGATCATAGGGGCTGCGCGCCTCACGGTCGAGCTTATTGATGAAGGTAAAGATCGGGATGTGCCGCATCGCGC
>JAFSNA010000085.1 GCA_017447645.1 Oscillospiraceae bacterium
GAAGAGCATCAGCGCCATCAGGCCGAAGAGCACCGCGGGGATCAGCGTGGCCAGATCGTACATTTTGCGCAGGTTCTCCATCGTCTGCACCGCGCCCTTTTCCACCTTGTAGTGCATGCCCATCAGCGCGCCGTTGACGCAGACCGCCGAGAGCACCTGGCCGAGCTTGCGGAAGAAGTTGAACACGGAATAGGCCGTGCCGTCGTCCCGGCTGCCGCTTTTGACCTCGACATCATCGATCGCGTCCGTCACCATGGCCCAGAGCTGCATGACCAGCGTGGTCAGCCCGCAGCCGCTGACAAAGCAGAGCGCGAGAAAGACCCACATCAGGATATCCGGGTCCGTGCCGCGCAGGAAGAACAGCAGCAGATTGGCCGCGGCCGCGGCCGTGACGCCGACGGCGCAGATCTCCTTTTTGCCGATCTTCCGGGCCATGTTCGGCAGGATGAACATCATCACCAGCATCGGGGAATAGGTGCAGGCCTGCGAGGCGAGGTTCATCCAGTTGGCATGAAAATAGTCGTCGAAGAGATAGGTATAAAAGCTCTGCGTGAACATCTGCCCCGAGAGCAGCAGCATGGAGATCAGACTCACGGACACGAAGGCGCGGTTTTGAAACAGCAGACGCATCACGCGGATGGCCGCGCCCTTTTCCGTGTCCAGCGGTTTGGTCTTGACGCGCTCGCGGTTGAGCGTGAAGGCGACGAGCAGCATGATGAAGGAACACACGGCCATGATCGCGACGCCGCGGATCACGGGCGCGTACTGCATGTCGGTGATGGCCTTGCCGTTCTCGCCGAGCACGACGTTCCCGTTCGCGTCCAGACGCTTGGCATAGGCGAAGGAAGCGATCAGCAGCACGGGGATCGAACCGAGCGCCGCGCCGATCGAGCGCCACACGGGCAGGCGGCTGCGTTCATGCGCGTCGGTCGTCACGACCGAGGCCAGCGAGCCGAAGGGGATCTGCAGCACGGTGTAGGCCATGCCGAAGAAGACATAGGTCACGGCGGCGTAGAGGCAGGTGGCCGTCATGTGTCCCTCCTCGCCGAAGCCGGGGAAGCGGAGGAACATCAGCACCGCGGAAAGGGAGAGCGGCAGCGCCGCGTAGAGGATCCAGGGCCGGTAGCGCCCGTAGCGCGAGGGGCGGACCGTGTCGCAGATGCGGCCCATGATCGGGTCGTTTATGCCGTCCCAGACGCGCGCCGCGATGAACATCAGCATGATGAACAGCGGGCTGAGATGAAAGATGTCCGTGTAGAACTTTTGAAGCAGCGTCGTGACCAAACTGAAGACCAGACAGCCCGCGGCGTCGATCATCGCGTAGCCGACGTAGTCCTTCGTTTTCAATCCGCTGGTGCGTGCGATATAGCTCTCGTTCATGTCTCCGTCTTCCTTTACCAGTCGTTTTCTTCGTAGATCCGCCGCAGGCGTTTGATCTCCGCCTCCGGCAGCGGGGGCTGCAGAGGATTGTTGCCTGTGCGGTAGCAGGCCTCGAAATAGGGGATGGGCGTCACATCCGTGATCTCGGGACGGATGTCGATGCGCGCGAACGAGCCGTTGTCCAGCTCGAAGATCGCGTGGTCGCGGTACCAGCCGACGTAGGAGACGATCTTCGGCTTGCGGTAAGGCTTCCGGCTCTGGGCGTACAGCTCCGGCGTGTCGGCGGCGAAGATCACCTTCAGCGCCGTCTTTTCCGCCTCCGCGAAGGCGATCCTGATCGCCTCGTCCCGCGGAAAGCGGTAGCGCAGCGCGGATAAAAACGGCATGGCGAGGCTTTGACAGCCCGCCGCCTCCGCGGCGTCGAACAGGCTTTGATACGTTCGGTGCAGCGCAAGCAGCTCGTTGGCCTTGCCCGTGAGCCAGATCGGCGCGGCCGCCGCAAAGAGATGCGCGAAGGGAAGCGCGCAGCGATCGACCTCGACGGCGCTGCCTACCGGGAGAAAGCGTTTTTCCCGGATCGCCGCCCGCAGCGCCTCGCCGCCCGCCTCGGCGACGGCCAGACACACCGGGAAGGGGCTGATCTCCAGCGAGATCTCCACGCTCACCGCCGCGGCGTCTGCCCGCAGGGACAGGATATCCTCTTGTGTGACGCAGTATGCCATGCTTCCGCTCCGTTTCCCGTGATCGATCCCATTTTACCGCAGCAGGCGCACGCTTGGCAAGTGAGGAAAAATGTGCTACACTCTTTTTATTCCATTCGATCAGCGGGAGTGAGACCCATGAAAGAATACCCCATTCTGAAAAGCAAGCTGTTTCTGTACCTCACCGAGTTTTTCGCGGGCGTGTCCGTCATGGCCGTCGAGCTCGGCGCGAGCCGCCTGCTCGCCCCGTATTTCAGCTCCTCGCAGATCGTGTGGACGATCATCATCGGCACGATCATGATCGCGATGGCGCTCGGCAACCTCTACGGCGGCCGCGCCGCGGACAAAAACCCGGACCCCGCGCCGCTCTATCGCCGCATCCTGATCGCGGCGATCTGGATCGCGGCCATCCCCGTGTTGGGGAAATATGTGATCCTGGGCGTGTCGGGCCTGCTGATCTTCACCGTCAGCACGAACTTCCTCGTGATCGCGGCCTTCGTGTCCTGCATGCTGCTCTTCGTCTTTCCGCTCTTTCTGCTCGGCACGGTCACACCCTGTCTTGTGAAGGCCGCCACGGAGAGCCTTGACGAGGGCGGCCGCACGGTGGGGCGGCTCGGCGCCTGCAACACCGTGGGCAGCATCCTCGGCACCTTCCTGCCCACCTTCGTCACGATCCCCTCGGTCGGCACCTCCGTCACATTTCTGATCTTCTCGGGCATCCTGCTCGCCATCGCGCTCGCCTTTTTCCTCAGCGCGAAAAAGGGCCTGCGCGCGGCGGTGATCGCCGTCGTGCTTTACGTCCTCTGCGCGATCTTCGGCCGGAGCGACTCCTTCGCCTTCTGGGAGAAGGATCTGCGCTACGAGGGCGAGTCGGTTTACAACTATCTGCAGGTAAAGGAGGACGAGCGCAGAGTCGTGCTCTCGACCAACGTGCTCTTCGGCGTGCAGTCGGTGATGATGAAGGAGGGCGGTCTCACCGGCATGTATTACGACTACGCGCTCGCCGCGCCCGTGATCTGCGGGGCCGAATCCCCGCGCGTGCTCGTGCTGGGCAACGGGACGGGCACTTACGCCGGGCAGTGCCTGCGCTATTTCCCCGGTGCCGCGGTCGAGGGCGTGGAGATCGACGGCAGGATCACCGAGCTGGCCCGGCGATGCTTCGCCCTGCCGGACGAGGTAAAGTTCACCGAATACGACGGCCGCGCCTTCCTGCAGGCCGTCGACGAACGGTACGACGTGATCCTTGTCGACGCCTATCAGGACATTACGATCCCGTTCCAGATGTCCTCGGTCGAGTTCTTTACGATGGTGCGCGAGCACCTGAATCCGGGCGGCGTGATGGCCGTGAACATGAACATGCACTCCGACGGCGCGGGGAGCATCAACGAGGCGCTCTGCGACACGATCGCCGCGGTCTTTCCCTGCGCCGCGACGGCGGACGTCCCCGGCACGACGAACCGGGAACTCTTTGCCTGTGTCGACGGCGAGATCGCCGCGCGTCTTGAAACGGGCGCGGAAAAGCTGGAGCAGGGCGAGCTGAAAACGATGATGCGCAGCGTCCTGAACCGCCTCGAACCGGTGGAGGGCGGCGAAAACATCCTCAGCGACGACCGCGCCCCGGTCGAGCTGCTCGGCATGCGGGCGATCGACGCGCTGATCGCCGACGAGCTGGAATGGCTGCGCGACGTCTATGAGCGCGAGGGCCTGCGCGGCCTGATAGACAGCTATCTGTAAAGAGAAACAGGCGGCAAGCGAAAGCGCTTGTCGCCCGTTTTATTTCACCGGCCTTGAAGACTGTCTTTCCGCCGTCCGCCCGAGCAGTCTGCCGCCTGTGCGGATCGTCCAGATCGAGCTGCCGATCAATGTCCCGCAAAGGCCTGTCATGATGCCGAGCAGAGACATGGGATAACCGTACAGCAGTTTTTTGTCCAGATAACGGCTGATAAGGACAAGCCCGACAAAGATCAGGAGCTGAAATACCAGAGCGGCCCAGGCACGTTTTCTCAGTTCCCGCAGCCACAGCGTCTTTTCTTCTTCATAGATCGCGACGGAGAGAGAGATCGCCTCCCCTGCGGCGTTTTCATCGAGACCGAGCAGCGCCGCGGCCGAACAGCCAAGCGCCATGGCAAGGGGCTCGAGAATCGAGAGGTTGGGGAAGTTCTTTCCCTGCTCCCATTTGCTCACGGCCTTATCCGTGACGTGGACCAAATCGGCAAGC
>JAFSNA010000086.1 GCA_017447645.1 Oscillospiraceae bacterium
CCCGCCTCCGGCCAAACGAGGGGACCGGACGCCGTTCGTCCCAAAAATGGGACGAACGGCGTAAAAGAATACTCCCCGGCGGAGAAGGCGCGAGATGCGTTTCGTTTTTGGGACGATTCTACTATATCACATCCGCATCCAAAAGTCAACCCAAAATTGAGACGACATTGAGAAATTACGGGAAAACTATTGCATTTTTAGGACGATTGTGTTATGATACGCGCGGTGATGGATATGAATGAGATCGCAAATCGGCTTTCCGCCGCGATCGCGGCAAGTAAATACAGTTACGGCGAGCTCTCAAAGCTGACGGGGATCCCCAAGTCGGCGATCCAGCGCTATGCGACCGGCGCTACCGAAAAGATCCCGATCGAGCGGCTGCGCGCGCTGGCCTCCGCGCTGGGCCTCTCCCTCTCGGCGCTCACGCCCTGGGAAGAGGCGGCTCCCGCTGCGCGCGACGAGCTGCCGGAGATCACGATGATCGCCCGCGCCGGGCAGAAGATGAGCCCCGAGCGCCGCCAGGACATGCTGCGTCTGCTGCAGATCGCCTTTCCGGAGGAATTCCGCGATGATGACGGAGCGTGAGGAGCGCGTCGTCCGCCTCTCGAACGAGCTTGTCCGCCGCCACGCGCTGACGCTGCCCGTAGATGTGGCGGCTCTCTGCCCGCTCTACGGCGCGCGGCTCTTGTCCCTCAGCGAGCTGGAGGAAAAGGGCCTCGATCCCGAGGCGGTCTTTGCCGTCTGGGGCAACCGCGACGGTGTGGCGATGGCCTCGCGCCGCGGCCGCACGATCGGCTACAACGACCGCGCGGCGGAAAAGCGCATCCGCTTCACGCTTGCCGAGGAGCTGATGCACCTGCTGCTCGGCCACACGGAGGATGCGCGCTTCCGTCTCGGGGAGCAGAGCTATGACGAGGCGACCTACGCCCTCTACGAGGAAGAGGCCAAGCGGGGCGCCTGCATGCTGCTCATCCCGCCGACGGTCTACTTCCGCTATCGCGCGCTGTACGGCGTCGCCGGGATCGCGCGGCTGTGCCGCGTCTCGCATGCCTGCGCCTGGACGGCCGCACAGTACTATGACCGGAACGAGAAGGAGCTGAGGGCCCTCTTTACGGCCCGGCCGCTTCGCTGCGACACCCGGTCGCTGCCCCGGCGCACGGAGCGCCGCCCCGTGCGCGTCAGCGTATAAGTCTCAGCAAACCACAGGTTTCCACACCCTGTGAAATAAAAAATGGAAAGGAACCCCTTCGTCATGCCCAAAAAGAACTACACACTCCGCATCGCCGCCGCGTCCGTCGTCGCCGCCGCCTACGCAGCCCTGACCGTCGCCCTGGCGCCCCTCAGCTACGGCGCCGTCCAGTTCCGCGTGAGCGAGGCGCTCACCGTCCTGCCCTTCTTCCTGCCCTGCACGACCTGGGGGCTGTGGATCGGCTGCATCCTCGCCAATCTTTACACCGGCAGCATCGCCGACATCGTGTTCGGCTCGCTGGCCACGCTGCTGGCGGCGCTGCTCACCGCGTATTTCGGAAAGAAAGGGAACACGGTCAAAAACCGCCTGCTCGGCTGCCTGATGCCGGTTGTGTCCAACGCCGTCATCGTCGGCGCGGTGCTCACCTGGGGCTATCAGATCCAGCAGTTTTCCAGCCCCCTCGCCTCGTTTGCCTTCAACGCGCTCACCGTCGGTCTCGGCGAGGCGGGCGTGCTGTATCTCATCGGATATACGCTGCTGCGCCAGCTGCCGAAGATCAAGCCCTTCCGCGAATTTGTCGAACGAGTGAATCAATAAGTGTCTCGCAGGTCCCGCGAGGAAAGGAGAAGCCATGAAGGTCCGCAAAGCCATCATTCCCGCCGCCGGTCTCGGCACGCGGCTGCTGCCCAACACGAAGAGCATCCCCAAGGAGATGCTGCCGCTGGTGGACAAGCCCGTCATCCAGTACATCGTCGAGGAGGCCGTGTCCGCCGGCATCGAAAAGATCCTGATCATCACCAACCGCGGCAAGAGCCCGATCGAGGATTATTTCGACTACGCGCCCGACCTTGAGGAGCGCCTGATCGCCGACGGCAAACTGCGCGACGCGCAGATCGTCCGCGAGGTCGCGGACATGGCGGACGTGTACTTTGTCCGCCAGAAGGAGACCAAGGGCCTGGGCCACGCCGTGTGGCGCGCGCGCAGCTTCGTCAACGAGGAGCCCTTCGCCGTCCTGCTCGGCGACGACATCATGCTCTCGGAGACGCCGGTGCTCCGCCAGCTCGTCACGGCGGCCGAGCAGAACGGCTGCAGCGCCGTGGCCGTGCGTCAGGTACCGGACGAGCTGATCACCAAGTATTCCTCCGTCAAGCTGGAAGAAAAGCTCTCCGAGCGCGTCTACCGCATCAGCGACATGAACGAGAAGCCGACGCTGGAGGAAAAGCTGTCGGACTACGCGATCCTCGGCCGCTATGTGCTGACGCCGGCGATCTTCGACATTCTCGAGAACACCCCGCCGGGGCGCAACAACGAGATCCAGCTCACCGACGGCATGCGCACGCTCTGCCACCGCGAGAAGATGTGCGCCGTCGACTTTGAGGGCCGCCGCTACGATACCGGCAACCTCAAGGGCTATCTCGAGGCGATCATCGACTTCGCGCTCAAGAACGAGGAAGCCGGCGACTGGCTGCGTCAGTTTATCATCGACAAGGCGAAGAGCTTCGAGGGCTGAGCCGCGGAAAACGAAGAAAAAGGCATCCCGTCGGGGGATGCCTTTTCCGTGCGCGGACGGCAAGTTTTTCCACGATCGGATTGTGTTCCCCCGCAGAGCATGGTATAATAAATCGGATAAACAAAAAGACAGGAGGCATGCGTATGGCAAACGACCGCATCCCGAAACGCAGCGAGATCCCCGAGGAATACACCTGGGACCTGAGCGACATGTTCCCGAGCGACGAGGCCTGGAAAAAGGAGTACGAAGCGCTGCAGGACATGCCCGCGCGCCTGACGGCCTTCCGCGGCCGCCTCGGCGAGAGCGCCGAAACGCTGCTGGAGTTCTTCCGTCTCGAGGACGAGCTGGAGCTGCGGCTCACGCCGCTGCACACCTACGCCAGCTGTGCGTCCGACCGCGACACCTCCGACGGCTTCTACCAGGACATGCGCGGCAAGGCGACCAGCACCTGGATCGCGATCGCGAGCGCGGCCTCCTTCGCCACGCCCGAGATCATGGCCCTCGACGAGGACAGGCTCAACCTCTTCTACGTCGCGCAGCCGGAGCTGGAGACCTACCGCCGCAGCATCTATCAGATCCGCCGCCGCGCCGCGCACATCCTCTCGGAGGGAGAGGAAAGGCTGCTCTCCGCCGCCGGCGAGATCGCCGAAGGCCCCGACCGCATCGGCGGCGCCTTCCGTGACGCCGACGTCCGCTTCGATCCGGTGAAGGACGAAAAGGGCGAGACGCATGCCCTCACGAACGGCACCTTCGTCCCCCTGCTCGAGAGCGCCGACCGCACGCTGCGCCGGAACGCCTTCGAGGGCTACTACGAGCGCATGGGCGGCTTCCGCAACACGCTCGCGGCCACGCTCGACGCGGAGTTCCGCCAGAGGCTGTTCTTCGCGCGCGCCAGAAATTATCCTGACACGCTCACGGCCGCGCTCGACCGCACCGAGGTCCCGACGGAGGTCTACACCAATCTGATCGAGGCCGTCCACGCCAATCTTGACAAGATGTACCGTTACGTCGCGCTGCGCAAAAAGCGCCTGGGCATCGACGAGCTGCACATGTGGGACGTCTACACCCCGCTCGTCGGGGGCGCGACGCGCAAGATCGGCATCGAGGAGGCCAAGGCCACGGTCGTCGAGGCGCTCGGCGTCCTGGGCGAGGACTATACCGCCATGCTCCGCGAGGGCTTTGAGCACCGCTGGCTCGACGTGTACGAGAACGAGGGCAAGCGCGGCGGCGCCTATTCCTCCGGCAGCTCCCGCCCGCACCCCTACGTGCTTTTGAATCACAAGGACACGCTCGATTCGATGTTCACGCTCGCCCACGAAATGGGCCACGCCCTGCACAGCTGGCACAGCTGCCGGTATCAGCCCGTCTGCACCAGCGAGTACGTCATCTTCGTCGCGGAGGTCGCCTCCACCTGCAACGAGGTGCTGCTCATGCGCCATCTGCTCGGCAGGACGACGGACAAGGCCGAGCGGGCCTACCTCATCAATCACTTCCTCGACTCGTTCAAGGGCACGGTCTACCGCCAGACGATGTTCGCGGAGTTCGAGCTGATGCTGGGCCGCATGATCGAATCGGGGCAGACCCTGACCGCCGACGCGCTGAGCGAGAAATACCTTGCGCTCAACCGACTCTACTTCGGCCCCGACATGGTCTCGGACGATCCCATCGCGCTGGAGTGGACGCGCATCCCGCACTTCTTCTACAACTACTACGTTTTCCAGTACGCCACGGGCTTCTCCGCGGCGGTGGCGATCGCCAACCGCATCTTCTCCGAGGGCGAGAGCGCCGTGCGCGATTACAAGAAGTTCCTCTCCGGCGGCTCCAGCACCGATCCGATCAGCCTGCTGAAGATCGCCGGCGTCGACATGTCCTCGCCCGAGCCCGTCAACTCGGCGCTCGCCCTCTTCGGCGAGCTGCTCGACGAGATGGAAAAGCTCGGCTGAACCGTCCTCCGCGCCTTCCGAAAAAGCAAAACCAAAAAATGATATAATCTGAGGTGGAACATGTACAAAGTAGTCACCAAGCGTTTCCTGAACGACGCGAAGACCATTTGCCTCTTTGAGATCGAGGCGCCCCTCATCGCCCGCCATGCCCAGGCCGGCCAGTTCGTGATCTTCCGGCTGGACGAGCAGGGCGAGCGCGTGCCGGTCTCCGTCGCGGGCTATGACCGCGAAAAGGGCACCGTCACGGTCATGGTGCAGGCCGCCGGCCGCACCACGAAAATGCTGCACACCGTCGCCGAGGGCGACGTCATCTCCGACATCGTCGGCCCGCTCGGCAAGGCCACGGAGATGGACGGCCTGAAGAAGGTGTGCGTCGTCGGCGGCGGCGTCGGCTGCGCCATCGCCTACCCCATCGCCAAGGAGATGCACGAAAAGGGCATCGACGTCACCTTCATCGCGGGCTTCCGCAGCGCGGACATCGTGATCCTCAAGGAGGAGCTCAAGGCCGCATCCGACAAGCTCATCATGTGCACGGACGACGGCACCTACGGAGAGAAGGGCTTCACGACCGTTTTCCTCAAGAACGAGATCGAGGCCAACATCGCCGAGGGCAAGGCGCAGTTTGACCGCGTGATCGCCATCGGCCCGGACATCATGATGAAGTTCCTCGCGGACGTGACGCGCCCCTACGGCATCAAGACCATCATCTCGCTCGACCCGATCATGGTCGACGGCACCGGCATGTGCGGCGGCTGCCGCGTCATCGTCGGCGGGGAGACCAAGTTCGCCTGTGTCGACGGCCCGGACTTCGACGCGCACGAGGTCGATTTCGACAGCCTCCTCAAGCGCGCCGCCTTCTACAAGGACGAGCAGGACGCCGCGGCGCAGCACATCTGCAACATGACGGGAGGGAAGAGAAATGGCTAACATGAAGATGGAAAAGAACCCCATGCCCGAGCAGGATCCGATCGTCCGCGCCGGCAACTTTGACGAGGTCGCCCTCGGCTATTCCGCCGAGACCGCTATCGACGAGGCCAAGCGCTGCCTCAACTGCCGCGAGCCCCGCTGCCGCACCGGCTGCCCCGTCTCCGTCCGCATCCCGGAGTTCATCGCCAAGGTCGCCGCGGGCGATTTTGACGCCGCCTACGAGATCATCACCTCCACCAACTCCCTGCCCGCGGTCTGCGGCCGCGTCTGCCCGCAGGAGAAACAGTGCGAGTCCAAGTGCGTCCGCGGTATCAAGGGCGAGAGCGTGGCCATCGGCCGGCTCGAGCGCTTTGTCGCCGACTACCACATGAACAAGAAAAAGAAGGACGCGATCAAGGCGCCGAAATCCAACGGCCACCGCGTCGCGATCGTCGGCTCCGGCCCCGCGGGACTGACCTGCGCGGGCGACCTGCGCAAGCTCGGCTATGACGTCACGATCTTCGAGGCCTTCCACAAGTCCGGCGGCGTGCTGGTCTACGGCATCCCGCAGTTCCGTCTGCCCAAGGAGATCGTCGCCGCCGAGATCGAAAACCTCAAGGCCATGGGCGTGAAGATCGTCAACAACGCGATCGTCGGCAAGTCCGAGACCGTGGACGAGCTGTTCGAGGACGGCTTCGAGGCCGTGTTCATCGGCTCCGGCGCGGGCCTGCCGCAGTTCCTGCACATCCCGGGCGAGAACCTGCTGGGCGTTTACTCCGCCAACGAGCTGCTCACGCGTGTGAACCTGATGAAGGCCTACCGCGACGACTACGACACCCCGATCAAGCGCTTCGGCCGCGTGGCGGTCGTCGGCGCGGGCAACGTGGCGATGGACGCGGCGAGAGTTGCCAAGCGCCTCGGCGCTGAGCATGTCTACATCTGCTACCGCCGCGGCCGCGACGAGCTGCCCGCCCGTCTCGAGGAGGTCGAGCACGCCGAGGCCGAGGGCATCGAGTTCAAGCTGCTCAACAACCCCGTCGCCATCCACGGCGGCGAGGACGGCCACGTCACGGGCATCGAGCTCGTGCGCCAGGAGCTGGGCGAGCCGGACGAGAAGGGCAGAAGAAAGCCCGTCGCCGTCGAGGGCAGCAACTGGATCCTCGACGTGGATACCGTCGTCATCGCCATCGGCACCAGCCCCAACCCGCTGATCCGCAACACCACCGAGGGCCTGACCTTCACCAAAAAGGGCGGCATCGAGGCGGACGAGGGCGGCGTGACCGCGCGCGAGGGCGTCTTTGCCGGCGGCGACGCCGTCACCGGCAGCGCCACGGTCATCCTCGCGATGGGCGCGGGCAAGGCCGGCGCCAAGTCCATCGACGCATATATCAAGGGCAAGAAATAATTCACCTGAAAGCGGGGCCGGGAATGTTTCCGGCCCCGCCTTTTTTCTGTTTGGACGCCGACCGGCCCGGACAGGCAGGAGCAGAGGGCTTCCCGCCTGCAAAAACGGGGAAACGCCCGCCTCATATTCTCCTTGCCGCTGGCGTGGACGGGTGATATAATATCTAATTAGCGTATATCATTTTACGAAGAAATCTATCCTTTTCGGAGCGTACGATATGAACCTCAAAGCCATCCTTGCCATCATCCTGTGCAAGCTGCTGCGCCTGGCCGCGCGCATCCTGCACCGCGGCGGCACCGCCATGCCCGGCCGCTGGGCGCTCAAGCTCTGTCCGGATCTGCTCTCGCGTCTGTCGAAGGACGTGAGGACCGTCGTCATCACCGGCACCAACGGCAAAACGACGAGCGCGCGCATGATCGAGCAGGCCTTCCGCGAGCAGGGCTTTTCTTACCTGGCCAACCGCAGCGGCGCGAACCTGCTCAGCGGCATCACCACGGAGTTCGTGATGAACTGCACGCTTGCGGGAAAGATGAAGAAGGACTGCGCCGTCATCGAGTGCGACGAGGCCGCGACGGTCAAGGTCTTCCCGCAGCTCAGGCCGCAGGTCGTCGTCGTGACGAACCTCTTCCGCGACCAGCTTGACCGCTACGGCGAGGTCACGCATACGCTCGGCAACATCCGCAGCGCGATCGAGAGCGTGCCGGAGGCGACGATCTGCCTCAATGCGGACTGCTCGCTGTGCTCGTCGCTGGCGCTCACGCTCCCCAACCGCGCCGTTTACTTCGGCCTGGAAAAGGGCGCCGTGCCCTCGCGCGCGAAGGCGCAGCTCTCGGACGCGACGCACTGCATCCGCTGCAAGACCGAATATGAATACGACTATGTCAGCTACGGCCACCTCGGCGGCTTCCGCTGCCCCAAGTGCGGCTATGCCCGCCATGCGGCGGACTACGCCGTCACCGACGTGATCGAGCAGCGCTCCGCGGGCACGACCGCGGCCGTCTCGATCCGCGGCGAGAGGCGGATCGTCGAGATCAACCTCGGCGCGCTCTACAACGTCTACAACGCGATCGGCGCGCTTGCCGCGGCGATGGAGATGGGCGTCGGCGCCGACGAGGCCGTGCGCGCCCTCGGCGTGTTCAAGGGAGGCTTCGGCCGCATGGAGGCCTTCCAGCTCGGAAAGGCGGACGTGCGCATGATGCTTGTGAAAAACCCGGCGGGCTGCAACCAGGTCATCGACTATCTCGAGAACCTGCGCAACCGTTTCGTGCTGGTCGTCTGTCTCAATGACCGCGGCGCGGACGGCACGGACATCTCCTGGATCTGGGACGCGGAGTTCGAGCGCCTCAACAACATCGCCGGGCGGATCGAAAAGGTCATCGTCTCCGGCGACCGGGCGCAGGATATGCGCGTGCGGCTCAAATACGCCGGCATCCCGGATGAGAACATCACGGTCGAGCGCGACTATGAAAAGCTTGTAAGCTCCCTCGAGCCGCTGGAGACCGACGTGTGCCTCATGCCGACCTACACCGCCACGCTCGAGCTGCGCGAGGTCATGATCCGCCACTGCGGCGGCGCGGAATTCTGGGAGGGCTGAAAAGATGGAGCTGAAGATCTGCCATTTGTACCCCGACGTGCTGAACCTCTACGGCGACGGCGGCAACATCATGTGCCTGCAGAAGCGTCTTGTCTGGCGCGGGCTCGGCGCCTCCGTTGCGCGCATGCCCATCGGCTCGCGGGATTCGCTCTCCGGCTTTGACATCGTGTTCATCGGCGGCGGCCAGGACTTTGAGCAGCAGGTCCTGCTCGAGGACCTCCACCGCGGCCGCGCCGACGAGATCCGCGCCGCGGCGGAAGACGGCGTCGTCCTCCTCGCGATCTGCGGCGGCTATCAGATGATGGGACACTATTACGAGACCTTCGACGGCCAGCGCTGCGACTTCATCGGTCTGCTCGACCTCTATACGGTCGGCGCGAAGCAGCGCATGATCGGCAACTATAAGTTCCGCTGCACCGAAAGCGCCGGAGGCAGCACGGTCGTCGGCTTTGAAAACCACAGCGGCCGCACCTGGCTCGGACAGGGTCTCGAGCCGCTCGGCACGGTGCTCTCGGGATACGGCAACAACGGCGAGGACCGGACCGAGGGCGCGCACTGGAAAAACGTCTTCGGCACTTACAGCCACGGTCCCATGCTGCCGAAGAACCCGGCCTTCTGCGACCTGCTGCTCGCCACGGCGCTCGAGCGAAAATACGGCCGCGCCGAGCTTGCGCCGCTGGACGACGCGGCGGAAACGGCCGCCCACGACGAGATGTGCGCCAAACTGTGAGTTTAGGTTCTAGATTCTAGTTTCTAGTTTCTAGTTTCTAGCATGCTGTGTCGATGGTTGATCGTATCTTTTGTCACGCGGTACTGGAAACTAGATACTAGACACTGGAAACTGTTTTGGAGAAAACGACATGATACGTTTTTACAACGGAAAAACGCTGCGCTTTGACGGCGGGGCGCATCTGACGGCCGACGAGGTGTGGACCGACGGGGGCGAGATCGTCTACGTCGGCGCGCCGGGAAAAGAAAAAGGCGCCTTCGAGCGGGAGATCGACCTGGGCGGCGACGTCCTGATGCCCGGCTTCAAGAATGCGCACACGCACACGGCCATGGTCTTCCTTCGCTCGCTCGCGGACGACATGCCGCTGGACAGGTGGCTGTCCGAGCAGGTCTGGCCCAACGAGGCCAAGCTGGACGAGGAGGCCGTCTACGACCTCACCCGCCTGGGCATCCTCGAATATCTTTCCTCCGGCATCACGGCCTCCTTCGACATGTATGTCAAAAACGAGGCCAATGCCCGTGCGAACATCGACAGCGGTTTCCGCACGGTGCTCTGCGCGGCATTGAACAACTTCGACAAAGACGTGGAAAATATCGAGCGGGAGTATCAGCGCTTCAACGCGCTCGACCCGCTCGTGTCCTACCGCCTCGGCATCCACGCCGAATACACCACCTCGATCGAGCGCATTGAGTACGCGGCCTCCCTGGCGGAGAAATACCGCGAGGGCTGTTTTACCCATCTGAGCGAGACCAGGGCGGAGGTGCAGGCCTGCGTGGAGCGCTACGGCCTTACGCCGCCGCAGCTGCTCGACCGCCTGGGTTTTTTCCGCTACGGCGGAGGAGGCTTCCACTGCTGCCATATGAGCGGGGAAGACATCGCCCTCTTTGCCGAAAAAAAGCTCTGGGCGATCACGAACCCGGCCTCGAACCTCAAGCTTGCGAGCGGCGCCGCGCCGATCGAACGGATGAGAAAAGCGGGCGTGCCCCTCGCCATCGGAACGGACGGCGCGGGCAGCAACAACGCCCTGGACATGTTCCGCGAGATGTATCTCGTCACCGCGCTGCAAAAGCTCGCGACGGGGGACGCCGCGGCCTGCCCGGCCGAGTGCGTGCTGGAGATGGCCTGCGTCGGCGGCGCGAGGGCGATGGGGCTGGACGACTGCACGGACGTCGCGCCGGGAAAGAAGGCCGACCTCGTCGTGCTCGACCTGCAGCGGCCGAATATGCAGCCGGAGAACAACCTTGTCAAGAACATCGTCTACGCCGGCTCGAAGGAGAACGTGCGCCTGACGATGGTGAACGGGCGCGTGCTTTACGAACGCGGAGAGTTCTTCGTCGGCGAGAGCGCGGAGCGCATCTACGGGAAGGCCAACGCCTTTATCAGAAAGATCAGGCAGCTATGACGAAGATCGACCTTCACATCCACACCACCGCCTCCGACGGCACCTTTACGCCCGAAGAGGTCGTGCGCGAGGCCGCGCGCCTCGGTCTCGCCGCCGTCGCGATCACCGACCACGACACGGCCGCGGGCTACCCCGCCGCGGCGGCGGAGGGGGAAAAATGCGGCGTCGAGGTCGTTCCCGGCATTGAGATCAGCACCAAATTCCGCGCTGCGGTGCACATCCTGGGCTATTACGTCGACGTGCATTCGCCCGCGCTGGACGAGGTGCTCGACTGGATGCACCGCGACCGCGAGGACCGCAACGTCAAGCTCTGTGCGATGCTGCGCGAGAAGGGCGTCGACATCGACAACGAGCGGATGCACGCGCGCTTCGGCGATTTCGTCGGCCGGCCGCACTTCGCCGAGATCATGATCGAGAACGGCCTGGCGCGGGACATGGACGACGCCTTTGAGCGTCTGCTCAATAAAAACAAGCCCTTCTTCATCCCGCGGCAGTTCCTGCCGCTCGACCGCTCGGTCGAGATCATCCGGGAGGCGGGCGGCATCCCCGTGCTGGCCCACCCCTTCCAGTACCGCCTGGACGACGCCTCTCTGCGCGAGCTGATCGAGTACTGCATGGCCCACGGCCTTGAGGGCATCGAGTGCCGCTATACCGGCTACGACGCGGAAATGTGCGCCTATCTCGAGTCGCTCGCGGCGGAATACGGCCTGGCCCGGACCGGCGGCAGCGACTTCCACGGCGCGATCAAGAGCGACATCCGCCTCGGCGAGGGGCGGGGAGAGCTGGACGTGCCCTACGCCTTCCTCGCCGAGCTCCGCGCCCGCCGCGCGAAAGATTAAGTTGACAAAGCGGCGGATCTGTCGTTTACTGTTGTAGGAAACGACGGATCACGCTTTACCGCGTTCGGAAATAAACAGCTTCAGGAGACAGATACCATGGCCAAAACCAGAAAACGCGCCGGAGACAGACGGGACGGACGCCTGCTGCGCTCGCTGCCGGCCTTCTGCAAGTTCATCCCCTTCATCATGCCCGAGAGGAACGACGCACAGATCTTCTATGACGAGAGCTTCGAGGTCTCGACGGTCGACCGCCGTCTGCGCAAGCTGCGTGTGGACGGCTACAAGGGCATCGGCATGCTGCACTTCCTCATCGCCACGCATATCCGCTGCATTTCGATGCTGCCGGGCATCAACCGCTTCATCGCGGGCCGCCGCATCTACGCGCACGACGACATCACCGTCGTCATGGCGGTCAAGCGCTCGCTGTCCGTCGACGCCACCGAGACCACGATCAAGGTGCACTTCCAGCCCACCGACACGATCTTCGACGTCTACCGCAAGCTCAACGAGAAGATCGAGGAGATCAAGACCAGCGAGGAGGACAACAACACCGAGGAGGTCGCCGAAACGCTGACGAAGGCGCCGCGCTTCCTGCTGCGCATGGCGATCGGCGTGCTGCGCATCCTCGACTATTTCGGCCTGATCCCCGACTCGCTGATCGAGGCCAGCCCCTTCCACGGCTCGATGATCATCACCGACATGGGCTCGCTGCGCATCGGTCCGGTGTTCCACCACATCTACAACTTCGGCACGCTGCCGGTTTTCATCGCCTTCGGCGCCAAGCGCCACGCCTATGAGATCGACCGCCACGGCAAGGTGGTGGACAACAAATACGTTGACTGCAAGTTCGTCATCGACGAGCGCATCGCCGACGGCCACTACTACGCCCAGTTCCTCCAGGCCTTCCGCTACATCTTCCAGCACCCGGAGATCCTGGAAAAAGCGCCCACCCGCGTGATCGAGGACGTCCGCTGAGCGCCGCGTGAAAAACCCTCCCGCTCCATTTCGGAGCGGGAGGGTTTTTGGTTTTTTCAGACTGTCGTTTTCAGCGGACCGCGGGTCAGAGCTCCCGACTCCCGAAAACCGTAAGCAAAGGGATCAATCCGCTTTGAAGCCCTCGCCGTGGACCTCGGTGGAGTCCATCACGAAGGTGAAGGATTTCGGATCGGCCTGGCGGATCACGCGCAGGGTCTGGGCGACGACGCTGCGGCGCGTCACGGTCATGACGAGCTGCTTGCCCTCGCCGGTGTAGCCGCCGACGGCGGGGATCAGCGTCGAGCCGCGGTCGGTATGCTCGTTGAGCGCGCGCGCGACCTCCTCACCGCGGTTCGTGACGGTGTAGATGACCTTGGCGTAATCCACGCCCTGCGTCAGCGCGTCGATGACCTTCGAGCAGACGTAGATCGTGATCGCAGAGTAGATCGCGACGTCGAAATCGCGGAAGATCACCGTGGCGATCGCGACGACCGCGGCGTCGACGAACATCAGCAGCGTGCCGGCCGGCAGATTGGGCAGCAGTTTTTTGAGGATCAGCGCCAGCAGGTCGGTCCCGCCGGTGCTGACGCCGCGTATGAAAAGCATGCCCATGCCCAGGCCGCTGACCACGCCGCCCATCAGCGAAGCGACGAGCGTGTCGGAGGTGTAGCGGGGCAGGAAGCGGTCGCCGACCTCGATGAAGACTGACAGCAGCAGCGTCGCGATCAGCGTGAAAAAGAGCGCGCGCGGCCCGAGCCTGCGCCAGGCGGCGATCATCAGAGGGATGTTCATCATCAGCGTCCACACGCTCACGCGGATGGGGGTGATGAAGGCAAGCGCGGTCGCCAGACCGGACACGCCGCCGGGAGCGATGTCGTTCGGGACCGTGAACATGGACAGCGCGAAGCCGACGAGCGCCGAACCGGCGATCGTGAAGAGGAGATCGACGAGGACGTCCCGGATCGTATAGCTGCCGAAAATCTTTTTCATAGCGCGTCACCAGAAAACAGGATTGGCGGGCGGAGGCCCGACTGAGATATTCTACCATAAGGCCGCCGAAAAACCAAGAGGGAGAGCGAAAGATCCCGCAAGCGGATGAATACCCGCAAAATTGGAATATTTTCTCAAAAATGACGTCGAAACACGGCGTTTTCAAAATATACGGGGCCAAAAGACGAAAAAACTTGCAGTTTTTGCGATCTGTGATATAATGACGCTGCCGGAGTGCTTCAAACGGGAAGGAGTTTTTGAATATGAAATCAACAGGGATCGTCAGAAAGGTCGATGAGCTCGGCCGCATCGTGCTGCCCATCGAGATGCGCCGCACGCTGGACATCGCGGAGAGAGATCCTCTGGAGATCTATGTCGACGGGGACAGCATCATCCTCAAAAAGCTCCAGACGGCCTGCGTGTTCTGCGGGAACACGAAGGAGGTCGTCAGCTTCGAGGGCAAGAACGTCTGCCTTGACTGCGTCGCCAAACTGAAGGCGAGATTCTGACGGAAAACGGAATTATGCGGCGGGGGTCTCACACAGGAGACCCCCGCCGACTTTTTATCTGTGACAGATCCGCCGCAGCTCCGCGCTCTCGGCGCCCGTTTCATCCTCCAGCAGCAGCGTCGGCTCGACCTTGAGGCCGGGCGCGCCGCCGAGCCGTCCCTCGATCAGCGCCAGCGAGGGCGCCGCGCCGCCGCGCGCGCAGACGAGACGCAGTCTCTTCGGCTCCAGTCCCCGTGCGCTCATTGCGACGAAGACCTCGCTGAGCCGCTCGCTCCGGTGCACCAGACAGAAGCGGCCGCCGGTGCGGCAGAGCCAGGCGGCGGCGGTGCAGAGCTCCTCGAGCGAGCAGTTTTCTTCCGCCCGCGCCGCCGCCCGTTCCGGGTCCGGGGACAGAGCCCCGCTCCCCTTCGGAAAGAAGGGCGGATTGGCCACGACGAGATCGGCCGAGCCGGAGCGGAACAGCGTCCGCACGGCGCGGATGTCGCCGCAGACGATCCCGCAGCGGTCCTCCAGCGCGTTTTCCCGCATGTTTTCCTCCGCGATCGCGGCCGCGGAGGGCAGGAGCTCCAGCCCCGTCATGTGCAGCTTCTCCGAGCGCGCGAGCAGCAGCAGCGCCAGGATGCCGCCGCCGCAGCCGAGATCGAAGCCCCGCTTCGCTCCGACGAGCGGGACGAAATCGGCGAGGAGCACGCTGTCGGTGCCGAGCGGAAAATGGCCGGGGGATTTGTAGCGCGGCCCGCCGCCCCAGAGTTCGACAAACTCTCTCATGACTTTTCCCCTTTGTTCGCAGGATCAGGCAAAAACGGAACGCTTCGGCGCGTTCCGCTTTTGCCTTTCGGCTTGTCGGCCCTGCCGACAATTTGAAAACCGGGAGGCGCAGCGCGCCTCCCGGTTTGCCCTGGACAGGATCGTCGATTACTCGCTGACAATGGCCTCGGCGGGGCAGTTGGCCGCGCAGGTGCCGCACTCAAGGCACTTGTCGGCGTCGATCTCATAGTGCAGCTCGCCCATGTCGATCGCTTCGGCGGGGCAGTTGGCCGCGCAGGTGCCGCAGGACAGGCACTCGTCGGTGATCACGTAAGCCATGTATGTACCCTCCATTTTTTATTTGATCCCCCGGGGGGACCGATTTCGCCACCATTGTAACACATCCTTTTCAAAAATCAATCTCCAATTTTGAATGGAATGATAACAATTCCGGAAAAGTGGCGATAATTTTGATGCCCCGCCTCCGTTCGCCCTTTTCATCGGGCGCGGCGGGGGATAATCTTTCTGTCTGAAAAAACGCGGAGGGCCGGCCATGAAGAGCAACGAACGATTCACGCAGCGCGCCGAGAACGCCATCGAAAACGCCCGGGCGGAGGCTGCGGCTCTGGGCAACAGCTTCGTCGGGAGCGAGCACCTGCTCCTGGGCATCCTCGCGGAGCCGGACGCGCTCGGCGAGCGGGTGCTGCGCCGCTGCGGCGCCGACCGGGAAACGCTGCGCCGCCTTGCGGCGGAGGAGCTGGGCTGCGGCGTGCCCGGCGCGCCCGC
>JAFSNA010000087.1 GCA_017447645.1 Oscillospiraceae bacterium
CCGTTATTCGGCAGGGCCGCTTTTTATGTTCATACGCGCTTTTCGCTTCAGTCCCTGCTGCGCGAACGGGAGGAGAGGATGCGCAGCGCCAGGTTGATGATGTCGAGATACAGCGCGCAGGCCGAGTCGATCGCGTTGTCCGCGGTGCAGGGCCGCTGCTGGGCGCGGGCCCAGTCGAAGCCGATATAGCCGCAGAAGATCAGCGCCACGAGGATGTTGATCCACGCAAAGCTGCGGTTGAACAGGAAGGTCACCAGCTCCGCGACGAGCGTGAGCAGCAGCGCGCCGAGCAGGCAGGGCCCGATCTTCATGAAGAGCTCCGGCTTCCAGTTCGACAGCAGCAGCATGCCGGCCGTGACGGCGGCCGTGATCTGAAAGGTTTCGCGTACGGCGTCCGCACCCGCGTCGGCGATCAGCGCCGAGAGCACCAGCCCCAGCGGCAGCACGACCATGTTGTAGCCCACGAAGCTCCAGATCGGCTTGCTCGATTTGGTGTTGATGAGGATCCCGCTGAAGGCCAGGACCGCGTAGGCGATCAGGATCACGCCGTAGGGCAGCTGCGCCGCGGCGCGGCCGAAGAAGATGCAGAAGAGGATGTTCATCAGAAATCCCCACAGCAGCGTCCCGCCGAGGATCAGATTATAGCGCTCGCGCGTGACGGCGAAGTCCTGTTTCAGACTCGGCGTCTCCGAAAGCGTTTCCGGCGCCGCCGCGATGGCCGCGGCTCCCGAGAGCTCCTGCGCGCCGCGCAGGACGGCGGACAGATCGGCGGCCTGCTGCGCCGCGACGGGCGCGCCGCAGTTCCGGCAGAATTTTTCGCCCGGACGGAGCTCCGAGCCGCAATTCCTGCAATACATGAGCCTTTACCCCCTTTTGACTTTTACAAGCAGCAGTTTTCCTTCCCTTACCGAGATGCGCGCCGTCTCGCCGCGCAGGGGCTCGTTGCTGACGCCGAGCGAGCTGTCCGGCCCGAGCACGGCCTCGTGCAGCGGGAACTTCGCGCCCGTGACGCTTACGCCCCGCGCCGCGCCGCCAAGCGGCAGCAGCGAGAAATAGGGAAAGACGTCCGGCACGGCGGCCTCCTTCGACACGATCTCCATCTCGGAGTAGCCGTCGACGATCACGACCGACGCGCCGGCTTCCTCGAGCATCAGCGCCACGGCGAGATTGCCCAGCGTGTGATCGAGCCGCGCGCCCACAGCGCCCAGCAGAAGAAAGTCCCGGAAGCCGCGGCGCAGGCCCTCCCCGGCGGCGTAACAGCTGTCGGTGTCGTCCTTGACGTGCGGCAGCACGATCGTCTCGATCGCGGCGTGCGGATTTTCGTGCGAGTCGAAATCCCCCACGATCAGATCCGGCGCGCGGCCAAGCGCCGTCTCATGCCGCAGCCCGCTGTCGCAATAGATCAAAAAGTCGTCTTCCCGAAGATATGCGCGGATCTCCCCGGGCTCCCCGAGCTCCGCCCCGCCGACGATCACACAGCGTCTCATGCTTTTTCTCCTTTTTTGTTCAGCCCTCTTCCGCGGCGCGGGAGAGCGAATAGGCCGTCATCATCCGGCATACCTCGCCGAGCAGCTTTTCCCCGCCGCTCACGTTCTGCGTGAACACGACCAGCAGGAAGGGCCGCGGCGTGTAGACGATGCCGCAGTCGTTGCGGAAGCCGGCGATCGCGCCGTACTTGTGCGCGATCTCATACGCGCCGGCCTCGCCGCTGCGGAAGTAGCGCCCGGGCTGCGCCTGCTTCATGTAGTCGATGAGGACGTCGTATTTCTCGCCGCCCTCGTACAGCGCGCGCAGCGTGCCGATCATGAAGCGCGGGCTCATGTGGTTGCGGTTGTAATAGGCGTTGGGCAGCTCGTCCGCGTCCAGGCCGGAATAGGCGGCCATCCGCTCGCGGCAGGCGTTCCCCTTCAGCCCCAGACCGCCGAGGAGGAGCTGCGAGGCCTCGTTGTCCGACTTGACCATCGAGGCGCGCATCGCGCTGCCGACGCTCCATCTCCCGCCCAGCGGGGTCTTTTCCGTCGTCTCGCCGTCCGCGAGCGCGTCCGCGTAGATCATGTTCAGCGGCAGCTTGTACATGCTGGCCGCGACGAACCAGCCGTCCGGGTTGTAATACCACTCCTCGCCGCTGACCGTGTCGTAAAAGCCCATGGCGAAGTTGTCCTCGCTGAGGCGATGCTCGCTCACGAACTGCCCGATCACCTCGTCAAGCGTGCGGGAGGAGAAGTCCCACTCGTCCTCCTGCTCGGCGCAGGCCGCCGGAAGCAGCGAACAGAGCGCGGCCAGACACAGCAGCAGCGCGAGGAGGCGTTTTGCCCGCCTCATCATCAGCTGAGCTCGGCGAGCGCCTCGACCGCGGCGCGCAGCTCGGCGGCGCGGGAGGTGTCCTCCCACTTCACGCCCAGGTCCTCGCGGCCCATGTGGCCGTACGCGGCGAGCGGGCGGTAGATCGGACGGCGCAGGTCGAGATCCCGGATGATGGCCGTGGGGCGCAGGTCAAAGACCTGCTGCACCGCTGCGGCGAGCAGCGCGTCGCCGACCGTACCGGTCCCGAAGGTCTCGACCAGGACGGACACGGGGTGCGCCACGCCGATGGCGTAGGCCAGCTGGATCTGGCAGCGGTCCGCAAGGCCGGCGGCCACGACGGTCTTGGCGACCCAGCGGGCGGCGTAGGCCGCGCTGCGGTCCACCTTCGTCGGGTCCTTGCCGGAG
>JAFSNA010000088.1 GCA_017447645.1 Oscillospiraceae bacterium
AGCGCGGCGCGCAGCAGCTCGGAAAGGCGCTGCATCGCATAGCGGTCGGCGTCGCAGACGTAGATCTTCGAGCATTCCAGCGCGATCGCGGCAAAGCGCGCGGCCTTGTCCGCGTCGTGAAAAACAAGCTCCGTCCCGCCGTATTCGTTCCGCCCGACGCGCAGGTCTGCGAAGAGCTCCGCCAGCTCCTCCCACGTGGAAAGGCCGAAATTGACGGCGTTGCCGCAGGTGTAATCCAGCCGATCGGCTGAGAGACGCGGCGAGTCGTTGTCCGCGACAGGGTAGCGGTGATAGTCCTCCACGTCCTCGGCGCGCAGGCCCAAAGCCCGCAGGATCCCGCCGATCCCGGCGCTCGCGCGTATGATCTCCGCCGTACCGCTCTCGGTCGCGGTCTGCTCGAGATAGTCCCCGTGCAGGAAATCGACCACATGGGCGAACACGGGCGTGGCGACGTCGTGCAGCAGCGCGGCGGCGGCCTGCGCCTCGTCCCGCGTGAAGCGCCAGACGATCAGCGCCGCGCCGAGACTGTGCTCGAAGCGTGTATAGCGCGCGATCGAAATAAAGCGGGGAAAGGCCGTGTACTCGCAGCCGCAGTTCATCCCCACGTCCCTCAGCCGCCGCAGCGGCGGCGAATCGCACAGCTGCGTCAGGAATGTGGGCGTTTCGGTTTGATAGATCGAATGATAGTCCATCAGCTTCTTTTTCCCAGTTCCCAGAACGCGACCGCGCTGGCGGCCGCCACGTTGAGAGAATCCACGCCGTGCGCCATCGGGATACGCACGGTCCAGTCGCAGTCGGCGATCGTGCTCTCCGCAAGCCCGTCTCCCTCCGTCCCCAGCACGACGGCGAGCTTTTCACACGCCGCGAGGCGCGGATCATCGAGCCGCAGCGAGTCCGCCTTCAGGGCCATCGCCGCCGTGCGGAAGCCCAGGCCGCGCAGCGTCTGCGTCCAGGGCTCATCGCTGCCGAAGTAGGTCCACGGGACCTGGAACACCGTACCCATGCTCACACGGATCGCGCGGCGATAGAGCGGGTCGCTGCCCTCGTCGGTGAGCAGCACCGCGTCCATGCCCAGCGCCGCCGCAGAACGGAAGATCGCGCCGATATTCGTCGGATTCATCACGTTTTCCAATACCGCGATCCTTTGCGCGGCGCGGCATATTTCTTCTGCGCGAGGCAATACGGGCCTCCGCATCGCACAGAGCATCCCGCGCGTGAGATGGAAGCCCGTGAGCTGCGTGAGCACCTCCTCCGGCGCGGTGTAAACGGGGATCCCGCCGCAGCGCGCGATCAGCTCGCGCCCCTTCCCGGCGGCATGCTTCGTCTCCATCAGAAAGGAGACGGGAACGCAGCCGGCGTCCAGCGCGCGCTCGATCACGACGGGGCTTTCGGCAATAAAAAGCGCCTGTGTCGGGTCGCGGCGGCAGACGAGCTGGTTTTCCGTCATCCGGGCGTAAACGTCCAACTCCGGCGCGGCGAATTCGGCGATCTCGATAATGTTCGGCATAAGACGGCTCTCCCACGATCAGATGATACCATTCTACCGCGCGCGGCAAAAGAGCGCAAGAGCCCGTTTGTGTCCCGTTTATCGTTCAGTACCCGGCGCAAGGGGCGAAGGGCGCGCCTCGCGTTTCGATACCCGTCGGCAAAAAGCCTGTGGAGCGGGCGTTTGCCGAGCGCAGCGCTTTCAAAGAAATGCCGGAGAAGCGCGGGCAATGATCCGCGGTTTTTTTATCAGGCCGAGCGCAAGTGCCCGTTTGTGTCCCTTTATCGGCACAATGTGCACGCTTTTTCTTGCAAACGGCGTCAAAAACGTTTATCATTTGAGCATACAGATGGAAAAGGAGAGAACTCCATGAAAAAATCACCCGCCATCCCCGCGGTAAAGACCGCGCTTGCCGTCCGCGCGAGAAAAGCCGTGCTGGAGCAGCTTCCCGTCGATCAGAAAAAGCTGAAGCTGGCCGCAGCGCTTCTGGAAAAGAAAAACCTCAAGCGTCTGGGGGTCGTCGCCGCCTCAGGCGTCGCCGCGCTCAGCCTCGGCAGCTCGATGCTCCAGGCAAGGCTCACCCGCGCCGCGCTGCGCAGGGAGCTCAAACGCCAGCTCGCGCCCGTGAACAAAAAGCTCGACGAACTGGAGGAACAGAACAAGGAGCTGCGGCGCCAGAACGAAGAGCTTCGCAGACAGCTCAAAGGCAGAGGCTGACCCATGCCCGGACCCGGACGGGGACTCGGCCCCCGCGGATTTTTGACCGAGGAAGAAAAGAAAAACCTGCCGAAGGTCAGCGGCGCGCTGATCCGCCGCATCCTCGGCTATCTCAGGCCATACTGGCTGCAGTTTCTCCTGGTGTTCGTGACGATCCTGCTCTCGGCGGTGGTCGGCCTGCTGCCGAGCATCATCACCGGGCGGATCGTGGACGAGGCGCTGGTGGGCAAGAACATGCGCCTGCTCGTGCAGCTGCTCATCATGGCGTTTGTGACGCTGACGGCCTCGCAGGTGATCTCCGTGCTCGAGAGCTATATCAACGCCTGGATCTCCCAGCGCATCATCTTCGACATGAAGAACCAGATGTACGACCATCTCCAGCACATGCCGCACGCCTTCTTTACGTCCGAAAAGCAGGGAGACATCATCACCCGCATGAACACGGACATCTCGGGTGTCAGCTCCGTGATCTCCGGAACGCTCACGAGCATTGTCTCGAATATCGCCACCGTGGTGACGACGCTCGTCGCGCTCTTTACGATGAGCTGGAAGCTCGCCATCGTGGGCATCGTCGTGATCCCGCTGCTGATCCTGCCGACCAAGAGCGTGGGCAAGAAGCGCTATCAGCTCCTGACGGAATCGCAGGCGAAAAACGACGAGATGAACCAGCTTGTCAACGAGACGCTGTCGGTCTCCGGATCGCTGCTCGTCAAGCTCTTCACGCGCGAGAAGAAGGAATACGATCGCTTTGTCGACGTCAACGAAGAGGTCACGCAGCTGGCCCTTCGCGAGCAGAACAGCGGCCGCTGGTTCCGCGTGGTCATGGGCATGTTCACGCAGCTCGGCCCGCTTCTGATCTATTTCGCGGGCGGCTATCTCATCATCTCCCAAATGGATGCCGGCCTGAGCGTGGGCACGATCACGGCCACGGTCTCGCTCATCAACCGCCTCTACCGCCCGGTGGAGAGCCTGCTGAACGTGCACGTCGATTTCACACGCTCCCTGGCGCTCTTTACCCGCATCTTCGAGTATTTCGACATGCCCAATCCGATCCAGTCGCCGGAAAACGGCCGGAAGCCGGACGTGACCGACGCGGATATCGTTTACGAGCACGTGGCCTTCTCTTATGACCCGGAAAAGCCGCTGCTGAC
>JAFSNA010000089.1 GCA_017447645.1 Oscillospiraceae bacterium
CGATGTCGTAGGTGTACATGTAGCTCTGCTTGTGGCAGGCGACGAAGTCCGCCATCGTGACGTAGTAGGTGGACTGGATCGGCTCGTGGCCGAAGCGCAGATGGCTGCGGGTCAGACCGCCGGACTTCTTCGCGTCGTACTGGAAGTAGGACTGCACATACTGGTCGGTGTTGTCGCCGATGATCTTGCAGGAGTTCTTGTTCGCGCCGACCGTGCCGTCGGAGCCCAGGCCCCAGAACTTGCAGGAGATGATCGACTTGCCGGAGGTGACGATGTTCTCGCCCACGGGCAGGGACAGATGCGTCACGTCGTCGTTGATGCCGACGGTGAAGTGGTTCTTCTTCTCGCCCGCCATGTTGTCGAACACGGCCTTGATCTGCGCGGGCGTGGTATCCTTGGAAGACAGACCGTAGCGGCCGCCGAGCAGCTGCAGCTTCAGGCCGGATTCGGCCAGGGCGGCGCTGACGTCCTCATACAGCGGCTCGCCGAGGGAGCCGGGCTCCTTGGTGCGGTCGAGCGTCGTGAGGACCTTGCAGCTCTTCGGGATCGCGCCGAGGAAGTGCTTGAGGGAGAAGGGACGGTACAGGCGGACCTGGATCAGGCCTACCTTCTCGCCGCGCTCGCAGAGATAGTTGACGACCTCCTGCGCGCACTGGCAGACCGAGCCCATCGCCACGATCACGCGCTCTGCCTTCGGGTCGCCGAAGTAGTTGAAGAGCTTGTAGTCGCGGCCGGTCAGAGCGGACATTTTTTCCATGTACTCCTCGACCACGGCGGGGAAGGCGTCGTAGGCGGGGTTGGAGGCCTCGCGGTGCTGGAAGAAGATGTCGTCGTTCTCGCCGCTGTTGCGGATGGTCGGATGCTCGGGGTTCAGCGAGCGGTCGCGGAACTTTTTCAGCTCATCCCAGTCGAGCATCTTGCCGAGGTCCTCATAGTCGAGCACGTCGATCTTCTGGATCTCGTGGGAGGTGCGGAAGCCGTCGAAGAAGTGCTGCACGGGGATATGGCCCTTGATGGCCGCGAGATGCGCCACCGCGCCGAGATCCATGCACTCCTGCACGCTGGAGGAGGCGAGCTGCGCCCAGCCGATCTGGCGGCAGGCCATCACGTCCTGGTGGTCGCCGAAGATGGAGACCGCCTCGGTCGCGACGGAGCGCGCGGCGACATGCATGACCGCCGGCAGCAGCAGGCCCGCGATGCGGTACATCGGCGGGATCATCAGCATCAGGCCCTGAGCGGAGGTGTAGGTCGTGCCGAGAGCGCCGGCCTCCAGCGCGCCCTGCATGGCGGCGCAGGCGCCGGCCTCGGCCTGCATTTCCATGAGCTTGACAGGCATGCCGAAAAGATTCTTCTTCCCCTTGGCGGCCCACTCGTCGACGTGGTTGGCCATGGGGCTGGACGGCGTGATGGGGTAGATCGTCGCGACTTCGGTAAAGGCATAGCTTGCGTACGCGGCGGCCTCGTTGCCGTCCATGGATTTCCTGAGCATAAGAATTCCTCCTATTGTTTTCTTTCCTATATGCCGGGCTTGCGGTACCTTATTGATGCGGCGCGGCGGCGAGGGCATGGCAAAGCAGGCCCCTGTCGCCCGGCGCCGTCTCTATTATAACTGATTTTTTAAGCGATTTGGCCCTTTTTTCGCATTTTCGGACATATACACAAAAGCGTCCCTCTTTTTTATGCAAAGTGCGAAGTGTCTGCAGATTTTTGTTTCTCCTTTCGCTTCCGATTTCAGAAAAGAGGTGAAAAATGCTTTTGTTTCGATAAGATGGCGCGGCGCGGCGATCTTCTCTTGTTCTTTTTCCCGCGCTGTCGTATAATAAAAAACATGGAACGAACGATCGTGCTTGACGGCAGGACAATCGTATACGAGCTCGAGCGCAAGCGGGTAAAGAACGTCAATCTGCGCGTGCGCGGCGGCCGGGTGTTCGTCTCCGCTCCGCGCTGGATCCCCCTCGCGGTGATCGAGGGCTTTCTGCGCGAGCGCGCGGATTTCATCCTCGGCGCGCTGGAGCGCACGGAAAAGGCGCTGCTCCCCTGCTCCGACGGGGAAAGCCTGCCCTATCTCGGCCGCACGCTGACGCTTAGGCTCGAGAAGGGCTCCCGCGCCTCGCTGCGCGTCGAGGGCGCCGTCTTGCGCGCCGCGCTGCGGACGCCGGAGGACGGCGAGAGCGTCCGCCGCGCGCTGGAGAAATGGTACCGCGGCGAGAGCGAACGGCTGTGCCTGTATTACTTTGAGCGGCTTTTCCCGCATTTTGCCGCTTTGGGCGTGCCGCGGCCGGAGATCCGCATGCGCGCGATGCGCTCCTGCTGGGGCAATTGCCGCCCCGCCAAGCGCGCCGTGACCTTCAACGCCTTGCTCGCCGCCGTGCCGGAGGCATGCGTCGAGTATGTGGTCGCGCACGAGCTGACGCATTTCCTGCACGCCGATCACTCCCCCGCCTTTTACGCCGCTCTCGCGGCCGTGATCCCTGACTGGAAGGCCAGGAGAAAGGCGCTGCGCTCTTACGCCGCGCTGCTGTAAGGCGCGCGGAGGCGGCTCCCCGCGCCGGATGAACAGGCGGCGGAGCCTTAGAACAAGCGGATCCGTATTACAAAAAAAGACAGAAAGAGAGAAACGCTATGGCGATCGTGATCGTGGGCAACGTATTCGTGGACATCAAGGGCTTTCCCGAGGAACTCTACATCCCCGGCGGGCGCAACTCCGGCAGCGTGCAGATCGTGCACGGCGGCGTGGGGCGCAACGTGGCGGAGGATATCGGCAACGTCGAGCTGCGGCCCGTGTTCGTCAGCATGGTGGATGACTCGGCCGAGGGCGCGGAGGTGCTGCGCAAGCTGAACAATCACCGTGTCAACACCGACTACGTCGTCTCGGTGCCGGACGGCATGGGCATGTGGCTGGCCGTCTTTGACGAGAGCGGCGACGTCGTCGCCTCAATCTCCAAGCGGCCGAATATGGACGCGATGGTCAGGCTGCTCGACGAAAAGGGCGACAAGATCTTTGCGGACGCCGACAGCATCGTCATTGAGATCGACCTGGACAAGGAGGTCGTCAAGCGCGTGCTGAAATACGCGCGCAAATACGGCAAGAAGGTCTACGCGGTCGTGGCGAACATGTCCATCGCCTCGCTGCGGCGCGATTTCCTGCAGGATATCGACTGCTTCGTGTGCAACGTTCAGGAGGCGGGCATCCTCTTCGTCAGCGACTTTTCCGACTTCAGCCCCGAGGAGCTGTGCGAGACGCTCTCGCAGAACCTGGCCAATGCCGACTTCCCTTCGATGATCGTCACGATGGGCAGCCGAGGCGCGGTCTACGCGACGAAGGACGGGCTGTGCGGCGTCTATCCCGCCAGCAGCGTGACCGTGCGCGACACCACCGGCGCGGGCGACGCCTTCTGCGCCGGCGTCGCAATCGGCCTGACCTACGGCAAGAGCATGCCGGAGGCCGTCGAGATCGGCACGCGGCTCGCCGCCTCCGTCATCACGGTGGCCGAGAACGTCTGCCCGCGCTTCCGGCCGCAGGAGCTGGGGCTGGACATCGAAGTGGCGGATTGAAGACGCGGACGCGAAGGGCGGTGAGAACATGAAGAAAAAGAGCGCGCTCCTCTTCATCACGGTCCTGCTGGGGATCGTGTGCGTCGTGCTCTGCGCGCTTCGGCTCTCCGAGCCCGCTCCGCTTCCGCCCGAAGCGCCGGCGGAAAAGGCCGCCGCGCCCGCGGAGGCGCCGCAAAGCCCGCCGTCCGCCGCGCCGGAGGAGACGCCGCACCGGCATTCCTTCGACCCGGAGACGGGAGCCTGCTCCCTCTGCGGCTTCGTCTGCGATCACAGCGCCGGCTTTGACGCCGAACATCGCTGTCTCTCCTGCCGCTGGCAGTGCACCAATCGGATCCACGACCGCGAAACGGCGCTCTGTCCCGTGTGCGGCGAGGCCTTCCGCCACCACTTCGGCATGGACGGGATCTGCGACGTCTGCGGGGCCGAGGCGCCGCTCTGCTTCTCCGAGCTGCCCGACCGCTATTTCGAGCCCTCCGGGCACGAAGGGCGTCACTTCCGCGAGATCATCACCGACGCGGCGGGAAAGGAATACGAGATCGCCGTGTGGCTGCCCTGGGATTACAGCGAGGACGTAAAGTACAACGTCGTCGTGCTGATGCACGGCGACGGCGGCGAGGCGGCGGACTGGACCGACGAGCCCGAGAAGACCTACCGCGGCGAGATCGAGTTTCGCCATGTCTACGACCGCATCGTCGAGGAGCGCCTGTGCGATCCCTTCCTGATCGTCGGCATCCCCAACGCCGGCTTCAAGTATCCCCCCGCGGGCGAGGCCTTTCTGCGTGAGCTCCTGCTGCCCCATATCGCGCGGCACTATTCGACTTATCTCGGCGACGGCAGCCCGGAGGCGCTGCGCGCCGGGCGCGAGCATCTGGCCGTCGGGGGGCTGAGCCGCGGCTCGATGTATACGTACTCCTGCGTCATGCCGCTGTGCCTCGACATCGTCGGCAACTTCTGCTGCTTTTCCAACGGCGACAACAACCGCGTGTGGGCGCAGCTCAATTCCGAGCAGAACAAAGCCTGGCCCATCAGGAGCTATGTCGCCAGCTACGGCCTGGAGGACGAGATCCAGGTCGGCGTCGCGCACCGCGCCGTGTACCGCGGCATCTGCACCAACGTCGAGCGCGTGACGGACGGGGAAAACGCCCGCATGCTCGCCATCGGTGCGGGCCACAACTTCATCATGTGGACGGCCAGCCTTTACGACGCGTTGCTGCTGATGTTTTAGTAAAGGCGTTCTCTTCCGCGCCGGCCGGTCCCGCCAGACAAAGCGAATACGAAAACCGGGCGGATACGCACAGGGCCCTGTGCGTATCCG
>JAFSNA010000090.1 GCA_017447645.1 Oscillospiraceae bacterium
AGGCCGCGTCCTTCTCCCTGCTGCGCGAGCAGCTGGAGGAGGTGCTCGACACGCTCGCCCCGCGTGAGAAGAAGGTGCTGGAGCTGCGCTTCGGCATCGTCGACGGCCGCACCCGCACGCTCGAGGAGGTCGGCAAGGAGTTCAACGTCACGCGCGAGCGTATCCGTCAGATCGAGGCCAAGGCCCTGCGCAAGCTGCGCCACCCCTCGCGCTCGAAGAAGCTGCGGGACTTCCTGACCTGAGCCTTTCCGCAAAAAGAGCCTTATCCGCCGTCAAAAAGGAGCCGCGATCGGCCGATCGCGGCTCCTTCTTTGTGTTGCTTGACGAATTGACAAGTGCTTGCGCGATTGGATATAATAGCGCATATTATTTCATTTTATGGAAGGAGAAACGGATGGAGGCCAAGCTGGACCGGATCCGCCGCGCCGAGACGCTGCAGTATTTGAGCTATCACGGCAGCTTTCTGCCGGAGGAGCTGCGCGGCGATCTCGATCGCTGCGAGGCGCAAATGCTGCGGACCGCGCGTCCCCGCCTCGTCTGGCGGCTCTTTTCTCTTCTGCCCGACGGGACGCTGGAGGGCACGGATTACTGCCCGGGAGGCGAGGATATCCGCGCCTTTCTCCGCGACTGCGACAGCGTCGTGCTGCTGGCGGCGACGCTCGGCGCGGAGGCGGACGCCCTGATCCGCCGCGCGGGCGGCCGGGACATGGCGGAAGCGGTGATCCTCGACGCGGCAGGAAGCGCCGCCATTGAGACCGTGTGCGACAATTTCTGCGCCGATCTCGCCGCTGCGTTCGCCCCGCGTTTTTTGACCGACCGCTTCAGCCCCGGCTACGGCGATATGCCGCTGTCCGACCAGTTTGCCCTTTTCCGCGTGCTGGACGTGAGCCGCCGGATCGGCGTGTCGCTTTCCCAGAGCGGCCTGATGATCCCGCAGAAGAGCGTCACCGCGCTCATCGGGGTCTCGGACCGGCCGCAGGAAAAACGCGTCCGGGGCTGCACGGACTGCGCCATGTTTTCGAACTGCCCCTATCGAAAGGAGGGGAAAAGCTGTGGATCAATCTGAGATTATCCTTCTCGACGGCGCCATGGGCACGATGCTCCAGGCGGCGGGGCTGCCCGTGGGGCAGCTGCCGGAGCTGTGGAACATCACGCGCCCCGAGGCCGTGTCCGCCGTGCAGCGGCGCTACGTCGAGGCCGGGAGCCGCGTGCTCTATACCAACACCTTCGGCGCCAACCGATACAAGGTCGCCGGCTGCGGATACGGCGTCGCGGAACTCGTCGCGGCGGGCGTTCGCTGCGCGCGCACGGCCGCGGAGGGCTATGACGTGAAGGTGGCGCTGGACATCGGCCCGATCGGCCGACTGCTCGAGCCGCTGGGAGACCTCGGCTTCGACGAGGCTTACGGGCTTTTCCGCGAGATCGTCGCCGCCGGCGCGGCGGCCGGGGCCGACCTCGTCGTCATCGAGACGATGAGCGACCTGCAGGAGATGCGCGCCGCCGTACTCGCCGCGAAGGAGACCTGTTTCCTGCCCGTCTGGGCGACGATGACCTTTGAGGCGAGCGGCCGCAGCTTTCTCGGCGTGACCGTTCCCGCCATGGCGCTGACGCTCACGGGCCTCGGCGTGGACGCGCTGGGCTTCAACTGCAGCCTCGGCCCGAAGGAACTGCTTCCTCTGGTGCGCGAGCTGCGCTGCTGGACGGATCTTCCGATCATCCTCAAGCCGAACGCCGGTCTGCCCGATCCGGCCACCGGAGAATACCATATCACGCCGGAGGAATTCGCCGCGGAGCTCAAAGAAGCTCTCGGGCTCGGCGTCGGCATCGTCGGCGGCTGCTGCGGCACGACGCCCGCGTTTATCCGCGCCGCCGCCGCGGCGCTGGAAGGCGCGGCGATCGCTCCGCGTCCTGCGGCCTGCCGTTTCGGCGTCTGTTCGGCGACCGCGGTCGCCGAGCTCGGCGGCGTGCGCGTGATCGGCGAGCGCATCAACCCCACCGGCAAAAAGCGCTTTCAACAGGCGCTGCGCGAGGGCGACCTCGATTATATCGTCGCGCGCGGCGTCGAACAGCAGGATGCGCTCGCGGATATTCTGGACGTCAACGTGGGTCTGCCCGGCGTAGACGAGCCGGACATGATGCGGCGCACCGTCGCCGCGCTGCAGGCCGCGGTCGATCTGCCGCTGCAGATCGACTCATCCGATCCCGCCGCGATCGAAGCGGGACTGCGCGTCTGCTGCGGAAAGGCGATCGTCAACTCGGTCAACGGCAGGGCGGAGGTCCTTGAAGCCGTGCTGCCGCTTTGCAAAAAATACGGCGCGGCCGTGGTGGGCCTGTGCATGGACGAGGACGGCATCCCGTCGGACTGGCGCGGACGCGTCGCGATCGCCCGCCGGATCCTGGATGCGGCGCTCGCGCACGGGATCGCGCGCGAGGACGTTTTCATCGACTGCCTCACGCTGACCGTCTCCGCGCAGCAGGAGCAGGCCGCCGAGACGCTGCGCGCCGTGCGCGCCGTCAGGGAAGAGCTTGGCCTGCGCACGGTGCTGGGCGTCAGCAACATTTCCTTCGGACTCCCCTCGCGCGAGACGATCACCGTCAGTTTTCTCACGCAGGCTCTGCATGCCGGGCTGGATCTGCCGATCGTAAACCCGAACCAGAGCGTCGTGATGGACGCGGTCGCGGCTTTCCGGGTACTCTCCGGGGAGGACCGCGGCAGCGAGGCCTACATTCGCCGCTTCGCGGGAGCGAGCGTTTCCGGTGCTCCGGCGCAGCAGCTTTCGGGCGAGATGAGTCTTGCCGAAGCCGTCATGCGCGGGCTCAGAGGCGAGACCACCGCGCTCACGGCCAAGGCGCTGGAGGAAATGGACGAGCTCGCGGTCGTCGACAGGCTGCTGATCCCCGCGCTCGACCTCGTGGGAGAGCGCTACGAGCGCCAGGAGATCTTCCTGCCGCAGCTGATGAACGCCGCCAACGCCGCCTGCGCGGGCTTCGAGCTGATCAAAACGCGCATCGCCAAGCGCGGCGGGGCTTCCGTCTCGAAGGGAAAGATCCTGCTGGCGACCGTGCGGGGGGACATCCACGACATTGGCAAGAACATCGTGCGCGTCGTGCTGGAGAATTACGGCTACACCGTCGTCGACCTCGGCCGCGACGTGCCGCCTCAGCGCATCGTCGAGACCGCCCGGCGTGAAAACATCCGGCTTGTCGGTCTCTCGGCGTTGATGACCACGACCGTGGCGAGCATGGAGGAGACGATCGCCGCGCTGCGGCAAAGCGGCCACGACTGCGCCGTCATGGTCGGCGGCGCGGTGCTGACCGAGGAATACGCCGCGCAGATCGGCGCGGACTATTACGCCAGAGACGCCAAGCAGGCGGCGGACATTGCAAAGAAGGTGCTGGGATGAAAGAGATCCGATCCTATATCCGGGAAAACGGCGTGCTGCTTTTCGACGGCGGCATGGGCACCTTCTATGCCTCGCGCAACCGGACCAGCCACCGCGACTGCGAGTGGGCCAATCTCAGCGCGCCGGGTGAGATCGAGGCGATCCACCGCGCCTATCTCGAGGTGGGCTGCCGCGCGATCAAGACCAATACTTACGGCGCGAACCGGCAGAACTTCTCTGCGCCGGACTGTGCCGCCATCCTGCGCGAGGGCTGGCTGATCGCGCTGCGCGCCGCCGCAGGCGAGGCCTATGTCTTCGCGGACATCGGTCCGATCGACGCGCGGGACGACACGGACCTGCTGGAGGAGTATCACTACATCGTCGATCAGTTCCTCGCGCTCGGCGCGCGGCACTTCCTGTTTGAGACGATCGGGACGGATCTCTATCTCCATGAGATCGCCTCGCATATCAAGGCGGCGGACCCCGACGCCTTTGTGCTGGTCTCCTTTGCCGCGCAGCCGGACGGCTTTACTCGCGACGGACGCCTGATCGGCGAGCTGTGCCGCGCCGCGGCGGCCGATGCCTATATCGACGCCGTTGGGCTCAACTGCGTCTCGGGCGGCCGGCAGATGGTCGACCTCATGGAGAAGATCGGCCCGGTCGAGAGCCTGTTTTCGGTGATGCCCAACGCCGGCTATCCCACCGTGCGCGGCAACCGCACCTATTACGACGGCGACCCGGGCTATTTTGCCTCGCAGATCGCGATCATGCACGCCCGCGGCGCGCAGATCCTCGGCGGCTGCTGCGGCACGACGCCGGAGCATATCGCCGCCGCCGCGAAGGCGATCCGCTCCCCCGCCCCCGCGCGGATCGATTATCCGGCGCGGCGGCGCGAAAAGGAAAACGCCGCGCTGCGCCCCGATCCCTTCTGGGACGCGCTTTGCGACGAAAAAAGAAAACCCTTCGCCGTCGAGCTCGACCCGCCGGAGGGCGCGGACGCCGCCGGCTTCATGGACGGGGCGCGCGCCCTGCGCGACGGCGGCGCGGACATGATCACCGTGGCCGACTGCCCGATCGCCCGCGCGCGCATGGACTCGAGTCTCATGGTCTGCAAGATCAAGCGTGAGCTCGGTGTGACCGTTATGCCGCACCTCACCTGCCGCGACCGCAACCTCAATGCCACGCAGGCGCTGCTGCTCGCTCTCTGCGCCGAGGGCGTGGGGAACGTCCTTCTCGTCACCGGCGACCCGGTGCCCGCCGCAAGCCGCGACGAGGTAAAGAGCGTGTACAATTTCAACTCCCGCAAGCTCATCAAGTTCGTCGACAGCATGAACCGGGCCGTGCTTCCCGCCCCGTTCCATATCTTCGCCGCGCTGAACGTGAACGCGCGCAACTTCTCCATCCAGCTTGACCTGGCGAGACAGAAGGAGGAAAACGGTGCGGTCGGTTTTCTGACGCAGCCTGTGTTCACCGACGAGGCGCTGGAAAACCTCCGTCTGGCGCGCAGAACGCTCAAGGGAAAGATCCTCGGCGGGATCCTGCCGATCGTCAGTCAGCGCAATGCGCTGTTCATCAACAGCGAGATCTCCGGCATCCGGGTAGACCAGAAGATCATCGCGCTCTATGAAAACGCCGACCGTGCCAAGGGCGAGGAGCTCGCGGTCGAGATCTCGGCGGCCATGGCCCGCCGCATGGCGCCCTGTGTGGACGGCTATTTTCTGATCACGCCCTTCTCCCGCACGGCGCTGGTCACACGGAT
>JAFSNA010000091.1 GCA_017447645.1 Oscillospiraceae bacterium
CAGCGCTCGCGCGCGCACGCTCTGACGGCCGGCCAGCCGGAGGCGGCGCGATGATCCGCGCGCGCTACGGCCGCAGGAGCCTGTCGCTCGATCTGTGCGGCCACGCTCATTTTGCCCCGAAGGGGCAGGACATCGTGTGCGCGGCGGTCTCGGTCCTGGCTCTCACGGCGGCGGCCGCCCTGCAGGACGAGGGCGAGCGCTTCTATCCGCGCGTCGTCGAGCGGCCCGGCGCGCTGCGCATCGCCTGCGAGCCCGCGGAGGGCTCGCGGCGCGCCTGCAGAAGGCTGCTCGACACGATCTGGATCGGCTTCGAGCTGCTCGCACAGGAATACCCCGACTATGTGAGCGCCGAAAAGGAGGAATAAATGGCCAAATATCTGAAAGAGAGCGGAAGCTCCGGAAACAAGGAAAACACACGGAAGAGCGCGGCAAAGATCGGCGCGCCGCAGCCGCCCTCGACCCTTCCGGTCCCCAAGCTGCGGGACGTCCCGATCGCCAGGGACGGCACGATGCGCCCGACGGAGGTCGATCCGCTCCTGTTCGGGAACGGCGACGGCGCGGACGATCGCAGGGCCGCGGAGAAAGCGCCCTCCGTACCGCGGAGCAGCCCCTCCGTACCGGCCGCGGCGTCGGCGGGTACGAAGGCAGACGCGAAAACGGGCGCGGACCTCGCCTTCCGCATGCCCGACCGGGACGCCGAGGCTGCGGCGCGCTACGAGAGCGCGCTTGCGGAGATCGAGCGGCTGAGCGGCGAAGCGCCGCGCTACGACAGCCGCTACGACGCCGAGATCCGCGAGCTCTACGGGCAGATCGCCTCGCGCGCGCCCTTCCGCTACGACAGCGCGACGGACCCGCTCTATCAGCAGTACCGCCAGGAGTACACGGCCCAGGGCCGCGCGGCGATGCGCGACACGATGGGGCAGGCGGCCGCTCTGACCGGCGGCTACGGCTCGTCCTACGCGCAGAGCGCCGCTCAGCAGCAGTACGACGCTTATCTGCGCCGTCTCGCCGACGTGCTGCCGGAGACCTACGGCATGGCCCTCGACGCCTGGAAGGCCGAGGGCGAGGATCTGCAGCGGCGCTATGCCGCGGCCAACGCGCTGGAGAAAAGCGACTATGATCGCTATCTCGACGAGCTGGGCCAGTACAACCGCAGTCTCGAGCGCGCCCGCAGCGACGCGGACACGGCTTACGAGCGGATGATCGCCGGCGACGAGCGCGCCTACCGTCTCGCCTCGGACGATTACAAGCGCCGCCTCGAGGCGGACAAGCTCGCCTATCAGCGCGCGAAGGACAGCGCGAAATCGTCCTCGTCCGGCGGCCGCCGAAAGACGAAGAAGACGCAGACGGCGGCCGCGCCGGCCGAGCTGAAGGCGTCCAAGACGAAGAAGCGCGTCTCCCGGACGCTCTGATAGACGCTTTTGCAAGATGCGCGGGGAATCCCCTCTCCCGCGTTTTGAGAGTCGCGGGCTCAACCCGCAGAAAGACAGGAGGCATCCGATATGCAGAATATGATCACGGCCGATCTCCAGCTTTTCGCCGACGAGAGCGCTCCGGCGGCATCGGAGACGGCTTCGGGCGCAGAAGCTGCCGACGCCGGGCAGGAGCAGACGACGGACGCGGCGCCCTCTCCCGCGAGGAAAAGCTGGGAAGAGGTGCGCGCCGATTACAAGGCGGAGTTTGACGCGGAGGTGCAGGCCATCGTACAGAAGCGGCTGCGGAGCGCGCAGGAGAAGCTGCGCGCCTATGCCGCGCGGGAGGAAAACGAGCGTCTCGGCGCCGCGCTGCGGCGCGAAAAGGCGATCGAGCACTTCCGCGCGCTGTGCGAGCAGGCCGGGGAGCTCTCCTCGCGCGTGCCGGATTTCGATCTGATGCGCGAGCTTCAAAACGACGCCTTTGCCGAGATCACCCGTCCCGGCTCGTCCGTCACGCTGGAGCAGGCCTTCTACGCCCTGCACCCGGAGCTCCGGGCGCGGGAGGCGGAGGAGGCCGCGCGCAGGGCCGCCGAGGCCGTGAGCGCCGCCGTGCGCTCCGGCGCGGCCAGGCCCAGGGAAAACGGCGCGCAGTCCGCCTCTCTCGGCGCGCCGAGCTACCGCAGCATGAACAGGGATCAGCGAGAGGCGCTCAAGCGCCGGATCTACGCGGCCGGCGCGCTGGGAGACCATCTCCCGGCCGGGAGATGAGGTCCCGATCATTTCAGTATCTTTGGAGGTATCATGGAACATCTTTTTGACATCCAGCTTTTTGCCGACGCGGGCACGCTCGTGAACGGTACGACCAACTATCCCAACGCCTACGACTCCACGGCCTCGGAGGCCTTCTCGGGCAGCAACACGCTGAGCGCCGAGATGAAGGACTTCTATGACACGGAGCTGCTGGAGAACGCGCGCGTCGAGCAGTTCTACGCCCAGTTCGCCAAGCGCCAGCCCCTGCCGCGCAATCACAAGGGCACCGTCGAGTGGCGCAAGTGGAACACCTTCGCCCCCGCCAGCCAGCTGACCGAGGGCGTGATCCCCAGCGGGCAGAAGTTCGGCGTTTCCGCCATCACCGGCACGATCGCCCAGTACGGCACCTACACGGCCATCACCGACCGCCTGGAGCTGCGCGCCTACGACGACGTGATCCTCGGCGCGACCGAGGAGATGGGCGCCTCCGCCGCCGAGACGCAGGAGAAGCTCATCCGCGACGCGCTGCTGACCAACGCCAACGTGCTCTACTGCGACAACATCGTGCTCGCGACCGGCGCGAAGACCGCCGACCAGGCGGCTGTGGCCGCCGCGGGCGGCAACCCCGCCGTCCCGGCCGTAAAGGGCACGCCCGACGCGCCGGAGTACATGCTCGACGACGGCACCAACCGCTGCGTGCTGACCCCCGCGATGGTCAACAAGGCCGTCACGATCCTGAAAAAGAACCGCGTGCCGCGCATCAACGGCCGCTATTATGCCGTCATCCATCCCTCCGTCGCGCACGACCTGCGCGAGTGCGAGGGCTGGATCGAGGCGCACAAGTACGCCGCGCCGGAGGAGCTGTTCAACGGCGAGATCGGCGAGCTGCACGGCGTGCGCTTCATCGAGGACGTTTTCGCCCCCGTGCTCAAGAGCGCCGCGGTCAAAAACGCGCAGGAAGGCGCGGTCTACGCGACCTACTTCTTCGGCAAGGACAGCTTCGGCATCATCGACCCCGAGGGCGGCGCGCTGGAGATGATCATCCACGACAAGGGCGAGATCGGCGGCCCGCTGAACCAGTTCTCGACCATCGGCTACAAGTTCGAGACCAACGGCGCGACGATCCTCTACCCCGAGCGGCTGCTGCGCGTGATGAGCTGCAGCTCTTACAGCGCCAGCGATTCCGCCAACTGAATCACGGACGGAGGAGGGCGGCCCTCCGCCCTCCTTTTCACAAAAAACGAAACAGGAGGAACATCCATCATGAAAGAAAGCGAAAAGCTCGTCGAGGTCTTCATCCCCCGCAGCGGCGCGAACCAGGACCCGAACTATTTTGTCGGCGTCAACGGCGTCAGCTACATCCTGCCCCGCGGCAAGAAGAGCCGCGTCCCCGCCGCGGCCGCGGCCGAGATCGCGCGCGCCCAGGCCGCCGAGGACGCCATGTACGAGGCGCAGGAGACGCTCAGAAGCAAGACGGACTGAGACGCCGGCAAAGGAGGAGGAGCATGACAGTCAACGATATCATTTCCAACGTGGATCTCAAGGAGCCCAACAGCTGCACGGCCGCGGAAAAGCTGCGCTGGCTGTCCTCGCTTGACGGGAAGATCTTCGAGGAGGTCCTCTCCACGCACGAGGGTCTCGCGGAGGACGCCGCCTTCACGCCCTATTCCACCGGCGGGGAGACGCCGCTGATCCCCTTTCCCTGGTGCGAGGGCGTGTATACGCACTATCTGATCGCGATGATCGCCGCGGCCAACGCCGAGACGGCCCGTTACAACCAGCAGATCGCCCTGTACAACGCCGAGTACGCCCAGTGGTGGAACGCCTTCCACGCCGCACACCGGCCCCTGCACGGCGGCGCGCGCTTCGTGTTTTAGGGGGTGAGAGGCTATGCTTTATCCCCGTATGAGAGCGCAGCCCACCGAGCAGGACGTGATCGAGGGCTTCGGCGGCTATGACCACCGCCTGCGCAGCGCCGAGGGCGCCTGGTACGACACGAAAAACCTCTCCTCGGACCACGCTCCGCTGCTCTCGACGCGGCGCAGGCGCGCCGACACCGGCCGCCGCGCGGCCGCGCTGCTGGAAAAGCAGGCCCTCGCCTACGTCGGCGAGGACGGGACGCTGTATTACAATTTCCTGCCCACGCCCGTGACCGGGCTTTCGAGCGGAGACAAGCAGCTCGTCGGCATGGGCGCCTATATCGTCGTCTTTCCGGACAAGGTCTATCTCAACACCGAGGATCAGACGGACCACGGCAGCCTGGAGGCGCGCTACGGTCCGCAGAGCGCCGAGATCGAGCCCTGCCGCTTCGACGGCACGGCCGTATCCGTCGGCTACGTTCAGGCGCAGGAGCCGTCCTCGCCGGAGAACGGCGCGTACTGGATCGATCTCTCCGGCTCCGAGCGCGTTCTGCGCCAGTGGTCGGAGGCGCAGCACGAGTGGGTTGCGGTCGAGAGCGTGTATCTGCGCATCCGCTTCACGACGCTCGGCGCGATCCCGGCTCTCTTTCGCGTAAACGACGCCGTGACGATCTCCGGCGCGGCCGCGGCCGGGCTCAACGGCACCCGGATCATCCGCGCGCTCGGCGGCGGGGAGGACGAGCGGGACTGGATCCTGGTGGACGGCCTGCCGGAGAGCACCGACGGCACGGAGGCGGCGCTGCGCATCGAGCGGCTCGTCCCCACGCCGGACTTCGTCTGCGAGTGCCGCAACCGCCTCTGGGGCTGCCGCTGCGGCATCGGCGAGGACGGGAAGGTCGTCAACGAGATCTTCTGCTGCGCGCTGGGCGACTTCCGCAACTGGCAGCAGTTCCAGGGTCTCTCGACCGACTCCTGGCGCGCCTCGGTCGGCTCGGACGGGCCGTGGACCGGCGCGGTCAACTATCTCGGCTCGCCGATCTTTTTCAAGGAAAACCGCATCCACCGCGTCAGCGTCTCGGCCTCCGGCGCGCACAGCGTCGCCGAGACCGTGTGCCGCGGCGTGCAGAGGGGCAGCGGCAGATCGCTCGTCGTCGTCAACGAGACGCTGTTCTACAAATCCCCCGGCGAGGTCTGCGCCTGGCAGGGCGGCTTCCCGCGCGGCGTGTCCGCGCCGCTCGGCTCCGTCGTCTATCACGGCGCGGTCGGCGGGGAGATCGGCGGGAAGTACTATCTTTCGATGCTCGATGAGAACGATCAGTCCGCGCTCTTCGTCTACGACATCGAAAAGGAGCTCTGGCTGCGCGAGGACACGCTGCGCGTCACGTGCTTTGCCCGCGTCGGGAACGAGCTCTACGCGCTCGCGGACGGCAGGCTGCTTGCGCTGATGGGCTCTGCCGCGCTGACGGGCTCGACGCGCGAGGATGCGGTCGAGTGGGAAGCCGTGACCGGTATCCAGAGCTTCCATCTGCCGGAGAACAAGCGCGTTTCGCGCTACAACATCCGGCTGAGCCTGGCCGCGGGGGCGAGCTTGGCCGCGGCGCTGCAGTACGATTCCGACGGCGTGTGGCACAGCGCGGGCGGCGTCACGGCCAGCGGCGCCGGGACGGGCCATTTCCTCTTCCCCGTGCGGCCGCACCGCTGCGACCATCTGCAGCTCAAGCTCTCCGGCCGGGGCGAGATGCGTCTGCTGTCGATCTCGCGCACGCTCGAGACGGGAAGTGACTACCCATGAGCTACGAACTCCCTCCCCAGGCGCGGGGCGGCGCCGAAGAGCAGCTCGCCGCGCTGCGGGATTATCTCGTGCGGCTGGCGCAGGAGCTTGAGCGCGCCGAGCGCAGCGAGAGCGCCGAGACGGCGGTCTCCGCGCGCAGCGCGCGGGAGCAGAACGAAAAGGCCCTGCGCGAGCAGGCCTCCTCGCTCAAGGCGCTGATCGTCAAGAGCGCCGACGAGATCGCCGAGCGCACGGATGCGCGCTTCGACAGTCTCGCCTCGAGTTACGTGGCCATCTCGGACTACGGCAGCTATTACGGCCGCATCGACACACAGGTGCGCCAGACCGCGCGCGAGACCGTGGAGAGCTATCGCTTTTCCGAAGCCGTCGAGGCGCTGGAGCGCCACATGAGCGAGCTGAACGGTCAGATCCGGCGCGGCCTGATCGAGGACCCCCTGACGCACGAGATCCATCTCGGCATCGCCGTCAGCGAGAGCCTGTCCTTCACCGGGCAGACGCAGAACGTCGGCGGCGCGACCTATTACGAGCTCACGCCCGGTCAGACGCTCGGCCTGTACACCGCGTCGGGCTGGCAGTTCTGGATCAACGGCGTCCGGCGGGGCTGGTTCTCCTCGCAGGACAGCATGCTGCACGTGTCCAACATCGTCGTTGAGGACAAGCTGCGCGTGGGAGCGGACTGGGAGATCTCCTCCTCCGGCGGCTTCGGTCTTCGCTACACAGGAGGTTAGGATGGCAACAGGATATTCCAACGTCTGGTCGAAGGGCTGGGCCTCGCTGAGGATCTATTACACGACCTCGTACGATCCCGCGACGAACAGATCGACCGTCACCGTCACGCCGCAGCTCAAATCGCAGTACAACTACGGCACGGACTACCGTCTCTACGACGCGATCTACAACAACACCGCGGGCGTCTACGGGAACGGGGTGAAGCTGTTCTCGCTCGGAGAGATCTCGGGCAGCAGCTATCTCTCCTGCGGTTCCTGTCACGGCTCCTGGGCGAGCTTCAACCGCAGTTTTTCCTTCACGGTCAGTCACGACGCCGGCGGCGAAGCCTCCTTTACCGTGGGCGTGCTCGGCTCAGTGCGGCACTATTACAACGGCGGCGCGACGGCCTCGCCGATCGGCGCGACAGCCTCGACGGCGATCACGCTCCGCGAGAACGCGGCCTCTGCGATCGTCTCGTCCACCTCCGCCGCGGCGACGCAGAGCCTCTTCTCGCTGACGATGAGGCGCGCCGTTTCGTCAAATACCCATATCGCCACCTTCCGATACGGCTCCGACACCCTGTATACGAGCGAGCGCTTCGACAGCACGCTGAGCTTTACCGTCCCGCGCTCCTGGTTCGCCGATTATCCGGATCTTGCCGCTCTGCCCGTAACGGTCTCCGTACAGACATACAGCAGCGGCGGCGCTGCGCTCGGCACTCCCGCGACGGCCTCGCTGAATGTGACGGCGGACGAGGACATGCGCCCGAAGCTCTCCGCGGGCTGGGCGGCGCTCTCGGCGTACAATACCGGGGCCGCCGCGGGGATCACGGGTTACGTTCGCGGCTTTTCCCGGGCGGAGGCCGCCTTTGACCCGTCGAAGATCGACCTCTCGGACACGGCCGGGGCTTCCGTCGCCTCGTACGCCGTGAGCTGCCAGGGCTCAGGCGTGAGCGCTCCGCCCTACCGCACGGGCGTGCTTTCCGCGACCTCGGTGAACGTCGTCTGCAGCGTCACCGACACTCGAGGCCGGACGGCGAGCGAGAGCTTTGCCCTCTCCGTCATGGATTACGCCGCGCCGCTGATGACGTCTCAGAACGTATTCCGCTGCGATTCGGGCGGAACGGCGGACGAGGACGGCGCGTATCTTAGCGTGAAGGCGCTCGTCTCCTGTTCGGCTTTGAACGGGCAGAACAGCTGCACGCTGAGTGCGGCTGTCCGGACGGCCGGCGGTCCCTACGGGGCGGAGACCGCTCTGAGCGGCGGCGTCCCGGCCGTGATCGGGCCGAGCTCGCCGGATCTGAGCTATACCGTCAGGTTCACGGCCGTCGACACGCTCGGCGGTACGGTCGTGTATTACGCCTCCGTACCCACCCGGAAGTGGGCGATGAAATTCCGCGCCGGGGGGCGCGGCGTGGCCTTCGGCAAGGCGGCGGAGGCAGACGACGTCTTTGAGATCGCGGACGGGTGGGCCGTGAAGAGCAAGGGCATCGTGGATCTCGTCTACCCCGTCGGGAGCATCTATATGTCCGTCGGCAGCACAAGCCCTCAGACGCTTTTCGGCGGGACCTGGGAGCGGATCGAGGACCGCTTCCTGCTTGCCTCCGGCACGACATATACGGCCGGCGGCACGGGCGGCGAAGCGGAACACACACTGTCGGAAAGCGAGATCCCGGCACATACGCACGGTTCAAAGAGCTTGTCCGGCTATGTCCAGGGCGTTCTTCTCGACGACGGTGCGACGATCACGCGCTCCGGCATCGTGACGGTATCCGTCTCCCGCGCCCGAAGCTGGAACGGCACGACCGGCACCGCCTGCTATCGTGTTGCGGTCGACGCCTCGCACGCGCACAACAGCGTCGGCGGCGATCAGCCGCACAACAACATGCCGCCGTATCTGGCGGTCTATATCTGGAAAAGGACGGCGTAAGGCATGACGGAAAACGACGCAAGGCAAAAGCTGATCCACTGGGCGGAGGCGCAGATCGGCACGCGCGAGGGCGCGAACAACTGGAACCGCTACGCCGCGGGCATGAAAAAGCTCTACGGCTGGGACGTGCAGAACCAGCCCTGGTGCGACGTGTTCGTCGACGCGGGCTTTGTCGAATGCTTCGGGCTGGAGCTGGGAATGGCCATGACCTGTCAGTTCCCGGGCTGCGCCGGGGCGGCCTGCCGCTACAGCGCGCAGTATTACAAGGACGCCGGGCGCTGGTTTTCCGCTCCGCAGCCGGGCGATCAGATCTTTCTGTACGTCGACGGCGGCATCAACCACACCGGCATCGTCACCGGCGTCGAGGGCGGATGCGTCACGACCATGGAGGGCAACAGCTCCGACATGGTGGCGCGGCGCGTCTACGCTGCGCAGGCGCTGAGCATCGCCGGCTACGGACGGCCGAACTGGACGCTGGCGGCGGACGGCGGCAAGGACGCCTCCGCGCCGGACGTGCCGGGTGCGCCGGGCGCGCCGGAGGAGAAAAAGGCAAATTACGCGCCGTACGAATACAGCGTGAAGATCTCCCTCCTGCGGCAGGGCAACAGCGGCCCGCAGGTGCGGAACCTGCAGACGCTGCTGAACGCCGCCGGCTTCGACTGCGGCGCGGCGGACGGCGCGTTCGGACCGAAGACGGCGGCGGCGCTGCTGGCCTTTCAGCGCGCGCACGGCCTCGGCGCGGACGGCGAGTTCGGCGGCGAGAGCTTTACGGCGCTTTGGAATTCATAGAACAAAGGAGAAAACGAAATGAATGCACCCGACAAGGCCACGGAGATCCGCGCGCTCGTCACGCTGGTCCTCGGCTTTTTCACGGCGCTGTGGGGCTGGCTCGGCTGGGCGGTCGTGCTGTTCATCGCGGCGATGGCGGCCGACTATGTCACCGGCACCTGGGCGGCCCGCGCCCGCGGGGAATGGTCCAGCGCGGCGGCCCGGCAGGGCCTGTGGCACAAGCTGGGCGAGATCGCCGCGCTGCTGGTGGCGGCGCTGTGCGACATCGCCGTGCAGGTCCTGCTGCACAGCGCGGCCGCGCCGCTCGTCGGCGAGACGGAGCTGCCGCACTGTCTGACGCTGATCGTCGCGATCTGGTATACCTTTACCGAGCTCGGCAGTGTGATCGAAAACGCCGGACTGCTCGGCGCGCCGATCCCCAAATGGCTCAAAAAGGGCGTGGCGGCGCTGCGGGACAAAACCGGCGGCGACACGGAAGAATGAAAAAAGGGCAGACGCCTTTTCGGCGTCTGCCCTTCAAGCTGTCGACAGCTTGAAAGGCAAAAACGGAAACATTCAAAAATGTTCCCGTTTTTGCTGGATTGTACGCAGAAAGGGGGCTCCCCGCCCCCTCTTAAGCGCTCTCCCCTTGCTTGTCGAAGCTCTTTCGCGCGGCTTTGTCTGCCCCTTGTGTTTTTTTCGTATTTTTTCTTTATCCCTCGAGGCCGTCCTCCGCCTGCCCTTCGCGGCCGCGCAGCGAAAACTCGCAGCCGCAGTAGTTCTGCCGATAGATGCCGTGCTGCGCGGCGAGCTGCTGCGAGCGCTGCTCGCCCCCCCGCTTCTTGAAGTCCGAGGGCAGCCATTTGACGCCGAAGGCCTTGCCGACCTCCTCGCCGAGGGCGTTGATGCGCACGGCGTCCTTGTGGCGCGAGACCGTGAGCGTCGTGCAGAAGTAGTCGAAGCCGTACTGCGCGGCCAGTCTGGCGCACTCGAGAAGGCGCATGCGGAAGCAGGCGGTGCAGCGCGCGCCGCCCTCCGGCTCGTTTTCCAGGCCTTCGACGCGGCGGAGATAGTCCTCGTGCTTCCGGCTCTCGGCCAGGACGGGGACCTCCTCCGTGAGGCCCATCTTCTCGATGAGCTCCAGCTGCGCGGCAAAGCGCCGGTCAAATTCCTCCTGCGGGTAGAGGTTCGGGTTGTACCACAGCAGCGTCACGTCGTAATATTTCGTCAGCAGTTCCAGCACCGAGGACGAGCAGGGCCCGCAGCAGCTGTGCAGCAGCAGACGCGGGCGCTTCGGCGCGCTTTTCGCGGTGATCTCGTCGAACTCGTGCATATAATTCGTCTTGCTCATGGCCTGATCATAGCACACTCGCGCGGAAAATGCCAGCCTTCTTGATTGACTTGCCGTGCGGCGGCAGATATAATAGAGACATCAATCCATCGGAGGAAGATCACTATGGACAGCCGCACCGACAAACAGAACTACTATCTCGACATCGCCGACTCCGTGCTGGAGCGCTCCACCTGCCTGCGGCGCAAATACGGCGCGATCATCGTGCGCAACGACGAGATCATCTCCACCGGCTACAACGGCGCGCCGCGCGGACGGCGCAACTGCTCGGACATCGGCGAGTGCACGCGCGAGAAGCTGCACATCCCCTCCGGCGAGCGCTATGAGCTCTGCCGCAGCGTCCACGCCGAGGCCAACGCGATCATCTCCGCCTCGCGGCGCGACATGATCGGCGCGACGATCTATCTAGTCGGGCGCGACGCGATGACGAACGAGCTGCTTTCGAACGCCATGTCCTGCTCGATGTGCAAGCGCCAGATCATCAACGCCGGCATCGCCAAGGTCGTCATCCGCTCGACGCCGACGGAATACCGCACGATCGACGTGCAGGAGTGGATCGACAACGATGACTCCATTTTTGACCTCAGTCTGTAAAAGGAGAAAACGCCATGAGCAAAAACGTCATTTTCTGCTTTTCCGGCACCGGCAACTGCCTGGACATCGCCAAGAACATCGCCCGCGGTCTGGGCGACACGGACATCGTGATGATGCGCCGCGCCCCCGCCGTGCGCGACGTGCACGAGGCCGAGCGCGTCGGCTTCGTCTTCCCCTGCTACGCGGGCGGCCTGCCCGGGGACGTGGAAAAATACGTCCGCAGTCTTTTCGTCAGCGCGAAGGCCTATACCTTCGGCGTGGTCAGCTGCGCGGGCTATCCCGGCGTGGGACTGGCAAAGATCAACGAGATCATCCCGCTGAGCTATCACGCCCACATCCCGCACCAGAGCGCCTGCATCTGGCTGATGCCGCACACGCTGATGTTCCCGCCGCTCACGCCCGAGAAGGCGCAGAAGCGCTCGGAGGAGCTTGCCGCGAAGATCGCCGAGGACGTCAAAAACGGCGTGCGCTCGGAGAAAGCCCCCTCCGCGCCGCTGTTCAACAGGCTGGAGGCCTCCGTCTGGCCGAAGCTCGCGCCGAAGAAGGCCGCAGGCTTTACCGTCACCGGCAAGTGCATCGGCTGCGGCCAGTGCGCCGCGCTGTGCCCCAAGGGCAACATCCGGATGGTCGGCGGTCGGCCGAGCTTCGGCACAGACTGCGTCCAGTGTCTCAGCTGTCTGCAGTTCTGCCCGCGCCAGGCCATCCACATGGGCGGCGCGACCGAGAAGCGCGAGCGCTGGCACAACCCGAACATCAGCGCGCTGGAGCTCAACGAGAAGATCATCCACGTCGACTGAGCGCTCCGTTTCTGCAGGCGGGTTGCTCCGCCGGCCTTCAAAAAAAGAGATCAGCCGTCCCCGGCGGGACGGCTGATCTCTTTTTTCTTCTTACTTCAGCGTGTCGAGATAGTCGCAGATGCGGCCGACGGTGTCGAGCTTGACAGCGTCCTCGTCGGAGATCTTGATGCCGAACTCGTCCTCGAGCGCCATAATCAGTTCGACGATGTCGAGCGAGTCGGCGCCGATGTCGTCGATTAGATTGGTCTCGCGGGTGATGGTCTCGGGATCCAGCTCAAACTGCTTGGCCAGCACGTCTCTGATTTTTTCAAACATGTTTTATTCCTCCGAAAGTGTTATCGTTTTTCAAGTGTTCAGGTTTGTCGGAACGCTTAAGGCGCCTCGATCAGGCCCACTCGCGGCTCTGCGGCTTGTTGTCGCTCGGCTCGGGGCGGACGTAGCTGACCACGACGCGGCGGTTGGGCTCAACGCCGGTGGAGGAGGTCGTCACGCCCTCGTAGTTCTGCAGCGCGGTGTGGATCACGTGACGCTCATAGGAGTTCATCGGCTCGAGCGCCATGCTGCGCTTGTACTTGATCGCCTTCTCGGCCATCTTCTCGGCCAGCTTGGTCAACGACTCCTCGCGCTTGGCGCGGTAGTTCTCCGCGTCGACGGAAATGTGCATGTGCTTGTCGCTGTCGCGGTTGACGACGTAGTTCGTCAGGTGCTGGATCGCGTCGAGCGTCTCGCCGCGGCGGCCGATGATCGCGCCCATGCCGCTGCCGGAGAGCTTGACGTTGATCCCGCCGTTGTCGCGGCGCGCGATCTCGATCTCGGCCTCGACGCCCATGCGCTCCATCAGTCCGGAGATGAAGCCGCGGACGGCGGCAAACTCGGCGTCCTCGTCGGCGGGGACGGCCTTTTTCTCGGCCTTCTTCGGCTCGGCCTTCTTTTCCTCGGGCTTTTTCGGGGCCGGGGCGGCCTTCTTTTCGGCCTTTTTCGGCTCGGCCTTCTTCTCCTCGGCCTTCTTCGGCGCGGGGACTTCCTTCTTTGCAGGCGCGGGCTCGTCGGGGACCTCGTAGCTCACGCGGATGACGGCCGGCTGCGCGCCGATGCCGAGGAAGCCGCTCTTGGCGCGCTCGAGCACCTCGACGCTGATCTCCTCCTCGCTCAGACCGAGCTCGGCGAGGGCGGCGGCGATGGCCTCTTCCATCGTGCGGCCGGTTTTTTCCAGATATTTGATCATGGTTTTCTTACTCCTGTTCGTTGACGGCGCTCTCTTCCGTCGCCGTTTCCTCAACGGCTTCGGTGAAGAGGCTCTCCTCGGCGACGCTCTCGTCGATGGAGAGATTGCCCTCCGACTCGGCCGCAGCGGCCAGCGTGGCCTCCTCGGCGCCCTCGGGGTTGGTAAAGCGATCCGGCACATAGGCGCGGCCGCGCGCGTAGCGGCGGTTGCCGACCTGGGAGGCGGGCTTTTCCGGCTCCTTGATGCCAAGCTGTTCGCGTCTGGCGGCGCGCTCTTCCTTGGCGAGGGCGGCGCTGCGCTCGGCCTGGCGCTGCTTCTCGTTCTGCTGGATCTTCTTCTTGCTGGTGTTGGCGTTCTGCTCGCTCTTGCCTTCGGCGCGCAGACGCTCGGTCTCAATGCGGCGCTCTTCCATCTCGCGCTCGCGGGCATTGCGGGCGGCGTTGCGCTCGGCGTCTTCACGGTCCAGCTTGCGCTTGTAGATCCTGGTCAGGACAAAGTCGCGGATCATGCCGAAGATGCTGTTGGCGCTCCAGTACACGCCCATGGCGGCGGGCATGATGAAGCAGAACCACAGGCTCATGATCGGCATCATCAGGTTCATGCTCTTCATCTGGGCCTGCTGCTGGGTCTCCACGCCGGTCTGGGGGTTGGCCAGGTTGGCCACCTTCATGCTCAGCCAGGACAGGACGGCGGAGACGAGCGGGATCAGCACAAGGCCGATCGTGCCGATGCCGATGGCGGCGCCGGCGGGGTTGGAGAAGACCTCCTTGATCTTGTCCCAGGGGATGTTGCCCAGGTTGATGCCGAAGAGGTTGAAGTTCAGGTCGATCAGCTTGTCCGTGGGGAGATTCAGGCTCTGCAGGTAGGCCGTGACCTCGTCAAAGTGATGGTGCACGGCGTCGGCCAGCTTGATCTCCATGTAGGCGTCGGCTCTGCCGCCCGACGAGACGTACCAGGAATTGTCGGCGCAGATCTGCTTGATCGCTTCCAGCACCTCGTCGGAGACGAACATCATGCGGGAAAGCGGCTGACGGATGACGCTGTAGAGCGCGATGAGGATGGGGAAGGGGATGAGGGACCAGAGACAGCCGCTCATGGGGTTGACGCCCTCCTCGCGGTAGAGCTTCTGCATCTCCTCGTTGAGCTTCTGCTGGTTGCCCTCGTGGCGGCGCTGCAGCTCCTGGATCTTGGGCTGCAGGCGGGTCTGGCGCATCATGCCCTTCTTGCTCTTGGCCATGAAGGGGGTCATGACCAGGTTGACGGCCAGGGCGAAGAGCAGCAGCGCGGCGGCATAGCTGCCGGTCAGGTTATACAGCCAGACGAACAGCCACGCAAAGGGTTTGGTGATCGTTGCCCACATAGGAACAATACTCCTTACTTTTTCGTTCTTGGTTGCTCACGGTACGGGGTCGTAGATGTCATAGTCCTTCCCGTGAAAAGGATGACAGCGGCAGATACGCCGAAAGGCCAGCCACCCTCCCTTGAGGGCGCCGTATTTTTCGATGGCCTCGACGGCGTATTGCGAGCAGGTCGGGATAAAGCGGCAGCAGGGCGGGCGCGCGGGCGAGATATGCTTTTGGTAAAAGCGGATCGCTGCGAGCATGAGCTTTTTCATGTCTCCTCCTCCCGCAGCAGGCCCAGCGCGGCGCAGGCGTCGCGGTAAGCGCGGTCAAGCTCGGCATACGGAGCGTCCGCCGCGCGCATGCGCGCGACGACGACGAGGTCCCAGCCGGTCTTCAGCGCCGGAGCGTTCAGCCGCGCGATCTCGCGCAGGCGGCGCCGCACGCGGTTGCGCACGACGGCTCCGCCGAGCTTGGAGGACACGGTGTAGCCCATGCGGTTGACGCCGCGGCCATTGCGCCGGCAGTAGAGGACGAGGAAGCGGTTCGCGCTCGACTTGCCCTTCGCGTACAGGCGGCGGAAATCACTGTTCTGTTTGAGCGTGAAGCGGCTGTCCATCGCAAAAACCCTGTCAAACACCTTTAGGGCGGATCGCTCCGCCCTTCAAAAATATCAAGTTGCCGATCTGCTCTTCAAAGCTCTTTCGTGAGGATCAGTAAGAGAGCTTTGCTCTGCCTTTCGCTCTTCTGCGGGCGAGGACCTTGCGGCCGTTGGCGGTCTCCATTCTCTTGCGGAAGCCGTGCTCCTTCTTGCGCTGCAGCTTCTTGGGCTGATAGGTACGAAGCATCTTGTTTTCTCCTTTCCGGTATGATACTCAACATCCCGCCGGAGCGGGAAGTAGTTGACAAAAATCCACCCGACGCCTCAAGGGGCGCCGGGTGGATATTATATAGTATAAGAAAGCGTTCTGTCAACAAAAAACTTGCCTGCAGAGACGGGCAGGGCGCCGGGAGGGCGTCAGAGCTCCTTGAGCTCCTCCGGCTTGTGCACTTTCAGGTCCTCGGCCTGGATGTACTTGTTCAGCGGCTTGTAAAGCGCCGCAAAGACCAGGATGCAGAGGATCGTGTCGATGAGCATATAGCTGCCGTTGTAGGCCAGCGAGTAAGTCCAGGGATTCATCCAGGTGACGCCGAACAGCTCCGTCGGGGCGATGATCGCATAGATCGTCACGCCGCTGATGTAGTGGACAAGGAAGCGCAGGATGCAGCCGAGAAGGATACCGACAAAGATCCCCTTGCCCTTGCCCCTGAAAAGGCCGGCGACGCCGAGCGGCGTGAAGGCGACCAGAAAGTCCAGTAGCAGGCTCTGCCAGCCCCAGGCGACCGCGCCTTCGATGAAGATCTGGATCAGGCCGAAAAGAAAGCCCTCCAGCAGGCCCCAGCCGAGACCCCATCTGAGCGCGAAGAGGAAGATCGGGATCATGCCGAGGTCGATAGAGCCGCCGTTCGGCAGGCGGAAGATCGGGACGCTGTTGAGAACGAGACCGACCGCCAGCATGACGGCCCCCTCGGTCAAAGCGCGCAGTTTTTTGTTTTTCATGCTTTTTTCCTCCTTTTTCTTTCGGAAGAAGGGATGCATAAAGGCAGATCCAATACAAGTATTGAACCTGCCGTACATGCATTCGTGCTTCCTACGCCGGCATTATCCGGATCAGGTTCCAGGGTCTGGAGCTTCGATTCGCTCTCTCTCAGCCGGGAATACCCAGCTCCCCTTTTTGACAGGAGCCATTATAGTCCCCCGCGGGGAGAAAGTCAAGATTCTGAAAGGATTCCCGCCCCGCTCTCCCGTCATACGGCGGAGCTATGGCGGACGATACGCGCCGCGTATGATGGCCCGTCCCGGCGCCTTGACAGCGCGGGAGCGGCGTGCTATGCTTTTTTCGTATTGAATATGGCGTTTTCAGATCCGTTCTCCGGAGCCAGGGGCCAAGTGCCCCCTTGAGGCATCGGAGAATTCTTTTTTTGCCTATGGAGGGAGCACACATGGCGAAGTATATTTTTGTGACCGGCGGCGTGGTGTCCGGTCTCGGCAAGGGGATCACGGCGGCCTCGCTGGGGCGGCTGCTCAAATGCCGCGGTCTCAAGGTCGCGGCGCAGAAGCTCGACCCCTATATCAACGTCGACCCCGGGACGATGAGCCCCTATCAGCACGGCGAGGTCTACGTGACCGAGGACGGCAGCGAAACCGACCTCGATCTGGGACATTACGAGCGCTTCATCGACGAGGATCTGAACAAGTATTCCAACCTCGCGACCGGCAAGGTCTACTGGAACGTGCTGAACAAGGAGCGCCGCGGCGAGTATCTGGGCCAGACCGTGCAGGTCATCCCGCACATCACGCAGGAGATCAAGGACTTCATCTATTCGCTGGAGAAAAAGACCGGCGCGGACGTGATCATCACCGAGATCGGCGGCACGACCGGCGATATCGAGAGCCAGCCCTTCCTGGAGGCGGCACGGCAGGTGGCGCTGGAGCGGGGCAAGGAGAA
>JAFSNA010000092.1 GCA_017447645.1 Oscillospiraceae bacterium
ATGCAGGGCAAGTACGACACCTATTATGCCGGCGAGGTCATGAGCTTCGGCGACATGGACGAGACTGCCGAGTACTCCCGCGAGCTGGTCGATCGCTTCTTCTAAAAAAACCGGACAGGGGGCATACCCATGCCCCCTGTTTCTTTGAAAGGAAAAAGGCATGAATTTTTACAAAGACCATTACGACGTCGTAATCATCGGCGGCGCACTGGCCGGCATGTCCGCCTGCCTGCAGCTGCAGGCCTGGGGGATCAAGGACATCCTGATCCTTGAGAAGCACAACATGCCCGGCGGCCTCGCCACCGACTTTGTGCGCAACGGCTTCGAGATCGAGGCCACACTCCACGAGATGATGTCCATCGGTCAGCCCGGCAAGCGCCTGAAGGTCGGCAAATTCTTCGACGACATGGGCGTGGACATCGACTGGCTGCCCGTGCCCGAATGCTACCGTGTCGCGCTTCCGAACTCCGGCATCGACAAGGTGCTGCACCCTGACTACGACGACAGCTACACCACGGTTGCCCGTGAGGTCGACGAGGTCTGCCCCGGCACCTACGAGAAGGTGCACGAGCTGATGCTGCTCTGCCGCCGCGTGTACGACAGCATGAACTATCTCTCCGTCAACCCGATGAGCAAAGTGCAGATGCTTCTCAAGCACCCCGATTTCGTCAAGACCGTCGGCTACACCGCCACCGAGGTCATCAACACCTTCGACCTGCCCAAGAAGGCCGTCGAGATGCTGACGCCCTACTGGATCTACGTGGGCAACCGCATGGACGATCTGCCCTTCACGATCTACGCCTTTCTGATGGCCGACTACTTCACCGGCTCCTACGTCTGCCGCGGCTTCAGCCATGAGATGAGCATGAAGCTGCAGGCGAAGTGCGAGGAAAACGGCGCCCAGTACGAGTTCAACCAGGAAGTTGAGAAGATCCTCGTCAAGGACGGCAAGGTTTACGGCGTACGCACCGCGCGCGGCGACGAGATCCACTGCGACTACGTGATCTCCGGCGCGTACCCCAACCGCGTGTACACCCAGATGATCGAGCCGCTCAGTGAGGTCCCCGAGGGCGCGATCCGCATGATCAACAACCGCAAGCTCTCCGTCGTTCCCGTTTCCGTCATCATGCTCATTGAGGGCACGCCCGAGGAGAACGGCATTACCGACTATTCCACCTTCTCCGGCACCACGATGGACACCAACAAGATCTGGGAGAACTACTCGAACATCACCGAGCCCTACAACTACATCACCACGATCTGCCTCAACTACGCCAACCCGACGCTGCCCGAGGGCATCACCCAGCTGTCCATCACGGCGCTCGTCCCCTCCAAGCCCTTTGAGGACGTCAAGGAGGAGGATTATTTCGATCTCAAGCGGCGTCTGGCCAACGAGATGATCGAGGAATGCCTGCGCATCACCAAGGTCGACTTCCGCGACCGCATCGTCGAGATCGAGGTCACCACGCCCATGTCCGTTGCGCACTATGTCGGCGCATGGAAGGGCAACATCTACGGCTACCTCCACTCAATGGAGGACCACGCCGTGGCCCGTCTGCAGATGAAGGAGAAGGATCACTTCATCGAGGGTCTCGAGTTCGCCGGCGCTCACGGCATGAGCGGCGACGGCATGGGCCCGCAGATCACCAACGGCCGCGCCGCCGCAAAGGGCGTCAAGGAAGACATGCAAAAGAAAGGGAGGCTGTGAGAAATGAGCATTAAAGTCAAAGGCTTTCTGAAGGACGTCGGCGGTGCCTCCCGCGTCACCAAGCTCAGAGAAGAGAACTTCGCCAAGGGCTCCCCGGTCCCCGATCCGAAGGACCCGATCCGCGAGATGGCCGACAAGCTGCATCCCAAACACATGGTCTTCAAGGTCGTAGACATCCGCGAGGCCTCTCCCACCTCCCGCGTTTTCCGCTTCGAGAGCGGCGACGGTCACATCCCCGTGTTCCAGAGCGGCCAGTACGTCAACTTCCGTCTCAAGATCGGAGAAAGCGTGCTGTCCCGTCCCTACACCATTTCCTCCGCCCCCTACGAGGCGCGCGGCGAGCACCCCTTCTTCGAGATCACGGTGCGCCGCAACGTGCCCTATCTCGTTCCCGACTATCTCTTTGAGAACGTCAAGGTCGGCGACGAGCTCGAGGGTGCGCTGCCCTTCGGCTTCTTCTACTATGAGCCGATGCGCGACGCGAAGGAGATCGTGGCCCTGGCCGGCGGCTCAGGCATCACGCCCTTCCACTCGATGGCCAAGGAGATCGCCTACGGCAAGCTCAGGGGTCTCAAGCTCACGATCCTCTACGGCTCGGTGAAGGCCAACGACATCGTCCTCAAGGACGAGCTGGCGAAGATCGAGGCCGACTGCCCGGACGTCAAGGTCGTGCACGTCCTCTCCGACGAGCCCGACTGGCCCGGCGAAAAGGGCTTCATCACCCGCAAGATCATCGAGAAATACTCCACGCCGGACTGCACCTACATGTTCTGCGGCCCGCTGCCGATGTTCCGCTTCGTCAAGAAGGCGCTCGACGAGATGTCGGTGCCTGTCCGCCGTTTCCGCCACGACGTCGTGAACAATCCCGCGGACGTCTCCACGCTGCCCGGCTACCCCAAGGGCACGGAGGAAAAGACCTTCAAGATCACGGTGCTGCGCGGCATCCACGAGGACGTCATCGACGCCAAGGCCTCCGAGCCGGTCGCCGTTGCGCTCGAGCGCGCGGGCATCGCGATCGACACGCACTGCCGCAACGGCGAGTGCGGCTTCTGCCGCAGCCATCTGCTGGAGGGCGAGATCTTCGTCTCCCCGATCGGCGACGGCCGCCGCCGCATGGACAAGGAGATGGGCTGGTTCCACGCCTGCTCCTCCTGGCCGCTCACCGACCTCAAGATCAAGATCCCCATCATGTGATTTCATCAAAGAAAAACGCCGGTCCTTTCGGATCGGCGTTTTTCTTGCAATTTGCGTCTGTTTGCTGTATCCTTTGCCACAAAGGGAGGGAGACCAGACATGGAAGAAAAGCTTTTGCTCCTGCGGCCAGACGAGGGCAACATCGGCCAGTATGAAGACTACCGCCGCGAGTTTCTGGAAAGCGGCGACAGCATGGACGGGACCGGCCCTATGCGGCGCTTTGAGAACAGCCGCGACTGGCTCGCCCATGTCCGCAGCTATGAGAGCATGGAGGCGCTGCCGGAGGGCAAGGTGCTCGCCACACAGTATCTGCTCTTTCGCGAGAGCGACGGGAAGCTGCTCGGCATGCTGCAGCTGCGGCATTATCTCAACGACTACCTGCGGCGGATCGCCGGACATATCGGATACTCCGTGCGGCCGAGCGAGCGGCGCAGGGGCTACGCCAAGCGCATGCTCGCCATGGCGCTGGATGAGGCGCGCAAGCTGGGGCTTGAGCGCGTGATGATCTCCTGCTTCGTCGGAAACGAGGGCAGCCGCCGCACGATCCTCTCAAACGGCGGCGTGTTCGACAGCACGGTCTTCGACGAGGAAGACGGCGAGCTGCTCGAGCGCTACTGGATCACGCTGTAAGGAGGACGCGGATGGGAAAAGACCTGTGCATCGACTATGACGGCGGCGTGGTGAATATCCGCGTGGGCGCGATCATCATGAGGGACGGCAGCTTCCTGATGGTCGGCAACCCGAACTTCGACTATCTCTATTCCGTCGGCGGGCGCATCCGCTTCGGCGAGACGGCGGAGGAGGCCGTCGTGCGCGAGGTGCGCGAGGAGACGGGCCGCGACATGGAGATCGACCGGCTCGGCTTCGTGACGGAGGACTTCTTTCTCGGCGACAGCCCCGCGAAGATGGGCAAGCTGATCTACGAGCTGGGCTACTACTTCTACATGAAAACTCCCGCGGACTTCGCGCCCGTGTGCGAGAGCTTCACCGAGGACGGCAGCGAGGAATTCCTCGTCTGGGCAGCGCCAGAGGAGGGGCGGAAGATGTACCCCGCCTTTTTCAACGACGAGCTGCGGCACCCGGAGCAGACGATCAAGCATTTCGTGACCGACCAGAGAGAATAAAAAAGACAGCCTTGCGGCTGTCTTTTTTATTCTCTTATTTTATTTTTCTTCTTTTTCTTCTTCCGGCTGTCGCGGAGGAAGGCGTAGCTCAGCGCTCCGAAGGCGACCAGGCTGGCGGCGAGCACGATGATCCAGGCCGTGGTGTTGTTGCTGTCTCCGGTGGGGACGCCCTGGCGCTCGACGATCGAGAAGATCGCCAGGGCCTTGCCGTCCTTGTAGACTACGCCGACGATGTGCTTGCCGGCGGTCAGGGCCTTGAGATAGTCCGGCTTGATCTTGACGACCGTGCTGCCGGCGGAGACGGAATAATAGCTCGTCGGGACGGTCCTGCCGTCGACGGTCAGCTCCATAAACTTGGAGTACGCGCCGTTGGCTTTGAAGTTCAGCGTCAGCGTGCTGCCCTTGTTCCAGCTGCTGCCGGCGCCCTCGGTGATGAGGTAGTTCGGCAGGTCGAAGGACAAAACGCGCGTGCCGCTGTACCAGCCCTTGAAGACCGCCGTCGCCGTGCCGGTTTTGGCGGGCACGTCGTACTGCAGGCTCAGATCGTAGTCGACGGCGTGGGAGAGCGTCCTGTCGCCGTGCTTGAACACGATCGTGGGCGTGATTCCCTCGTCCTCCGGCTTGCAGGAGGTGACGCTGCAGGTCAGCGCGCTGGCGGGGATGGGAGTGATCGTGAAGCTCTTCGTCACCGTGTCGGTGTAATTGCCCTGTCCCTCGACCGTGACGGTTCCGGTGCCGATCCCGGTGTTGCCGGCATAACCCGTCACAACGAAATCCGTGCCGGAGACCAGCGCGCGCGCCCCGTCGCGGACCGAGACCACGGGACGGCATTCCTCGCCGTAGGCATACTGCATCTCGGTCGCGGAGAGGATGGCCATCTCTTCCCTGAGCTTTTTCGGCGTCAGCGTGACCGTCCGCTCGTCGCTGACGATGGTCTTGGTCTCTTCTCCGTCGAGATAGCTGAAGACGATCTTGAAATTGTCGCTGACGTTGGGCAGTCCGTCCGCCTCGCGGTTGATGGAAAAGCTGCCCGCAAGCGGCGTCTCGCCGATCGAGGCGGAGCCGTCGTCGCCGAGCGTGACAAGCTGCGCCCAGGTGATGCCGTAGCACAGGGAGGGATCCGCGTCGGTCGCCAGCGTGACCGTGGGCCAGTGGACCGTGGGCGCGGGCGTTTCACGGACAGGCTCGGCTTTCTTCAGCTCCGCCGCCTTCGACGCGGGCGGCGCGGTGAAGGTGACCGTGACCGAATCCTCGACCGTGTTGTCGGAGGCGCATTTCGCCGTCACGACGAGCGTACTGCCGTCGCGGCAGTTGTCCCACACCGTCAGCGTGTCGATGTCGCGGCGTACGCCCGCGGGCCAGTCGCCCGCGCTCCAGATGATCTCCTCGCCGCGCACGCTGCCGTACTGGTCGTAGACGACGGCGGCGTACTGCTGCTGCGTCGTCCCTTCGGCGGAGGGGATCGTCACGGTATCGCTCACGCCCAGCCTTTCGCCGTTGCGGAGCAGATGGATCTCGGCCGCCTTCCGCTCGGCGAGCGAGACGGTAAAGGTTTTTTCCGAATTGCTGAGCGTCAGGCCCTCGGACTCGAAGCTGGCCGTGACGGTGAAGGTCTTCGGCTCCGCCGCGATCTCCAGCGCCGCGGGCGTGACCGTGACGCAGCCGTCCTGGTCGATCGAAACGCCCGTCGCCTCCGGGGATATGCTCCACCTCACGGCGCCCCCGACGGGATCGCCCGCGCCGTCCGCCACGAAGGCACGGAAGGGCTCGCTGAGGAAGGAGGCCGCCCCGGTCCCGGGGACCTTGAAGTCCGTATTCTCCGGCGCGGTGACGACGACCCTCGTGGGCGTCGCCTCGGCGAAGGAGGCCGTCACGCTCTGATCGGCCGTGATGCCGCCGATGACGTAGCTGCCGCCAGGCGCTTCGACCGCGGCGCCGTTGACGTTGAGCGAGACGAGCTTGTAGCCCTCCCAGGGGCTGATGCTCAGCTCGACGCTGCCGCCGCGGGCGACCTGGCTCAGCGAGGCGCTGATCGTCCCGCCGCCGCCGAGCACCTGCGTGCTGACCGTGAAGCGGGCGAAGCGCGCCTGCGTCGCCGTGCCGCCGTCGCTCGTCCGGACAAGGATCCAGTCGTGCGGCGTGCAGGCGCGCTGATAGGCGGAGATGTCGGCGAGGTTGTGCGCGCTCTCCTCCAGGACGGGGTAAAGGCCGTCCTCGGTCTTGTCCCCGAGCGCGTAGACGTTGTAGACGATGCGGTCCCCTTCCTCGTCGGAGAGGATGTCGTCCCTGATCCCGTACAGGAGCTCGGAGCCCGGGAGCGTATAGGGCTCGAGCGTTTTGCCCTCCGTCGTGGTCACGGATTCGATCACGCTGCGCGCGTCGTAGGCCGTCACCTGCGGATCGCTGGTGTCGGCGCAGATCGCCCCGTCGGAGAGCGAGGTGCCGACCACGCGGATCACGCTGCCGGAAGAGCTGGCCGTGAGGCGCGCCTGCGCCTCGATGCGCACGAAGTCCGGCGAGCCGTCGGCGCGGACGAGGATGGCGTTCTCGCCGCCCGCAAGCTCCAGCGAGCCGTCGCCGCAGATGGTGACGCTGCCGCCGCGGCCCTTGGATTCCGAACTGATCGAGGCAAGCGCGCTGCTGCCCGACAGGCGGATCCTGAAATCGGAGCCCATCATCGTGAGAACGAGATTGGCCGTCGGCGCATCGAAGTCCGTCAGGCTGAGCGTATTGCTTGAGGAGTCGTAGGACACGCCCTCCGGCAGGAGATACTGCTGGACGGTCTGCTCGTTCGGATAGAGGATCTGCTGTTCGATCTCGCTGTCGGCGGTGAAGATGACCTTGTTGGCTCCCCCCGTGAGGGCGATCGAGGACCACACGCCGTCCACCTGCTCGCCGGTCACGGCGGCGGCGCGCAGCGGCGCGAGTCCTGTCAGAAGCAGTATGCAAAGGATCAGGCAGATCCCTTTCTTCCCTTTCACGGCGTTTCCTCCGAAGCGTTCCTCCGCCGTCCTGTTGCCGGACGGAGGGCGATGGTGTGCGCCCGCACAGCCGGGCGGACGCGGCATTCCTCTATCATTGCATTGTATCATCAAAATGCGGTGATTGCAATATATTTTGTCCCTGAAGGGCAAGAATTAAGAAAGTTTAATACTATATTTAGTGGTTGACGTCCTTTGAAAGAAAAAGAGAGGAGCTTCGCCCCGACGGGTGAAGCTCCTCTCTTATTTCGCTGGGCGGCGTTCTTTTTCCTCAAAAGAGCTGTCCCGGCAGCCTCAGCTTTTCCTTCGTCGGGAACGACGCGTCGAAGGCCTCGAAGGCCTCCGCCTCCCGCTCGGCGCAGCAGTAGCCCTCCGGCGGGCCATACTCGCCGGAGACGCCCTTGAGATAGCCGTCGATCAGCTCGCGGCAGAGGAAGAAGGAGTCGTCCGCGCCCTCCGGCAGATCGCGGTAGCGGATCGAGAACTCGCGGGCGAAGCGAAAGCCGCTCTTGCCGTAAAAATCGATGTTCCCCTCAAAGCACAGCGCTCCGCAGCCGAGCGCCGCGGCCTTTTCCAGCGAGGCGTCCAGCAGGAGCTTGCCGTAGCCCTGCCGTTTCAGCTCGGGTGCGATGCAGATCGGGCCCATCGTCATGATCGGGATCTCCCTGCCGTCGTCGGCGCGGATCACGGCGCGCATGAACATGTTTTGCCCGATGATGCGTCCGTCCTTTTCCAGCACGAGGTCCAGCTCCGGCACGAAGGCGGGGTCGGAGCGCAGGCGGTGGAGCACATAATGCTCCAGGCAGCCCGGGCGGTACACGTTCCAGAACGACTCGCGCACGAGCTCCTCCACGGCGCGGAAATCCTCCGGCCGCTCGCGGCGGACGGTCAGCTTTTCTTCCTTCATTTTTCGCTCTCCTGCCGGTCCGGCATTCATTCGGGCTGGACGGCCCTGTATTCCGTCACGTTCAGCACGGTCTCGCCGTCGATCTGCGCGGCGCAGGGGCGGGAGAACTTCACCGTGATCTCCTTTCCGGTAAAGACGCTGACGATGCCGGTCTTCTTCACGTGCTCGCCCTTGAAGATGGACGGGAAGGCGACGAGCGCCCACAGCTTGGAGCGGCAGTGGTAGACCACCACGCTCAGCCTGCCGGAAAAGCGGTCCTGCTCCGGGGCCATCTTCATGCCGCCGCCGTAGAACTTGCCCTTCATGGTCGGCGCGATCCAGACGTGGTCGAACTCGTGCTTCACGCCGTCGACCGTGATCTCCGCGCGGCAGGGCTTGAAATGGAACAGCAGGCCCTTGATCGCGATGCCGGAGTAGTCGATCTTCTCCTGCGGGCTCTTCTCCTTGATCTGATCCGCCACCTCGCAGCAGTAGCCGTCGATGCCGAAGCCCATGTTGTTGATGAAGAGCTTTTCCATGCCGTTGACGTACACGGTGGGCAGCCTGTCGAGGTAGGGGTTGATCAGCACCTCCTCGCCGGGCTGCTTGTCGATGTCGTTGAAGAAATCGTTGCCGGTCCCGCTTCCGAGGAGATAGATGTTGTTTTTGATCTCCGTTCCCCGGATCGCGTTGATAAAGTAGTTCAGCGTACCGTCCCCGCCGACAAGGACGAGCTCGTCCTCCGGCGCGAGGGTCTTGAGAAAGGCCGCGTAGTCCAGGCCGACGGCGTCCGTCAGCTCCGCCCCCTCGGGGACCGCGGGCCGGATGCCGTTGTTGGCCAGGGAGTTGTACAGATAATACTTCATGTTTTCCCTCCGTTTTTCTATTTTGTCCGAACGATCATCACAAAAGACCCAGCACGATCAGCAGCTCGCCGACCGAGTAGGTGAGCATCACAAGGAAATGCGTTTTCAGGCGGCTCTCCTTCTTGAAACGGACGAAAAACAGGGCCGTGTCCGAAACAAAGAACAGCGCCGCGCCGATCGCCGTGGTGAGCGTGGCGGCCGAGGGCATGCTGACGCAGCGGAAGATCGCGAAGCAGTTCATCGCGCCGTTGATCAGCAGGTAGAGGAACATCGGATAAAACAGCGCCCTGGGCAGATGCGGCTTCAATCTGGAAAAGATGAAGGCGACCGTCGAAATGAAAAACGCGGCCAGCACGAGGATCAGCGCGGCGTGGATCCCGGAGAAATCGATGTCCCGGCAGTATCCGGCGATAAAGAAGGCGTGGCTGACCATAAAGGCGATCCCGCCGGCGGTGAACCACTTGACCCCCTTGGGGATCAGCAGCACGTCGCCCAGCCAGCTGAAGAGCAGCGCCAGGATGATCGCCGCAGCCGGGGAGCGGGCCGCCAGGACATAGAAGCCCAGCAGGGACAGCAGCAGAAACGGCTTCGTGACGTTTCTGAGTTTGCTGTTCTTCTTGATCGAGGCATACAGATGAACGGCGGTGGAGAGTACAAAAACAGCCAGAAAAACGGTTTTCATCGAAAAGCTCCTCATGTGGGGTCGCTCCCGCGCGGTTTTGGTGGCGCACGCGAAGCGCGGTGGGCAGATGACAGACGCAGTGCTTTACGGGCGCGGCGAGTTCAACGCTCCTTTGTTTGCGCGGACGGGCCCTTGTATTCGATGCAGAGCATCGTCAGATCGTCGAATTGCTCCGCCTCCTTCACAAAGCCGTCCACCGCCTTGCTGACGTTTTCCAGGATCTTCTGCGGCGCGGCGTCCGGCTCGCCGTTCAGGGCGTCGAGCATGCGCTGGGTACCGAACATGCCGCCTTCCGCGTCGGTCGCCTCCGGCACGCCGTCCGTGTACAGGAACAGCCTGTCGCCCGGCTTCAGCAGGATCTCATACTCATGGTAGGGTGAGCCCTCCATCCCGCCGATGACAAAACCGTGCTGATCCCGAAGCAGGCTGAACGCGCCGTTCTGTGACAGCGCGGGATACTCGTGTCCGGCGTTCGAGGCGACGATCCTGCCGCTGCTGATCTCCAGGATGCCCAGCCAGACGGTCACGAACATCTGCATCTTGTTGTTGGAGCAGATCGTCTCGTTCGTCATCGAGAGAATCTCTTTCGGAGAGCGGCCGGACATCGCATTGGTTTTCAGGATCGCCTTGGTGACCATCATAAACAGCGCGCCGGGAACACCCTTTCCGCTGACGTCAGCCATCACCATGCACAGGTGGTCCTTGTCGACCAGGAAAAAGTCGTAGAAATCCCCGCCGACCTCCTTGGCCGGATCCATGGAGGCGAAAATGTCGAATTCGCTCCGGTTGGGGAAGGCCGGGAAAACGTGCGGCAGCATGCTGCTCTGGATCTGATTGGCCATGTTCAGCTCCGTGCTGACGCGCTCTTTTTCCCTCGTGATCTGGGTGATGTCTTCGATATACTTTTTTGTTTTTTTCGACAGATCGTCAAAGGCTTCGGCAAGCACCTGGATCTCGTCGTTTGTCCGGTAGCTGTCTTTCATTTCGAACAGCCTGCCCGTTTTGCTGCTGTCGCGGATCGTGTCGGTCATTGTCTCCAGGGGCTTGACGATCCTGCCCGCGGCAATCAGCGCGGCAATGATGCTGGTCAAAAGGAGTGCGACCCCGAGCACGCGGCCGGTCTGCCTTGTCCTGACCGAACCCTCCCGGAATCTGGCGCTCGCCTCGGTGTTGATCCTGTCATACTCGGTGAGCATCGCTTTTTCCGGCTGCTCGGTTGCCTCTTTATCCACAAACGATATGACGGTCCATCCGACCGTCGGCATCGGCGTCCCGGCGGCGTAGTATTCCCTGCCGTTGATGTTCAGAAGCGTGAGCTCGGTGGGCGCTTCGAGCGCCGTTCGGATGAATTGCGCCAGCTCGGCGTTGGCCGATTCTCGGAGATCGGCCGCCTCATCGGCCGTTTTGATCTCGGAAAACGCCGTGTTTTCCGGCGCGATGATCACCTGTCCGTGGTCGTTCACAATAAAGGCAAAGCTGTCGCTTCCGGAGGATGTATAGATAAAATCGCACATGCTGTCCAGAACGACGTCGATCCCCACCACGCCGACGATCTCTCCGTTCACGACCACGGGCGCGGAACAGGTGATACCGAGACTGCAGCTGAAGGCGTCCCGTTCGATCCCCGTAAAGTACAGTTCTCCGCTTTCCACGGCGCCCCTGTACCAGGGTCTTTCCCGGACCGGGAAGGGGATCAGGTTCCCGTCTGCGTCAAATCGGTTAGCCGAATGGTCGTCGACTCCGTAATGCGTTCCGTCGGCAAGCCCGATATAGCAGCCAGCGATCTTGTCGGAGTTGCGGACCATGGCCAGCATGGGGCTCCTCATATGTCCGGCGGCGGGCAGATATTCGGACCGGGTGTAGTCCACCCCTTCTTCACACAGCACCATGGCGGTCAGGATCCCGTCCCGCGAGGCATCCGGGAGATCGAGCTCCGCCGGCTCGAGGGTGTCTCTGATCTCGATCAGGCCCTGCGCCATCGTCTGGAGCATGTAGGTGTCATGTACGATCTCGGCAAAATCATTGTCCGCGATCCTGGCCTGAAGCGCGTTCGAGCCGACAAATGCGCTCACCATGACCTGATACATCGTCTCCTCGGAAATCTGGGAGATTGCCTGCTGCTGCTCCGTCCTTGTTTGTCCCACAATATTGACGAGCATGCGGTTTTGATAGGAAGACAAGCCCGCAAAGACGGCGGTTGTCAACACAAGCAGCGTCAAAACCATCACGACGGTTTTCCTTTTCAGCCCACCGAACAGTTTTCCAGGAAGCTTTTTCACTCTCAGCAACCCCCCACGCAGTACATTCCCGATCGCCGGTCACGGGACGCGGTCCCTCGACGGCACCTAAGAACATCGTCCCTCACCAGGCTCATTGCTTAATTTGATATTATACATGGAAATGCGTTCCTTTTCAATCTAAAATCCGCGAAGACCGCGGCACAGTCAGCCCGGACGGCGGCGCGAAAAGAGAATCGAAAGAGCATAGCGTCAGAAATATGGCCCAAAGAGCGTGAGCTCTCTTGCAGTGGCTCCGCTCTTTTGATAAGATAGGGTCGTGGCGGACGGAGCAGCCGTCTGCGGAGGATGAGAGAATGAGGTTCACGCATACCAAAAGGCCGGGATTTCTCCTCGGCTTCATAGCTTTTTTCACGGCCGGCCTGTTCTTCCTCCTGTATATGCCGCTCGGCGGTCTGCAGAAGGAACTGGAGGAGATCCTGGGTCACGAGTTCCGGCCTTACTGGAAAGCCTATCTGCTGGGGATCCCCACGCTTTTTATCTATACGCTCGTCTGGATGGCCCGGATCGCCGAGGAGCTCAAAGCAAAGGCGATCGAGCTTGGCGTCGAAGGACCCTATACCTCTTTCCGGCATATGTTTGACTGGAACGTCTTCGGCGTTTTGATCTTCGGCCCGATGATCGCCACGCAGCGTTTTTTCGGCACGCTGAACAAGGTCGAGACGGAGCTGAACGCAGGAGCGTCGGAGGCGGAAAGAATACCGGCTCAGGATGAGAGCCGGCCGGCAGAATGAAAAGAAAAAACACCGCTCGCACGGGAAGGAGTTTTAATCATGAAAAAAATACTGATCGCACTGGAAACCGGTGAAAAGGAGCAGGCGGCCTTCCGCCGGGCCGCGGAGGCCGCGGGCGTCGCGTGCGCGTTCACCTTCACTACCCCCGCCGCCGCGACGGAGGAGCAGATCGCCGAGGCCTGCTTCATCGTCGGCAACGTACCGCCCAGGAAGATCGCCGCCTCCGAAAACCTGGACGTCCTGCAGCTGTTTTCGGCCGGAGCGGATCCCTATATGCCCGAGGGCGTCCTCTCGGAGAAGACCGTGCTGTGCAACGCGACAGGCGCCTACGGCCAGGCCGTTTCCGAGCATGCTTTCGCCCTGACGCTGATGCTCGTCAAAAAGCTGCACCTCTACCGCAGCTCTCAGCTGAACTGCCGCTGGGAGGATCACGGGATGGTCACCTCCCTCGACGGGGCGACTGTGCTGGTCGTCGGCCTGGGGGACATCGGGCTGAGCTATGCCAGACTCGTCAAGGCCATGGGCGCGCGCGTGATCGGCGTGAAGCGCCGCGGCGGCCCCTGTCCCGAGGGCGTGGACGAGCTGGTCCTGACCGGGGAGATCGACCGCGTGCTGCCCCGGGCGGACGTCGTCATGTCGGTGCTGCCGAGCACGGCTGATACGGCGTATTTCTACACGGCCGAGCGTTTCGGGGCGATGAAGCGCAGCGCCGTCTTCATCAACTGCGGGCGCGGCAACGCCGTCTCGCACGAGGCGCTGCTGCAGGCGCTGCGGAGCGGCGAGATCGCCGCGGCCGCGATCGACGTGTGCGAGACCGAGCCCCTTCCCGCCGACAGCCCGCTGTGGCGGGAGGAAAAGCTGGTGATCACGCCGCATGTGGCGGGAAATTTCCACCTCGCCTCGATCTACGAGGGGATCATCGGCATCGCGCTGGAAAACCTCACGAACTACCTCGGCGGAAAGCCCCTGCGGAACATCGTCGACCCGGCGACGGGCTATAAGCGCTGAAGGGCCTTCCCCCTTCGGAAAAGCCATGAAGGATCTGACGATTTCCGAGCTTCAGAAGAGGCGCGCCGACAACATCATCTGGAACTGCGCGAAGGACTATTCCTTCACGCCGGATTTCATGGCCTACGACGGCGACGGCAAGGCGGATCTCTACTGGAACTTCATCTACGGCTGCGCGCGGCGCCGCTATGAATACGAAAAGCTCGAGGCTCTGTTCGCCATGCTCGACAGATACAGGCACGCCGCCGTCTACGAGAGCATCTTCTGGAGCGCGCTCGAGCCGGTGCTGTACCGCGCGGAGCTCGCCGGCCGCCCCGTGCTGGAGAAGCTTCGCCCCGCCCCGGCGGAGACGGAGCTGCTCTTCGACGACGGCATGACGACCGACGAGATCGTGGAGACCGCCAGACGCTTTTTCTATGAGCGCTACGGCCTGTACGGCGACGGGAGGACCCGTCTGAAATTCCGGCTGCCGTGGCTGAGAAGGATGTCGGTCGACAGCTTCCTGCAGCGGGGCCCCCTCTTCCATCATGAAAAAGGCCTCTATCACGGGGACCTCTCCGGCTGGAACGGGGATTTCAAGCTCAGCGCGCAGATGAACGAGTCGCAGCTGCGCAGCTTTCTGGAGACCAAGTTCGGCAAGTCGATCGTGCCGATCGAGCACGTCGCCCGGCTCGAAAAAATGCTCTGCACCGGCAACCACAAATTCACCCACCTGTTCTACACGCGGGGCGAGGTCGTCGAACTGCACGGGGTGTACAGCACCTTTGAGATGCACCAGCGGCGCCGCCAGGCGGAGCTGATCGCCGAAAACCGCGCCTGGTACCGGAAGAACCTGCGGCAGAACAGGCTCCTTATTTCCCGGCTCAGCACCGACATCATGAACTCGATCCTCCTGCACATGCAGCCCTCGCAGATCAAGGCCGGCGCCGGCACGCTCAGGGCCGCGCTCGCGTGGAGAGCCGCGGCGCTCGGCGACGAGAGGGTCTTCACACGGGCCGAGAACGAGAACGCCGGAGACATGAGCGTGGACATCCTGCTAGACGCGTCCCATTCGCAGGTCAACCGGGCGGCAAAGATCTCGACCCAGGCCTATATCATCTCCGAGGCGCTTACAAGATGCCGCGTCCCCTGCCGCGTGATGAGCTTCTGCTCGATGAGCGGCTTCACCGTCATGCGCCTGTTCCGCGACTATGCCTCCTCCGACAGCAGCGGCATTTTCGATTATTATGCCGAGGGCTGCAGCCGGGACGGGCTCGCCGTCCGCGCGGTGGGAGAGCTGCTGTCTCATACGCCGTATGAGCACAAGCTTCTCATCGTGCTCTCCGACGTCAAGCCCCTGGACCCTGCGGCCAGGATCCGGAAGGACGAGCGGGACGTCGGCGCGAGCTACGACGGGGTCCGCGCGCTCAGGGACACGGCGCACGAGGTCCGCCGCCTGCGGGCGGAGGGGATCTCGGTCATCTGTATCTTCACCGGCGAGGACGACAACCTGCCCTCCGCCAAAATGGTGTACGGCCGGGACTTCGTCCGCATCCGCGACTTCTCTCATTTCGCCGACGCCGTCGGGAAGCTCATCATCGACCAGATGAAGAATTACGCGACCTGAGGACGCGCAGAACGCAAAAAGAGGCTGAAGCGGTCAGTTCCAGCCTCTTTTTGCGTTTCCTGCGCCGCGCGAGCGGCTCTTTTCAGCGGTGCTTTTCGCGGTACTCGCCCGGGGTGAGCCCGGCGTATTTTTTGAAGACGCGGGAAAAATGCGCGTGCGAGGAAAAGCCCAGATAGGCGCTGATCGCCGAGAGGGACTTTTCGGAGTAGCGGAGGAGGCGTCTGGCTTCCTCCGTTTTTTCCTGCAGGATGAAATCGGTCAGCGTCCGGCCGGTCTCCTGTCTGAACTTGCTCGACAGATACGGACGGCTGAGGTATAGCTCTTCGGCCATCTTTTCGACGCTGACGGGCTCGGAGAGGTGATGCCGCACGTAGTTCGCCACGTCCAGCGAGAGCTTGGTCGCGTGCCGGCCGCGGCGCAGCTTGTCCACCTGCTCGGTGAATTCCAGCAGCATGTTGTACTGCAGGTTCTGGATCTTGCTGTGGCTCGTCAGGAGCTCGACCCTTTGGATATAAGCGTCGGAGAGGGAAAAGGCGTCGTCCTGGCGCATCCCGCCGCGGATGGCCGCCCGGGAGACCAGCGTTGCCGTCACGATAAAGGTGTTGCGCAGCTGCCGCAGCTGATCGCCCGCGATCGTGCCGCCCCGGATCGCCGGGGCCGAGGCGAGCGCGCGCCGCAGCGCCACGGCGTCGCCCCGGCGCACGATGCTCATGAGCGCCTCCTCGATCGCGAGGGTGTTGTGCGCCTGCGCCTGCGCTCCCTCCTCATAGACGCGCGAGGTGCGCCGCTGCTCGATCCCGCTTTTGATCAGCGTCTGCTCCTCCTCGCGGATCGCCAGGTCCGAAAGCTCCAGCTTCTCTCCGCCGTTGAGGAAGTAGTTGAACGTGCACAGCATCTGCAGCAGCGTCTCTACCGGCAGACGCCGGATGGCGTTCATCCCCTCCGTGAAGGCGGGGACCTCCTCCCGCGGCACATCCAGGCGGAAGGCCAGCTCCCGCAGCTTCTGCTCGTCGGCCATGATCTGCGCGGTCGGACCGACGACAAGCTTGAACTCCCCCGCGTTGAGGACGCCGTAATAGTGGAACAGCGGGCTTGCGTAATAGCCCACATGCTCCGATATGGCGAAGACCTCCGCGCGGCAGAGCTCCATCGGGTCCCGCGGCAGCTCGACGGGGAAGCTGCGGCACAGCTCCTCCCCGCCGCGGTATGCCCGCACCGGCACGCCGGAGAGCCGTGCGACCGACCCGGCCAGATATGCAAAGTCCATCGGCATAAGGCTCGACTCCTTTTTTGAATTACATTACGATTATACCGATTATCTTACGATTATGCAATACAGCTTCGGCGTTTTCTGTTATAGTGTAGGCAGAAACAGTATGGAGAAACGGGAAAGCATATCCAGGCTGCCGAAGGAGGAAATGCAATATGAGACTGCCTGCAAGCCTTGTCAGGACCGAAAACGTGGGCGCCCGGGAAAAATGGCTCGGCTATCTGCTCGGCCCGGCCGGCGCGCTGCTGCTCAACGCGGTGCTGGCCACCTATCTGAACGTCTACTACACCGATGTTCTGAACCTTACCCCGCTGTGGGGCGGCGTTTTTCTGACGGTCTTTCCGATCGTCTCGAAGATCATCGACGCGGTCACGAACATCATCATGGGCCAGGTCATCGACCGCACGAAGACCCGGGAGGGCAAGGCCCGCCCCTGGCTGCTGCTCTCGGCTATCCTGGTGCCCGTCACCGGTGTTTTGCTTTTCACCGTGCCGGAGAGCAGCGACAAGGTCAAGGCGATCTGGGTGATGATCTCCTACAACCTGTTCTACTCCTTCGCCTACACGATCTTCAACATGAGCCACGGTCTGATGGTGCCCCTGTCCACGAGGAACAGCTCGTCGAGAAGCACGCTGAGCGTATTCAACCAGATCACCACGATCATGATGTCGGGCATCCTCGTGGCGCTGCTCTTCCCGATGGTCGTCATGCCGGCCATCGGCGCGGACAAAACCAAGTGGATCACGCTCATGAGCACGCTGTCCATCATCGCCCTGCCGCTGACGCTGCTGGAGTACTTCTTCACCAAGGAACGCATCACCGAGGAAGTGGAGAAGACCGGAGGGACGAAGAAGCTGCCCTTCGGCGAGCAGATGCGGATCCTGTTCACCGACCGCTACATGCTGCTGATCTACGGCTATTTCCTTGTCACCACGATCGGCACGGTGATCAAGAACCTCGGTCTCGTGTACTACTGCAATTATGTTCTCGGCACTTACAACGACGGCGTGACGCAGACGCTGGTCTCGGTCATCGGCGGCATCCCGATGGGCATCGGCATCTTCGCCGTGTGGCCGCTGGCAAAGCTGCTCGGCAAGCGCAACGTCACCATGATCGGCTGCGCTCTGATCGCCCTCGGCTCCACGATCTGCTGGCTGTTCCCGAGGAACATGGCGGTCTTTCTGATCGGGCAGTTCATCAAGAATACCGGCGGTCTGCCCGGCTCCTACGTTTTCATGGCCCTGTTCGCCGACTGTCTGGACCACATGGAGTGGAAGTCCGATCTGCGCATTGACGGCGCGGCCATGTCAATTTACAATATCATTGCCGTCGCCATGGTCGGCGTCATGACGGGCGTGTTCAACGGCATGCTGGCCAAGGCCGGCTATCTCGCCCCCTTCACCGCGCTCAGCGCGGAGGAGGCCGCCGCGAAGCTGGCGGAGAACGGCTGGGCCGCGCAGGTCGCGCTGGAGAATCTCAAGCCCGCGGCCGACGGCGTGCTGACCGTCGCCCTCGCCCAGCCGTCCGGCGTCAGCTGGGTGATCACCTTTGCCTTCGTCGGGCTTGAAGTGTTCACCAGCATCACGGCATTCATCCTGCTGTTTTTCCTCAACGTGGAGAAGAAGCTCCCCGAGGAGCAGGCCGAGATCAAGGCCCGCCATGAAGCGAGCGCCGGCGCCGCTTCGGCGGATCCGGTCTGAAGCAAAAGCGATACGGAGGGATCACGATGAACGATTACGAAAGAGAACACAGCGAGATCCTGCGCCGCTTCGGCGCGGAATGCACGGTCCTGCTCAGAAGCGACGGGGCCTTCCCCCTCGAAGCGCCCTGCAGGCTGGGGCTCTACGGCAGCGGCGCCCGCCGCACGATCAAGGGCGGCACCGGCTCCGGCGAGGTCAATTCCCGCTGTTTCATGACGGCCGAGGAAGGCCTGGAGGCCGCCGGCTTCCACATCACCAGCAAGTTCTGGATGGACCGCTACGAGGAGGTCCGCGCCGAGGCGAAGAAACGCTTCATCCGCGAGCTGAAGCTCTCCGCCCTCAGACGCGGTACGCTGGCGATCCTCGACAGCATGGGCGCCGTGATGCCCGAGCCGGAGTACGACATCCCGCTCTGGGGCGGCGGCGAGGCCGCCGTCTACGTCCTCTCGCGCATCTCCGGCGAGGGCTCCGACCGCAGAGCCGTCCCCGGCGACATCCTGCTGAGCGAGACGGAAAAGCGGGATATCCTGGCGCTCAACGAGAAATATGACAAATTCCTGCTGGTGCTGAACGTCGGCGGTCCGGTCGACCTCAGCCCGCTCGGGGAGGTCCGCAACATCCTGCTGCTCAGCCAGCTCGGCGTCGAGACGGGCGGCATCCTGGCCGATCTCATCCTGGGGAAAAGCTATCCCTCCGGCAAGCTGACCACGACCTGGAGCGCCTGGGAGGATTATCCCGCCATCGGCGAGTTCGGCGACAGGAACGACACGCGCTACAAAGAGGGCGTTTACGTCGGCTACCGCTGGTTCGACAGCGTGGGAAAGAGAGCTCTCTTCCCCTTCGGCTTCGGTCTCGGCTACACGAGCTTTGAAATCGAGGCCGGCGGCGTTTCCGCGGAAGCGGGGCAGATCCGCGTCGCGGCAGCGGTGAAGAACAGCGGCGGCTTCCCGGGCAAGGAGGTCGTACAGCTCTATGTCTCCGCGCCGCAGGGCCGGCTGGACAAGCCGTATCAGGCGCTCGCCGCCTTTGGAAAGACGGCCGGGCTGCAGCCCGGCGAGAGCGAAAAGCTGACGCTCTCGTTTGATCTGCGCGCGTTGGCCTCCTATGACGAGGCGCGCGCATGCTGGATCCTCGAGGCGGGCGATTACGTGCTGCGGCTCGGCAGCTCCAGCGCCGACACCGAGGCGATCGCCGTGCTGCGCCTCGACGGCGAGGTCGTCGTGCGGCAGGTCAGGAGCTGTCTCGGCAAGCCGGACTTCAGCGACTGGCGGCCGGACGTGCGGGAAGAGGAGCCGCGCGCCGCGCTCCCCGTCCTCTTGCTGGACGCCTCCGCCTTCGAGACGGAGACCGTGCGCTACGATCTTCCCCGGGAGATCGACCCGGAGATCGAAAAGCTGGACGACGTCGAGCTCTGTCTTTTGAACATCGGCGCGTTCAAGCTCGGCGGCTCCGTGAGCGTGATCGGCGAGGCCTCGCAGTCGGTCGCCGGCGCCGCGGGCGAGACCATCAGCATGAAAGAAAAAGTCATCCCCGGCCTCGTCATGGCGGACGGCCCCGCCGGTCTGCGGCTGAGCCGGCAGTATACCCGGGACGCCGGGGGCGTGCACGCCATCGGCGGCGGGATGCCGGAAAGCGTCCTGGAGCTGATGCCCGCGCCGGCCGCTTTTGTGATGAAGCTGATGGACGGGAGGGGCAAGGTCGAGGGCGAGATCCTCGAGCAGAACTGCACGGCCATCCCCGTCGGCACGGCCATCGCCCAGAGCTGGAATCTCGGCTTTGCCGAGCTTTGCGGCGACCTCGTCGGCGACGAGATGGAGCGCTTCGGCGTGCATCTCTGGCTGGCCCCGGCGCTGAACATCCACCGCGACATCCGCTGCGGCCGCAACTTTGAGTATTTCTCCGAGGATCCTCTGATCTCCGGCAGATTCGCCGCCGCCGTCACCCGCGGCGTGCAGAAGCATCCCGGCCGTTCGACGACGGTCAAGCACTTCGCGGCCAATAACCAGGAGACCAACCGATACAGCTCCAACAGCCAGGTCAGCGAGCGCGCCATGCGTGAAATCTATCTGCGCGGCTTTGAGATCGCCGTGAGAGAAAGCCAGCCGCACGCGCTGATGACCTCCTACAACCTGCTCAACGGCGTACACACCTCCGAGCGCCGGGACCTGATCGAGGACGTCCTGCGCGCCGAATTCGGCTATGAGGGCATCGTGATGACCGACTGGATCATCGCCGCGATGAGCGGCCGGGGCAACAAATACGCCTGGCCGAACGCGGCGAAGATCGCAGCGGCCGGCAACGACCTGACGATGCCCGGCGGCAAGGCGGATCTGAAGGCCATGCTCAAGGGCCTGCAGAAGGAGGGTCTCGTCACGCGCCGTCAGCTCGAGATCAACGCCACGCGCATCGTCCGCATGGCGAGGAAGCTGACGAAGGAATGATGGGAGCTGCGGCATGAAAGCGATCAGACTTCGTACCGAATATCTGGAAAACCCCATCGGCGTGGACTTTGAGCATCCGCGCCTCATGTGGAACTGCGAGGGCGGCGTCAGGCAGACCGCCTGGCAGATCGTCACCGAAAACTGGGACAGCGGCAAGGTGGAGAGCTCCTCCATGCAGGCCGTCTACCCGAAGACGCTGCGCGACCGTGAACGTGTGAGCTGGAAGATCCGGCTCTGGGACGAAAACGGCGTGTGCGGCGAGTGGAGCGAGGCCTTCTTTGAGATGGGCCTCTCCGCATGGCAGGCCGCGTGGATCACCGGGAATTATGCGGTCAACAAAAAAATGCGCTATCCCGCGGACTGCTTCCGCAAGCTCTTTTCGCTGGACGGCCCCGTCCGGAGAGCGCGGCTGTACATCACGGCCTGCGGCCTGTACGAGGCGCGGCTCGGCGGTCGGAAGGTCGGCGAATTCGTGATGGCGCCTGGCTATACCGACTACCGCAAGCGTGTGCAGTATCAGACTTACGACGTTACGGAGCTGCTGCACGAGGGCGAGAACGAGCTGACGGTTCAGCTCGCCGACGGCTGGTACCGCGGCTCCTGCGGCGCCAACGGCATCGTGAACCAGTACGGCACCGAGACCAAGCTGCTCGCGCAGCTGGAGATCACGGGCGAGGACGGCGTCGTCCGGACCGTTGTCACCGACGACAGCTGGGACTGGTCGAACGACGGACCGATCCGCTTTGCCGACAACAAGGACGGCGAGACCGTCGAAGCCTTCCGCACGCCGCTGTATACGGCCAGGGCAAAGCTGACGAAGCACCGGGTGCTGCCCACGGCCTCCGACAACGTCCCGGTGCGGGAGCACGAGCGCTTCAAGCCCGCGCTCATCAAGACGCCCTCCGGCAGGACCGTGCTCGATTTCGGTCAGAACATCCAAGGCTACGCGTCCTTCCGTCTGAGCGCGCACGCCGGGCAGCGCGTTTTCCTGCGCTTCGGCGAGCTGCTGGATCGGGACGGAGAGTTCACCCAGGCGAACATCCAGCTGGCCAACCGCGGAAAAACGACCCCGCTGCAGCAGGTGGACTACATCTGCGCCGAGGGCTGGAACGAGTATAAAACCACCTTTGCCGTCTTCGGCTTCCGCTACGTCCTGGTCGAGACGGATGTGGATTTCAGGCCGGAGGACTTCACGGCGATCGCCGTCTATTCCGATCTGGAGCGGACGGGCTTCTTCCGCAGCTCGGGCGAGCTTTTGAACCGTCTGTTCGAGGCCGCCGTCTGGTCGGCCAAGGGGAACCATCTGGACATCCCCACGGACTGTCCGACGCGCGAGCGCCACGGCTGGACCGGCGACGCGCAGCTGTTTTTCACCACCGCCTCCTATCTCTTCAACTTTGCGCCCTTCGCCCGGAAGTATCTGCGCGACGTCTACGACTGGCAGCGCAGGAACGGCCGTCTGCCGCACATCGCGCCGGAGGGCGGCTCGGACTTCTACATGTGGACGATGAACGGCTCGGTCGGCTGGTCCGACGTGGGCGTGCTGATCCCCTGGCGCTACGCCGAGATCTTTGGAGACGAGGAGATCCTGCGCGAGTATTACGGCGGGATGGTCAAATACGCGCGCTTTATGGAAAGGCGCGTCGGCAAAACGACGCCGCTGTTTTCCGAAAAGATCAGGCTGGACGGGGAGGCGCGGAAGTATCTCGTCAACATGGGGCAGAGCTACGGCGAATGGGCCGAGCCCGTGGACGTCGGCGGCGGCTTCCGCTGGCAGGATTTCGTCAATCCCCACCCCGAGGTCTCCACGGCCTACACCGCCTACGTCATGCGTCTCATGAGCGAGATCGCGCAGCGGCTCGGCCATGAGGACGACGCAAAGGAATTCCGCGGCTACGCCGAAGGCTGCAAAAAGGCTTATCGGGAGCTCGTTTCCGGCGGGACCTACACGCTGGACACCGACCGGCAGGCGCAGCTCGTCCGTCCGTTGTATATGGATCTGCTGGACGAGCGGCAGACTGCCTTCGCCAGAAAGCGGCTGCTTTCGGCGCTGGAGCACTACGGCTGGCGGCTCGGCACGGGGTTTCTTTCTACGCCGCTGATCCTCTACGTTTTGGCCGACTATAACCTGGAGGCGGCGTACAAGCTGCTCGAAAACGAGGAGATCCCCGGCTGGCTGTCGATGCCGAAGGCCGGCGCGACGACGATCTGGGAAAGCTGGGAGGGCCCGAACTCGCAGGAGGGCGTCGCCTCGCTGAACCACTATTCCAAGGGTGCCGTGGTGGAATGGCTGTTCTCGACGATGTGCGGTATCCGCGTCGCGGGCGAGAACCGCTTCACGATCGCGCCGCGTCCCGGCGGGAGCTTCACGTTTGCCGAGGCGAGCTACAACAGCGTTTACGGCAAGGTGGAGAGCCGGTGGGAAAAGCAGGACGGGAAAACCGTTTACACCGTCACCGTCCCCGCCAACTGCGAGGCCGAGATCGCGCTCCCCGGCGGCACGGGAAAGACCGTCGCCGCGGGCGAATATCGCTTTGAGGAGGGCTGAACCATGCCGAAGATCTGTCTTGCCGTCGACATCGGCGCCTCCTCCGGCCGGCACATCGCGGGCTGGCTCGAGGACGGCGAATTGAAAACCGAGGAGCTTTACCGTTTTCCCAACGGCGTGACGGAAAAGGACGGGCATCTGACCTGGGATATCGACGCGCTGCTGGGGCACGTGAAGGCGGGTATCGCGATCGCGAAGGAAAAGTATCCGCGAATCGAGAGCCTCTCCATCGACACCTGGGGCGTGGACTATGTGCTGCTGCGCGGCGATGAGGAAGTGCGCCCCTGCTACGCCTACCGCGACGGCCGCACCGAGGCCGTCATTTCGCAGGTGCATGAGAAGATCGCTTTCTCCGAGCTGTACCGCCGCACGGGCATCCAGTTCCAGCCCTTCAACACGATCTACCAGCTTTATGCCGACAAGCTGGCCGGGCGGCTCGCGGGCGCGACGGACTTTCTGATGATCCCGGAGTACCTGATGTATAAGCTCTGCGGCGTGAAGGCCCACGAGTACACCAACGCCACCACGACCGGCATGGTCAGCGCCGGGACGGGGGAGTTTGACCCCGCCGTCATCGAAGCGCTGGACCTGCCCAGGCGCCTGTTCCGTCCGCTGCAGCAGCCGGGAGAAGTCATTGGCGAGTACGAGGGCGTCAGGGTCGTGCTCTGCGCGACCCACGACACCGGCTCCGCCGTGGAGGGCATCCCGATGGAAGAGGACGCGCCGTATATCTCCTCCGGCACCTGGTCGCTGCTGGGCGTGAAAACGCAAAAGCCCATCACCGACGCGGCCAGCGAGCTGGCCAACTTCTCGAACGAGGGCGGCGTGGGCTATAACCGCTATCAGAAGAACATCATGGGCATGTGGCTGGTCAACCGACTGAGATCCGAGCTCTGTCCGGACAAGCCCTGGGGCGAGATCACCGCCGAGGCCGAAGAAAGCCGCTTTGAGGAGACCGTGGATGCGAACACTCCCTGCTTCCTCGCCCCGGAGAGCATGAAGGCCGCCTTCGACGCGGCACTCTCCGAAAAGCCGCAGAGCGTGGGCGATTACTTCCGTTGCGCCTACCGCAGCCTGGCGCTGAGCTACCGGGACGCGATCCGGGAGCTGCAGCGCAGCACGGGCAGGCACTACGACAGTCTGTACATCGTCGGCGGCGGCGCGAAGAACGCCTTCCTCAACCGCCTCACCGAAGAAGCCACCGGCAAAAAAGTGACCGCCCTGCCCATCGAGGCCACGGCGATCGGCAATCTGAAGATCCAGATGAATGTGAAATAAAACCTGTAGGGGCCGCCGCCCTCGGCGGCCCGCGAAAAAGC
>JAFSNA010000008.1 GCA_017447645.1 Oscillospiraceae bacterium
GGCTACATCCAGCAGATCGGCACCCCGCAGGAAGTCTTCAACCACCCCGCCAATCTCTTCGTCGCGGGCTTCATCGGCATGCCCGTCATGAACTTCTTCGACGCGAAGCTGATCCGCGAGGGCGACAAGTTCTTCGTCCAGCTCGCCGACTATAAGGTCGAGCTCGACGCCGAGAAGGAAGCGCGCCTGCTGGCCAACGACGTTCAGTCTCAGGAGATCACCCTGGGCGTCCGCCCCGAGCATACCGAGCTCGGCGACAGCGGCGTCGAGGCGAAGGTCGACGTGAGCGAGATGATGGGCTCCTCCGTCCACCTGCACGTGACGGCCGAGGGACGCGACGTCATCATCATCGTCCCGACCATCGAAATGAAGGGCAACTACCACATGGGCGACAAGGTCCATTTCTCCTTCGGCGGCAACGTCGCACACGTCTTCTCCAAGGAGACGGAAAAGAACCTCGAGTTCTGAGAAGCACGATACACACGCCGGGCCGGGAGCGCAGGCTCCCGGCCCGCTTTTTTTCGGGCGCCCGCCGGGATTTCCTCTTCCGCCGGACGGGCGGAAAGAAGAGGCCGCGCCGCTTTGACCGCCCGGGGCGCAAAAAGCTGCAAAGCGAAAACAAAAATCTAAAAACCGAAAAGACCGGCTTGTGTATTTTGTCGTTTTTTACGGCGGGAAACGGGGCTCTTTCGCGGGCAAATCGGTCAATCCTACGAACTGAAAAAATGAGAAGAAAAAAGCTTGCTTTTTTGCCCGCGCTCGGGTATACTCCCACACAGAAAACAGATTTTTAAGCGCGGTACGAGAGACCGGCAAAATCGCTCATATAGATCGGGTATCCTGGATATACCCCCCTATTTTGTTGTGCTTTGCCGGTGACGGCAGAGCTTTTTTGTTTGTCTTTTTTGCGGTAAGCGCGGCTTTTTCGCCCTTCCGGCGTCCGGCGCGAAAAGCCCTGTTTGCGCGGCAGTCTGCCGGAAGGAGGAAAACGCGGGCATGAAAGTCAAAGCGCAGATCATGGACGAGGCGGCCCTCGGCCGCGCGCTCATGCGTATCTCCCACGAGATCAACGAGCATAACCGCGGCGTGGACAACGTCGTGCTCGTCGGCGTCCGCCGCCGGGGCGAGCCGATCGCCCAGCGCATCCGCGGCAATATCCACAAGATCGAGGACCGCGAGGTCCCCTGCGGCAGCCTGGACATCAAATTCTACCGCGACGACCTCTCCCGGCTCTCCGAGCTGCCCGAGACGCGGCGCGCGGAGCTGCCCTTCGACGTGACCGACCGCGACGTCGTGCTCTGCGACGACGTGATCTACACCGGGCGCACGGCCCGGGCCGCGATCGAGGCGGTCTTTTCCCTCGGCCGTCCGCGCTCGATCCAGCTGGCCGTGCTGATCGACCGCGGCCACCGCGAGCTGCCCATCCGCCCCGACTACGTCGGCAAGAACATCCCCACCTCGCGCAGCGAGCTGGTGGAGGTCCGCCTGCCGGAGTTCGACGGCGAGACGGGCGTATATCTGATGGATCTGGGCGAGTGAGCCCTTCCATATATTTTCATTAATTTTATTTGGAAAGGTAAAGATGAAAATGGACAAAGAGAAAAAAGCGGCCGTCGACGGCCCGATCTACGATGCGCGCACCCTCGGCACGCCGAAAATGCTCGTCCTCGGATTGCAGCACCTCTTCGCCATGTTCGGCGCGACCGTGCTGGTCCCGATCCTGACCGGCCTGAACGTTTCCGTGACGCTGCTCTTCGCGGGCCTCGCCACGCTGTTCATGCACCTGGTCACCAAGCGCAAGGTCCCCGTGTTCCTCGGCTCCTCCTTCGCCTTCCTCGCTGGCTACGGCATCGTCAAGGGCAAAGGCGTCGCCGAGTACGGCCTCACCGAGCCGCAGGCGCTGGTCTACGCCTGCGTGGGCGTCGCCTGCGCGGGTCTGCTGTACCTTGTGCTCTCGGCGATCTGCAAGGCCGTCGGCTCAAAGAACGTTATGCGCTTCTTCCCGCCCGTCGTCACCGGCCCGATCATCATCGCCATCGGCCTGATCCTCGCGCCCTCCGCCATCAACAACTGCTCGGCCAACTGGCTGATCGCCCTGATCGCGATCGCCGTGGTCATCGTCTGCAATATCTGGGGCAAGGGCATGGTCAAGATCGTCCCGATCCTCCTCGGCGTCCTCGTGTCCTACGTCGCGGCGGTCATCATCGATCCGGCGATTCGCGACAACGTCGCGCAGAGCGTCGCCGAGGCCAAATGGATCGCCTTCCCGATCCTGACGGAAAACACCGTTTTCAGTCTCTTCAAGGCGGACAACTTTGACGCAGGCTTCCTCGTCTTTGCGATCATCACGATCGTCCCGATCGCCTTCGCGACGATGATGGAGCACGTCGGCGACATCTCCGCCATCAGCGGCACGATCGAAAAGAACCTGATCGAGGATCCGGGCCTGCACCGCACCCTGATCGGCGACGGCGTCGGCACCACGATCGCCGCCCTCTTCGGCGCGCCTGCCAACACCACCTACGGCGAGAACACCGGCGTCCTCGTGCTGACCAAGGTCTACGACCCGAAGGTCATCCGCATCGCGGCCTACTTTGCGATCGTCCTCTCCTTCTGCCCGAAGTTCGCGGCCCTGATCAAGGCCATGCCCACAGCGACGATCGGCGGCGTGTCGATCATCCTCTACGGCATGATCTCCGCGGTCGGCGTCCGCAACATGGTCGAGAACCACACCGACTTCCAGAAGTCCCGCAACGTCATCGTCGCGGCCGTCATCCTCGGCCTCGCGATCGGCATCAACTTCTCCGGAGCCCTCGGCGCGGACATCACGGTGAAAGGCGGCAACCTCGCCACCGGCGCGATCGCCTTCTCGATCGGCAAGATGAACGTCGGCCTCTCCGGCCTCGCGGTCGCCTCGATCGTCGGCATCCTGCTCAACGCGATCCTCCCCGGCAAGCGCGACGAGTACATGCCCAACCAGGAGAACTCCGGCTCGCTCGGCAAGTTCTGATCGCGAAAGAGAGAGCTTCCAAAGCGTCAAAAAGCACCGGCTCCCATCGGGAGTCGGCGCTTTTTGCTTTTTGCACCGCGGAAAACGGCCTTGCGCGGCGCGCGGCGGCATGGTACAATATGCTAAAAGCGCCGCGGCGCGCCGGAAAAACCACGCAGAAAAGAAAACGGGGGAGAAGGATATGGGAAAAACCAATAAAGTATTCGGCATCATCGGCGGGATCCATTTCATCTTTATGGGGCTGCTGCTCTGCCTGATGAACCTGTTCAGCGGTCTGGCGAGAAGGGGCGGAGCGATCAAGCTGCCGGTTGCCCTGCTCAGGCCCTTGATGATGCTGCAGAGCCGTGACAGAAACCTTTCGATGATCCTTTCGTACGAGGGCGGGATCGCGGCCGGGATCGCGCTGCTTGTGATCTTCACGCTGATCGGCGTGGCGCTGCTGACAAGGAAGCGCCTCCTGCTCATCATCGGCGCCGGCCTGGGGATCCTGGTGCGTCTTATGGCGGGTCTCGGGGTCTTCGACACTTCGGCGTCGATGCTGCCGTTCCTCGCCCGCATGAGAATGCATCTGAGATTCCTGACGAGAGTCCAGTTCAGCTGGCCGCTGCTGCTGTTCGGGATGCTTGCGCTGACGTATTTCGCGGCGCTGCTGCTCTGCGGCTGCGTGCCCAAGCTGGCGCGACTCTTCGGCTGGATCGGCGCGGGCTCCGCCCTGCTGGCTATCCTTCCGTGCTGCTTCTACGGCGCGGCGCTGCTGACGATGCGCATCCGCTTCCTGTTCTCGGGAGGGATCGTCGTGCTGGCGATCCTGCTGGCGGCCGGAGCGGTCTTTGCGGGCGAGACCATGCAAAAGAAAAAAGCGCGGCCGCAGCCGCCCCAGTACCGGCAGGTCCCGCCGCAGTACCGGCAGTAAAAACAAATAAAAACGAGAAAAAGGGAGAGACGACAGTCTCTCCCTTTTTCTGTCATGACGGGCTCGATGAGACGGCCGCGCCGCCGCTCCGGCGCGGCGCTCCGCTCACAGATCCAGCGCGAGGACGTCCTCGATGCGCTCGCGCCGTACGGCCAGATAGCTCTCCCCTCCGCGCAGCATCACGACCGGCGGGCGGCAGAAGCGGTTGTAGTTCGAGGCCATCGAGTAGTTGTAGGCTCCGGTCGTGCAGACGGCGATGCGGTCGCCGCGCGCGGTCGCGGCCGGCAGGCTGATCGCCGGCTGGATGATGTCGCCGCTTTCGCAGCAGCGCCCCGCGAGGTCGAAGATCGCGCGCAGCCTGCCGCGCGGCGCTGCGTGCAGCACCGTGTAGGCTGCGCCGTAGAGGCAGTAGCGCGGGTTGTCGGTCATGCCGCCGTCGGTGATGACATAGCTCTTGTAGCCGGGGATGCGCTTGATGCTGCAGACGGTGTAGACCGTCATGCCCGCGTCGGCCACGATGCTGCGCCCCGGCTCCATCAGAAAGCGCGGCAGCGGCAGATCGGCCTCCGCGAGGCGCGTTTTCAGCCGCGCGGCGACCTCGGCGATGCGCGCGGGGATGTCCGCCATCGGGTCGTCGTCCGTGTAGCGCACGCCGTAGCCGCCGCCGAGGTTCAGCTCGCGGAAGACGAAGCCCAGCTCGCCGCGCACGTCGGCCATGAAGCCGACCATCAGATCGACCGTGCGCAGGAACACGTCCTCGTCAAAGACCATCGAGCCGACGTGGCAGTGCAGCCCGGCCACCTCGATGTTCTTCATGCCGAGCGCGGCGCGCACGAACTCCATGGCCTGCCCGGTCTCGACGGGAACGCCGAACTTCACGTCCACCGCGCCGGTGCTGATCGCGTGATAGGTGTGCGGATCGATGCCCGGCGTGATGCGCAGCAGCACCTTCTGGTGAAGGCCGCGCGCGGCGGCGTGCTCCTGCAGGGAGATCAGCTCGTCGCCGTTGTCGACGATGAAGCAGCCCACGCCCCGATCGAGCGCAAAGGCCACGTCCGCTTCCGTCTTGCCGTCGCCGTGAAAGTAGATGTTCTCGGCGGGATAGCCCGCCGACAGGGCCGTCGAGATCTCGCCGGGCGAGACCGCGTCGACCCCGAGCCCTTCCTCGGCCATGATGCGGTACATCTGCCGGAAAGAGGCGGCCTTGCCCGCATAGAGCGGCAGTGCGTCCTCGCCGAAGCTCGCGCGGAAGGCGCCGCGGTACATCCGGCAGTTGAGGCGGATGCGGTCCTCGTCCATGAGGTACAGCGGCGTGCCCCAGCGGTCCGCCAGCGCGTTCACGTCCTGTCCGGCGAAAAGCAGCGCGCCGTCGGCGGCGCGGGTAATGTTGTCGCAAAGCATCGCGATCCCTCCCGATACGATAGATCTGTCTTGTTTTTACCACGCTAAATAAACAAAGTCAAGGCCTGAAGCCTGCCCCGGGACCGCAGCCGCAGCCCCGGGGCGTTTGATGATCAAAACCGACGATCCGGAAGCCGCCTTACCGCTCCTCGCGGAAATAGGGCAGACCCAGCGAGGCGGGCGGCTGGTTCTCGCGGCGGTTCTGCATCGAAGTGAGCACCAGCACGATGATCGTGACGACGTAGGGCGCCATCTTGTACAGCTCCTTGACGGCGAGGTTCATGCCCGAGGGGATGTACATGTGCACGATATACAGTCCGCCGAAGAGGAAGGAAGCCAGCACGCCGACGTTCGGCCGCCAGACCGTGAAGATGACCAGCGCGATCGCGAGCCAGCCGCGGTCGCCGAAGGCGTTGTTCGACCACACGCCCGAGGCGTAGTCCATCACGTAGTACAGACCGCCCAGGCCCGCGATCATCGAGCCGGTGCAGGTGGCCACGTACTTGTAGCGGGCCACGTCGATGCCGGCGGCGTCGGCTGTGGTCGGGCTCTCGCCCACGGCGCGCAGGTGCAGGCCCAGCCGCGTCCGCTTGAGGATATAGGAGGCCACGAGCGCGATGACGACGGCCAGGTAGGCCAGGAAGCCGTAGGAAAGGAAGAGCTTGCCGAAAGCGCCCAGCTTTTCCGCGAAGGGGAGGCTGCTGCGGAAGGCGTAGCTCGTCGACGAGAGGATGATCGAGGGCAGCTCGCTGCCGGAGAGCTTGATCAGAGACCCGCCGAAGAAGTTGCCGAAGCCCACGCCGAAGGTCGTGAGGGCCAGACCGGTGACGTTCTGGTTGGCGCGCAGCGTCACCGTGAGGAAGCAGTACAGCAGGCCCATGAGGAGCGAGCCGACCAGGCAGCAGACGAGCGGGATCAAGATCCCGGGGAGGGGGCGGAAGGCCGCGCCGGCGGACTGTTCGTAGAAGAACGAGCCGATGACGCCGCTGATCGCGCCGACATACATGATGCCGGGGATGCCGAGGTTGAGGTTGCCGGATTTCTCCGTCAGGGTCTCGCCCGTGCTGCCGAGCAGCAGCGGGATGCCCTGGACGACCGCGCGGGGGATGAAGGAAATGACGTCAAACATCGCTCACTTGCCCTCCTTTCCGGCGCTGCGGCGGAATTTCAGCTGATAGTTGATGAAGAATTCGCTGCCGATGATGAAGAAGATGATGATTCCGGTGATGATGTCGGAAAAGGAATCGTTCAGGCCGAAGACCGTGGAGATCTCCGTGGCGCCCTTCTGCATAAAGACCAGCAGCAGCGACGTGAGCACCATA
>JAFSNA010000093.1 GCA_017447645.1 Oscillospiraceae bacterium
ATGAGGCACGCCGATGCGCGCCCACAGAAGGCGCATATAGTCATAGATCTCCGTGACCGTACCGACCGTTGAGCGCGGGTTTTTCGAGGTCGTCTTCTGGTCGATGGAAATGGCGGGAGAGAGACCGTCGATATAGTCCACGTCCGGCTTGTCCATCTGACCGAGGAACATGCGCGCGTAGGAGCTGAGACTCTCGACATAGCGGCGCTGACCCTCGGCGTAAATGGTGTCGAAGGCCAGGCTCGATTTCCCGCTGCCGGAAAGGCCAGTGATTACGACCAGCTTGTCGCGGGGGATCTCGACGTCTATATTCTTGAGATTGTTCTCTCTTGCGCCTTTGATGAAAATGCTGTCCTGCATCAAAGCTCCTTTGTGAGTGCGGCTGCCGCGCCGCGCGTCAGTCCAATCAGCTCCCGCGGCGAGAGTTCGACCTGCGCGCCGATCTTTCCGGCGCTGACGACGATGCTTTCCCGATCAAGGCAGCTGCTGTCAAAAAATGTCCTGAACTGTTTTTTCATGCCGAGCGGCGAACAGCCGCCGCGCACATAACCGGTGAGCGCGTTGATCTCGCTGACATGGATCATCTCCACAGATTTCTCGCCCGCCGCCTTTGCCGCGAGCTTGAGATCCAGCTCGCCGCAGACGGGAATGACGAACACATAAATGCTCTTGCTCGCGCCGCGCGCAACAAGCGTTTTGAACACGCTCTCCGCCGGTTTCCCGATCAGTCCGGCCACGGTGACGCCGTCGACGGCCGTATCGCCGTGCGGATAGCTGTGAGCGCAATATGGGATCTTTTTCTGATCGAGCAGCCGCATGACGTTCGTTTTCTGTTCGGCCATGACCATTCCTCCCGTGTGTTAGCTCAGACGATTTATTTTACCCTCTTTCGAGCTCTCTTTCAATAGATTAAGACGAAATAAATTCCGGCGGTCCGAATTGGTCCGCCGGAATACCGTATGAATGGGGCTCAGTCGTGGTTAAAGCGCATCAGCAGGTTTTCCACGCTGTTGTCGAGCACGGTCAGACACTGCTCCACCGTGACCTCGCTCGGCAGCTGCATGCCGAGATCGAGCCACTGGGAGATCACGCCGACGACGCAGTTGGCGTAGAATTCGACGACGAATTCAAAGTCGCGCCGGTCGATCTTCATGTCGCGCGAGACGATGACCGCGAAGCTGCGGATGCAGTCCTGCAGCTTCTGCTTGTAAAAACGCAGCATATAGGTGCGGTTGGGCGAGTTGTAGATGTTCAGCGCAAAGACGGAGTTTCGGCTGAGGTATTTGAAAAACATCGACACGTCCTCGCGCCAGCGCTCGTATTTGACCTCCTTGGGGAGGTTCTTCTCGGCGTCGGCCTCAAAGACCCATTCCAGCAGATCATACACGTCGTCAAAGTGATAATAGAAGGTCTGGCGGTTCACGCCGCAGATCTCCACCAGGTCCTTGACGGTGATCTTGTCGATGGGCTTGACGGCCATCATTTTTTTCAGCGCCGCACCCAGCGCCTCCTTGGTAGACGATGACATGTTCTTTCTCCTTTTTCTCTTCCGCGTTCTTTCAGCGCCAGTCGCTCAGCCTTCCCCTGTCAACCAGAAACGCACGCTCGGCGATCTCTGCCAAAGGCGTGTCGGACAGGGAGTCGGAATAGAAGGCCTCGATCGTCTCCTCAGGGTAGAGAGCGCGGAATCGAAGAACCTTTTCCGCGTCGTGACAGTTTTCTCCCTCGATCCTTCCGGAGCGTATATCCATCCGCGTTCCGATCACCTCGGCGCCGAGCCTGCGGCCGGCCTCCCCCACCAGAAACTCCGGCGAGGCGGTGATGATCAGATCGTCCGGCTTCCGCTGACGCAGATACCATTCTCCGATCAGCGCAAAATGCTCGTCCCAGAATTCTTCGACCAGCTTCTCCGGATCGCTCAGGCAGCGCAGGTAGGCAAAAAGCTTTTCCTTGAGCGCCTTCGCCCCGATTCTGCCGAAGGCATAGCGCAGCGAGGCCGCAAGGATCCCCGGCGAAAAACGCAGGACGGCGCCGGGATGCTTTTTCAGGCAGTACAGAAAGAAGGTGTACGAGCTGTCCGGATAGAAAATGGTCTTGTCAAAGTCGTAAACGTTCATGCCTTACAGGACGTAATAAACGAAATTCTCCTTGCGGGGCTTGATCGCCGGGTCCTCGGCCGGATAGCCGAGGATACAGTTGCCGACGCCGATCCACTCGCCTTCAACGCCCCACTTCTTCAACAGCGCCTTCCCTTCCTCGGAGTCGAAGACCTCCCTGGCGCGGTTGATCCAGCAGGAACCGAGACCGATCGCCTTCGCCGCGTTCATCAGATTGCCCAGGACAAGGCTGCCGTCCTGTACGGCGTAGGGGCTGTCCGCGCGGGCCAGCACGACCAGCACGGTCGGCGCGCCGTAGAAGGGATCGCTTTTGACGCCGAGCACCTCGGCGTTGAGACGGGAAAGCAGATCGCGCGTTTCTCTGTCCTGCACGGCAATGATGATCGCAGACTGCAGGTTCTTCCCGGAGGGGGCGCAGACGCCCGCTTTGATCACGGCGTCCATCTCTTCGCGGCTGATCTGTTCGCTCTTATAGCGGCGGATGCTGCGCCGATCGTACAGGACCTTCAAAGCTTCGTTCATGATCAGATTTTCCTTTCTTTTACCCGAAGGATCTTATGTTCATCGCCGGACAGCAGGATCCGACGCGCGCTGTATGCCTCATACAGGATCGACGCCATCTGGATCACCGCCGCCACCGGAAGCGAGCAGAGCCCGGCCGCGCCGAAGATCAGCACAAGCAGCTTGACGGCGCCGCACACGATCGTCTGCTGCAGAGCCGTTCTCGCCGTCTGTACGGCAAGCCGGTAAAGCCTGGGCAGCGTGCGGAGCTCACGGCCGAGGATCGCGGCGTCGGATGCCTCAAGCGCCTCGGGCTTGTCAAAGGAGCCGAGGGCGATGCCCACGGTCGCAAGCCGCAGCGCGTCCGCGTCGCAGACGCCGTCGCCGACAAAGGCAAGCGTGGTGTTGACGTTGCGGTTGCTCATGAGATATTCGACCGAGCTGCATTTTTCCTCCGGTGTCAGTTCGGCCTTGACCAGGTCGAAGTTCAGCGAGGAGGCGATCCTCCGCGCGCTGGAATGGACGTCGCCCGTCAGCAGCACGCTGGTGCCGACGCCCGCGGCGCGCAGCTCCTCGATCACGTCAAAGGCGCTGTCCCGCAGCGCGTCCTCCAGGATGATATGTCCCAGATAATGCCCGTCGACGCCCACATGGATCGCGGAGCCGGGGATGCTGGGATTGTCAAAGGCAATGCCGTGCTCCTCCATCATAGCGGCGTTCCCGACATAGACGCAGCGTCCGTCGATGAAGGCGCTCACGCCGCGGCCGGGGATCTCCTTGATGTCGACGGCGCTGATCTCCGAGGCATAGGCCCCGCTGGCCGCGACGATCGCTTTGGCGATCGGATGGGGCGAATAAAGCTCCGCCGCTCCCGCGAGGAAGAGGAGCTGGCCCTCGGAAACACCGCGTGGGAAGACCTCCTTGACGCGATATTCGCCCTCCGTGACGGTGCCGGTCTTGTCAAAGACCATCGTCTCCGCCCTGGACAGGGATTCCAGCACGTCGTGTCCCTTGACGACGACGCCATCCGAAGCGGCGCAGGCCGCCGCGCAGTCATAGGAGAGCTTGACGCTCTGTACGACGGAATACATCTGCGAAACGGTCAACAGGATCGCGGCACGCACGAGATAGACCCGCCACTCGCCCGTTGCGATCGAAGGGATCACGGCCATCAGAACGGACAGCAGCACAAGCGCCGGGGAAAGATAGGACAGCACCCACTGCAGCTGCCGCTCATGCGCGGATTTGTGCATCCAGGCGTTCTCCGCCGCGCGGATGAGCGCCGAGCTGACGGAATCCTTTTGTGTGCGCTCCACGCGGATGCGCAGCGGCGCATTGACGTTCGTGCAGCCGGAGATCGCTTCGCTGCCCACGGCGACCGGGAAGCTGCAGTTCCCGCCGACGAGCGGCGCCGCATCCAGGACGGAGGTGCCGTCGAGCACCACGCCGTCGACGGGGATCGTCTCTCCCGCTCGGACAAGGATCTCGGAGCCGACGGCGATCTCGGAGGCCCTGACCGGGCTGACCGCGTCGCCGTTCACAAGCTCGGCCTTCTCCGGTCTGAGCGCGTAGAGCGCCGAAACCTTTTCGCTCTGGATCATTTCGATATAGGCGAGCGTCAGATCGCCTATCTTCAGACAGATCATGACCGCAGCCGCGCCTAAGTACTCGCCGGCGCACAGGGCCATCAGAACTGCGATCATCAGGATCAGTTCACGCCCCAGGACGATGCCCATAAAGGCCTCCTGAAAGGCCTCGTAGAGATAATTGTAGCCGGCCAGCAGGAAGGGCACAAGAAAGCTCAGAAGCCGGATCGGCCCGGAGGTAGGCAGAAAATGCGCGATGACAAGCAGGATCAGCGCGAGCGCCGTCAGAAACAGATCGGTCGTATTGAAACGGAGATCCAGCGTTTTGTTGAGCATCACACTCTGAAAAGCGTCGGAGCCTTCCGTCTCCTTTTTCCGGGCGGCGGCCTTTTTTGCGCTGTTCGTCACGGGGATGCGGATCGCCCTGGCGATGGTCTTTTCCGGGCCTTTGCTCTTCTTTTCGCCGCTCTTCTCCCTGCTTCCGATCTTCTTTGCGCTGTCCTTTATCAGGGAAAGCTTCTCTTTTGCGACGTCCAGCGCGCTGCGTTTCTTTTCTTTTTTGGCCAGATGCTTCGCCATCTCTTTCTCCCCTTACTCTCCCAGATGCTCGATCCCCTGCATCAGGATCGAATGGATATGCTCGTCGGCGATGGAATAGCAGACGCTCTTCCCTTCTCTGCGGAAGGAGACTAGCCTTCGCGCGCGCAGCAGCTGCAGCTGATGCGAGACTGCCGAATGGGAAAGCTCCAGCTCCCGGGCGATATCCAGAACGCGCTTTTCCCCGTCCAGCAGCGCGCAGAGGATCCGGATGCGGGTCTCATCGGCAAAAACGCGGTAAAAATCCGCCAGTGCGGCAAGGCTCTCGCCCTGCGGGCGAATGAGGTCGAGTTGATCCATGGTGTATGACGCCTCCGTCATATGAGCAGTTCTTCATATTTGATTTGATGATACGATATACGACAAATCTTGTCAATATGTAAAAACACATGAAAAATTGCAGAGCGGCTTTGCCGCCCTGCAATCTGTCGCCTTTGCGATTACTTCATGCCGTTTTCGTAGGCCTCGATCATCTTCTTGACCATCTGGCCGCCGACGGAGCCGGCCTGACGGCTGGTGAGGTCGCCGTTATAGCCGTTCTTCAGATTGACGCCGACTTCGGAAGCGGCTTCCATCTTGAATCTGTCCATCGCCTCGCGAGCGTTCGGGTTCACGAGCTGGTTGCTGGAATTGTAAGCCATCGTTTGCATCTCCTTTTCATCAGATTGGGCCGGGCGAAACGCAGCGGATGAGCCCGGCCTGAGTCGTCCGGAGATCATCGCTTTCTTTTCGCTTCCTGTCCGTGCTTATCTTCTGCGCAGAAAAAAGAGATATGCAGACCGAAGGCATGAAAAAAATGGAATTCGGGCAAAAAAAGAACAGCCGCATCGGGCTGACAAAAAAAGCATATAAAACGAAATAACCCCTGACTGATCCACTCGGTTCCACAGTCAGGGGCTATTTCTTTGAGATCTTGGTATCTAACATCCTGGTTACCTCTCTTTCTTTTTATTCGGGCTTTCGACAGGATCTCGAAATCCATTCAACGGCCGCATCACACAATCATCATCAACTCGTATAGTGAGTAAACTATATGCGCCGGAACATTTCCTATCCTGAGAGCCCCTTCGTCCTGTCTCTGATTCAGGACGGTTTATGTCATAGGGGATTTCCCTTTCTGCTTATACTATAGCAAAGGGAGGGCGAGAATGCAATCGGCAAAGGAGCCAAAGAATTCTTGTCATATTTGTATAAAATGGAAGTTTTAATTGAAATATTTGTTGCATATATTGACGAAACACATTTAATGTTTTATGATAGATAAGGTATGTCGCACAAGCAAAGCTGCTTGTGCGGCACATTTCTCCCTCATTACTCTTTGTACTCAAACATCAGATCATACATGCAGACGGTATCCCCGTCCTTGACGCCCATCTCTTCCATGCGGGCGAAAACGCCGCTCTCCCGCAGGATGCGGTCGAAAAACATCCGGCTTTCATAGTCGGAGAAATTGACCGTCGCAACAAGGCGCTGCAGCCAGGGACCTTCAACGAGCCACATGTCGTCGTCCTTTTCGATCGTGAGATCGCCCGCGCTCTCCACCTTCGGCTCAGGCGGGACGTAATCCGCCTCATAGCTTTGAATTGGCGGCAGATCACGCAGCAGTTTCGCGCACTCTCCGATCAGCTCATGCGTGCCCGCATGCGTGGCCGCGCTCATTTCAAAGAAGGGGCAGCCCAGCTCCTCGGCGCGCGCGCGCAGACGGGAAAGTTTGTCCGAACCTTCCTCCAGCAGATCGCATTTATTGGCGACAACAATCTGTCTGCGCTCAGCCAGCTCCGGGCTGTACTCGCGCAGCTCCGAATTGATCGTATCGAGATCCGACACGGGATCGCGTCCTTCGCTGCCTGAAACGTCGACAAGATGGACAAGCAGACGGCAGCGGTCGATATGCCGCAGAAAATCGTGGCCGAGCCCCGCGCCCTCCGACGCGCCCTCGATGATGCCGGGGATGTCGGCCATGACGAAGGAAACGCCCTCGTCGACGTAAACGACACCGAGATTGGGGAAAAGCGTCGTGAAATGATAGTTCGCGATCTTGGGATGCGCCTTGCTGACGACGGACAGCAGCGTGGACTTGCCGACGTTCGGAAAGCCGATCAGCCCCACGTCAGCCAGAAGCTTTAGCTCGAGCGTGATGTCGTGGCTCTCGCCGGGCAGGCCCGGCTTGGCAAAGCGCGGGACCTGGCGTGTGGGCGTGGCGAAATGGATATTGCCCCAGCCGCCGCGGCCGCCCCTGGCGGCGACCCAGTCCTCGCCGGTGGACATGTCGTGCATGATGGCGCCGCTCTCCGTATCGCGGATGATCGTGCCGCGCGGGACCTTGATGACGAGCGTGTCGCCGTCGCGGCCGTTGCACCGCTTGCCCTGTCCGGGCATGCCGTCGGGCGCGACATATTTGCGCTTGTATCGAAAGTCCATCAGCGTGGAAAGGTTGTCATCCACGGAAAAGACCACGCTGCCGCCGCGGCCGCCGTCGCCGCCGTCCGGGCCGCCCGCCGCAACGTATTTCTCACGGTGGAAGGCAACGGCGCCGTTGCCGCCGCTGCCGGCGCGGATCGTGATCCTGGCTTTATCAACAAAAGAAGCTGCCATAGTTTCTCCTTAAAAGATCGTGCTGATCGGGATCGTCGGTCAAAGCAAAAGACCGGACTGAGCTGCAGTCCGGTCTTTTTGTTTGCTTTACTGAGCGATTTCTTCGTAAACAGAGACCATCTTGCGGTCCTTGCCCATGCGCTCGAACTTCACTTTGCCGTCGATGAGGGCGAACAGAGTGTCGTCCTTCCCCTTGCCCACGTTGTTGCCGGGGTGGATCTTGGTTCCGCGCTGTCTGACAAGGATGTTGCCGGCCAGGACGAACTGTCCGTCGGCTCTTTTGGTTCCGAGGCGCTTGGACTCACTGTCACGGCCGTTCTTGGTGGAACCCATACCTTTTTTATGTGCCATTAGGTTTCTCCTCCTTTAGTCATAATAGCTGCGGATGCTCAGGCGTTGATCGACTCGATCTGGACCTTCGTGTAGGGCTGTCTGTGGCCCTGCGTTCTGCGGTAACCCTTTTTGGGCTTCATTTTGTAAACGCGGATCTTGCTGCCCTTGCCGTTCTTCACGACATTGGCGCTGACGGACGCGCCCTCGATCACGGGCTTGCCGAAGACGGCGTTCTCGCCGTCGATCACGGCCAGGACCTGGTCGAACTTGACGCTGTCGCCGGCCGCCGCGTCGAGCTTCTCGATGAAAACGACGTCGCCTTCCGCGACACGGTACTGCTTACCGCCGGTCACGATGATAGCATGCTTCACGAATGAACTCCTCCCATCTTGCAGGACTCGCTCTTGAGGCGCGGGCAGGGCCCGGCTTTGACGGCCTCTTCAATGCGGCTTTGGTATAATAACACGTGCGCTCGGCAATGTCAACAAATTTTTCTCTTCTTTTCCGGCGTTTCAGCCAACGGCCTTGATGGTGTCGTCGACGAGCGTGATGCCGCCGTTCACGCCGCTCTCGCTGAGGAAAAGACGGTGCTGGACGTAGTCCGCATCCGTATAGCTGATCATCAGATCCGGCATACCGTTGGGAACGACCGCGCAGATCTGCAGGGCGCAGTCGCTCATATAGCTGGCGTACCAGTGACGGTCGGTCTCATAGAAGCGCTCGTCGCCCTGGGCCTGATCGACGTAATAAAAGCTGCTGATCGTCAGGTCGTAGATCGTGCCCTTGACCTTCAGGTACATTTCCTCGCCGTCGGACACGACCAGGCGGTCGATGCTTGCCACGGTGCCGTCCGTCACCTCGCCGACCCGCACGATCTCAAACGTGCCGGTCCCGTCGCGCTTCACGGGGAAAAAGCGCTCGTCCATCACGCCCGCGAGCGCGGAATAGGGCACCGTGAACATCGTCAGGCCCTCGTCCTCCGGCCTGAGTTCGCCGAAGGCAGGGAAGAAGACGATGCCCTCCGGGGAGAAATACCAGCTCCCCTCCCGCACGATCGCGGCCAGCGCGCCGTCGGCGTCGGAGCCGTTCTGCGAAAGCTGGGAATAAAACGCGCTGTCCTTGCGCGCAAGCGCGATCACGCTGTCAATGAGCTTCTGCTTAAAGCCTTCCGGGTCGGCGGAGAGAGAATCGAGCGAAAGCTTATCGCCTGTCTCCGCGTCGAAATTGATGCCGTAATAGCCGTAGCTGCCGCCCGTGCCGCCTGTGTACACGCTCGTCCAGAAGCGGAAGCTGACCACGCTGCCGTCGGCACGCGTGCCCTTGACCGTGCGCGCCGAAGTAAAAAGCGTGTTCAGGCTCGCGCCCGTGTCGTGGATGTAATTGTAGTTGTCCGTCGCGCTCTCCAGAAGGTGATTGCGCCCGCCCGCGTTCCCCGTTCCGGAGATATAGGCCTCCTCCAGCAGGTTCAGCTGCTCGTTGATCTTTTCTGCCGCGGCGGGTCTCTCGTCGATACGGACTTTCGGCGTCACGTAGGAAAACAG
>JAFSNA010000094.1 GCA_017447645.1 Oscillospiraceae bacterium
ATAACCTGCCGGCCGCCGGGAAAACCGGCGGCCGTCAGTTTTTTCAGGATCTCGAAAGCGAAACGAACATGAGCCCCAGCAACGCGAGGTGCGCGGGATAAAACACGTAAAAGAAGGTGCGAAGCTTCGGGCCCAGCTTTCCGTTATAGAGGGCCATCGGCAGCAGCGCGGAGAGCGCGCCGATGAAATAGGACAGATACCGGGGGTAGCGGAAAACGCACCACTCGTATTCGATAAAGCACCAGAGCGCCGCGACGATGAGCATCAGCCACCGTCTGCTTCGGCACAGATACATCCCGACGATCAGCGCGACGCCCTTGAGCGCATAGTCGGCATGCGGCTCGACGAAGATCAGCACGGCGGCGAGCGCGGCGGCGATCAGAAAGACCTTCAGCCAGCTGCGTCCCTCCGAGCCGAGATAATCCAGTCCCATCATGATCGCCATCGAGACGGCCAGCGTGTAAAAGACGTTCAGGTCGTCCTGCTCAAGCAGGCAGATCCCGCCGACCGTCAGACGCAGCGAAGCGAACAGGAAAGCGACGGCCAGCGCGATGAGAGAGGGATCGAAGCGGCGTTCACAGACCGTCAGGTAATAGACCACCAGCGGCAGCAGAAGATAGAAAGCGCGCAGCGCGTCGAAGGAAAAGACCGTTTCGGCCGCGCCCTTGTAGTTGCCCGCCGCGAAGGCCAGTGCGAAGGGGATCTGCGAGATCACGGCAAAGAGCACGAGACGCGAAAGATATTTCTTTCTGTCCCGGGTCTTGTCAAAGCCGTTGACCAGCATGAAGCAAAAGATCACAAACGCGGGACGCCCGATCGTGCGGCCGGCGAGATAGAGCTGCCCGAAGGGCAGACGCCCCGACAGGTTCAGCACATGGGTCGTGTGGTCGATCAGCATGGAAACGATCGAGATCAGCTTCAGGACAAAGACGCTCACGGCCTCCCGCTCCTTTCTTTCCTTTGAAAAAATGCCGCCGCAAGCGATGATCGGCTTGCGGCGGCGTGGTCGGAGTGCGGAGATTTGAACTCCGGGCCTCTTGGTCCCGAACCAAGCGCGCTACCATCTGCGCTACACCCCGAAATGTCCGGCTCATTCCGGACAGCTTTTACATTATAAGGACCAAAGCCGCAATTGTCAAGAAGATATTTTCCCTCTTTTCTTCCGCGCGGACAGAGAAAAAAACGCGAAAAGTCTTTGCCTTTTTTCGCCGATACGGTATAATATCCTCACAGACCCGGCAAATATCGACCGTGCGGCCCTTCGGCCGCGGAAAGGAACGGAACATGACTACCAAACAGGGCATTGAAAAGGTGCTTGACGCGCTCAACAAGGATCCGCAGGTCGTCAGGGGCATGGAAACGGACGTTGAGGGCACGCTGCGCACCCTCGTCGGCAACGAGGTCAGCGAACAGGATCTCGCCAATCTCACCAAGGGAACGAGCCGGATCTTCTCCGACAAGGCGCTCGCCGCGCTGTTCCTGAGCCTGCTGAAGAAAAAGAAAAACCGCAAGGGCCTCGTCAGCCTGCTGCTGAAGGTCGGCGGCGTGTCGCTGCTGCTCAAGCTGCTGAGCAAGAGCGCAAAAGAGGACGACGGCGGCTCGCTGCTCTCGTCGCTTCTCGGCAGCTCCGCGGGCACCTCGCTGCTGCTCAGCCTCATCGGCAGAAAGGCCGACGAGATCCCCGCGCTCGGCGCGCTGCTCGGCGCGGCGAACGGTAAGGAGGACGACTCGGGCCTGCTCGGCGCGCTCCTCGGCAGCGTTCTGAAATAATCCCGGACGCCGACCGCATGTCATTCTGAGCGAAGCGAAGGATCTTTCCCGCGAGACGGGAGAAAAAGATCCTTCGCCGACGCTCGGGATGACTTTTTTCTTTATGATCCTCTTTTCATATCCCTGCCTCCGCGTCCATATAGTGCATCCAAGGGGAGGTGAGCGCATGGACAGGATCAGGGTCTATGTCGCCTCGGCGCTGTTCATCCTGCTTACGGCGATCAAGCTGCTGTGCCCCGCGCAGATGGACATGCTGCGCCGCGAGGCGCTGCGGCTTACCGCGTCGGACAGGGATTACAGGGCGGTCGTCACGGCGCTCGGCCGGGGGCTGAGCGACAGAGAACTGGGAGAAAAGCTCATCGCCGTTTGGCGGGAATACGCGCAGGAGAAGACGGGGGAGAGCTGAATGAACAAAGGCCGTTTTTCGATCAGCCCTTTCGCCGTCCTGCTCGGCGCGCTGCTCTACTGTACGGCGAGCTTTTCGGAGCTCGCCGCTCTTCTCCCTCCGGTGATCGTCCACGAGCTGGGCCATATCGTCGCCCTGCGGCTCTACGGGCTCCGCATCCGGCGCGTTTCGGCGGATCTTCGGGGATTATGCATCGAGTACGGCGGCATCTGCGCGCCGCTCGGACATGCCGTTTCCGCCCTGGCCGGCCCGGCTGCGGGCTTCGCGTACGCCTTCGCCGCCTCGTTTTTCGCCGCCCGGAACGGCAACGAGCTGCTGACGCTCTCGGCGGGGATCTCGCTGCTGCTCTCGCTTTTCAATCTGCTGCCGATCCTGCCGCTCGACGGCGGAAGGATCTTCTCGATCATCGTCTCGGAGCTGCTCGGCTCCCGCCGCGGCGACATGCTGACGAAAGCGCTCAGCCTCACGCTGTCGACCGCGCTGCTTATGGCCGGGACCTGGCTGATGTGGCGCGGCGAGGGCACGGCGCTGACGCTTGCCGCGCTGTGGCTGCTGCTGGCCCAGCCGGACAAGGCCGCACTTGTAAAACGGCGGGAATTATTGTAAAATAAAACGATCAAACAGACTGCGGAGTACACCATGGATAAACGACTGGAACGGATCCTGCCGCGCGTACAGAAGCCCGCGCGCTATACCGGCGGCGAATACAACCAGATCATCAAGGACAAGCGCAGCGTCGAACTGCGCCTGGCCTTCTGCTTCCCGGACACCTACGAGATCGGCATGTCCAATCTCGGATTGAAGATCCTCTACAAGACGATGAACAGCCTGCCCTTCGTCTGGTGCGAGCGCTGCTTCGCGCCCTGGGGGGACATGTACGAGGAGATGAAAAAGGCCGGCATGCCCCTCTACGCGCTCGAGAGCGGCGACAGTCTCGATCAGTTCGACGCGCTGGCTTTTTCCATCGGCTATGAGATGGCCTACACCACCGTGCTGGACATGCTCGACATGGCGGGTCTGCCGCTGCGCAGCGCGGACAGGCCGGAGCTCCTGCCGATCGTCTTTGCCGGGGGCTCCGCCTGCGTGAATGCGGAGCCGATGGCCCCGTTCATGGACCTGTTCGTGATCGGCGAGGGCGAGGAGATGAACAACGAGCTCCTCACCCTGCTGCGCACGGCCAAGGCAGAGGGCTGGAGCAAGAAAGAGTTCCTGCGCCGCGCCGCCCGGATCGGCGGCGTATACGTCCCCGACCTCTATGAGATCGCCTGGAACGACGACGGCACGATCCGCTCGATCACGGCAAAGGACGGCGCGCCCGAAAAAGTGCAGAAGCGCATCGTCGAGGATCTCGACGCTGCGCCCTATCCGACCGACCCGATCGTCCCCTCCACCGAGGTCGTCCAGGACAAGGTGGATATCGAACTCTTCCGCGGCTGCGTGCGCGGCTGCCGCTTCTGCCAGGCGGGGCATATCTATCGCCCGATCCGTGCCAAAAAGCCTGAGACGCTGATCCGCCAGGGCATCGAGACGCTGCGGAACACCGGCTATGAGGATGTGACGCTGCTGTCGCTGTCCACGAGCGACTACCGCTGCCTCAACGAGCTCTGCGACGGCCTGCTCGAATACTGCGAGCCGAGGAGCATCGGCCTGGCCCTGCCCTCGCTGAGGGCGGACAATTTCTCGATGGAGCTGATGCAGCGCCTGCAGCGCGTGCGCAAGACCGGTCTGACCTTTGCCGTCGAGGGCGGCAGTCAGCGCCTGCGCGACGCGATCAACAAAAACGTCACGGAGGAGGAGCTGCTGCACACCTGTGCGATCGCCTTCGCCGGCGGCTGGAACAGCGTGAAGCTCTACTATATGCTCGGCCTGCCGACCGAGACGGACGAGGACATCCGCGGCATCGCGGACATGGCCGACGAGGTGCTGCACTGCTGGCGCGAGAATGCGAAAAACAAAAACCGCGGCGTGCGCATCACGATCTCCACCTCCTGCTTCATCCCCAAGCCGCACAGCCCCTTCCAGTGGGAGGCGCAGATCAGCAAGGAGGAATACCTCCGCCGCGTCAATCTGCTGCGCAGCGCGATCACAGCGCGCAACGTGACCTATAACTGGCACGACGCCGAAACCAGCGTCATCGAGTCTGCGCTCTCGCGCGGCGACCGCCGTCTGGGCGACGTGCTGGAGGAGGTCTGGCGCCGGGGCGGGCGGCTGGACGCCTGGTCGGACTACTTCGTCTTTGAGCGCTGGGTGAAGGCCTTCGAGAGCTGCGGTCTCGACCTCGACTTTTACGCCTCGCGCGAGCGCGGGACGGACGAGGTCCTGCCCTGGGACATGATCGACGTAGGCGTGCGGCGGCAGCATCTGCTGCGCGAGCGGGAGCGCTGCTATCGCTCCGAACTCTCGCCCGACTGCCGGAAGAGCTGTTCGGCCTGCGGCGCGGCAAGGCTCCTGCACGGGAGGGGATGCGATGAATAAGCTGAGGATGCGTTTTTCCAAAACGGGGAGGGCGATCTATATCTCCCACCTCGATCTGATGGCGACGATGCAGCGCGCTTTTTCCCGCGCGGGCAGCCGCCTGAAATACTCCGAGGGCTTCAACCCCCGCCCGCAGATCTCCATCGCGCTGCCGCTCTCGGTCGGCACGGCGAGCGTGTGCGAGCTGATGGATTTCCAGCTGATTGAAGAAGTTGACATAACATCATTGGTCGCGCGACTCAACGCCACCGTGCCGGAAGGGATCACGGTGCAGGAGATCTATGAGCCGACACGGAAAAACGCCGAATTGAAATGGCTGAAGATCGAAGGCGTCTTTGAATACGACGAGCGTTCGGTTGACATAATGCAAGAACAACTCACGGATTTCTTCGTGCGCGGGAGCATCGTGATCGAGAAGAAGACCAAGCGAGGCTTCGGCGAGACGGACATTCGCCCCTCGATCCGCGAGATCGCCTTCACGGCGGGGGAGGACGGCGTGCGCGTTTCGGCCGTGATCAGCGCGCAGAACCCCACGCTCAATCCCGATCTGCTTGCCGCCGCGCTGCGCGCCCTGGCGGCGGAGATCGCGCCGGATTTCGCCAAATTCACCCGCATCGAGACCTTTGATGAAAATATGATGCTTTTCAGATAAAAAAAGACTTGCAATCCTTCCTTCGTTGTGGTATCCTATCAAAGCCTGTGAGGGTCACGGGCATGAGAAAGGCGGTCCGCTGCGCGGCGCGAAAGGCGCGCCCTCCGACATGAACGTCTATATTAGGAAGGATTGGATTGTTATGGATCTGGTCAAAATTCTCAGTGACAAGTACATGAAGAGCGAGCTGCCCGAAATGAACGTCGGCGACACCGTGCGTGTCCTCGTCCGCGTCAAGGAAGGCAACCGCGAGCGTACGCAGGCTTTCGAAGGCACGATCATCGCCAAGAAGCACGGCGGCATCAACGAGACCATCACCGTGCGCCGCATCTCTTACGGCGTCGGCTGCGAGAAGGTATTTCCGGTACATTCTCCCTCCATCGTCTCCGTGACCACCGTCCGCAAGGGCAAGGTCCGCCGCGCGAAGCTCTACTACCTGCGCGACCGCGTGGGCAAGAGCGCCAAGGTCAAAGAGCGTCTCTGAAAAGTCACGAAAAAAGGAAGCCCTCGAGGCTTCCTTTTTTTATTGTTGCCACATGTATGCCGAAAGGTGTATAATATCAAAGTTAGCTTGAACGATAACGGGATAGGAGAGGCCATCCTATGAACGAAAAAAAGAACAGAAAAAAGAAAAAGGAAAAAGAGCAGGTGCCGCCGGAGGTTCAGGCGCGGCGCGAGGCCTATGACTGGATCCAGTCGCTGATCTC
>JAFSNA010000095.1 GCA_017447645.1 Oscillospiraceae bacterium
CTGCCGTCCTTGTAGATGATGACCCGGTCGATGAGCTGCTGGCAGGTGCTCTGCCGCTGCACGTCGTTCATCTCCGGCCAGGTCGACTGCAGGGTGCGGAGGATGCCCTTGATCTTCTGCTTTTTCCTCTCGATGGTGGAATAGCGCTCCTCCTCGCGGATCTGCGCCTCGATGTTCCGGACGCGCTGCCTGGCGTCGAGGATCTTTTCGCTGAGCACGTCGTCGGTCTCATCCTCGTCCTCGAAGTCGTAGAGACGGCTCAGGCGTTTGCGGGCGGCGGCCAGCTCCTTTTGCAGCACGGCGATGTTGTCAACGCTGTTTTCCGTCTTCCGCGTGTCGGGCTGCCCCAGGTATTTCAGCCGGAACAGCTCGTCGATGACGGCCTTCTCCACGTCCTTGCACCAGAAGCGCTCGCTGTCGCAGCTGTCGGCCTTGCCGAAGCGGGCGTTGCTGGATTCTTGGGAGGAATAGCAGACCAGCTTGTGCCCCTTGTCGCCCCATTTCTGATAGCGCATCTTCGCGCCGCACTCGCCGCAGTACACGAGCCCTGAGAGCAAATAGTTGGAGCTGGTGCGGTTGACGCTGCGCCGTTGCAGCTCCTCCTGGGCCTCCTGCCAGGTTTCCAGGGAGATGATGGCCTCATGGTTGCCCTCGTACTCCTCGCCGTTGAAGACGATGCAGCCGGTGAGGGACTTGCGCATCAGAATCTGACGGATCGCCTGGTCGCCGCTGAAATGAAAGCGCTCCGCGATCTTCTGCGGCGGCATTTTCTCTTCGATGTACAGGCGGAAGATCTCTTTTACGACCTCCGCTTCTTCGGGCACAATCTCCAGCGAAGATGTCTCCTTGTTGTAGCGGTAGCCGAAGGGCGCGTTGCCACCGCCCATCCACTTGCCGGAGGCCACCCGTGCCTGCCGCCCCCGCTTGAGCTTCTCCACGATCTGGTCGCGGTCGAACTCTGCCAGTGTGGCGAAGAGCATCAGCAGGAATTTGCCTTGCGGGTTGTCCTTGTCGATGCGGCAGTAGTTTTCCGCAACGGAGACAAAGTTGATGTCCTCCCGGTTGCGGTTGACGGCGCTGTTCTTGCTGTCCTTTGCCGCGACGATGTAGTCCTGGATAAATTGCAGCGTGCCCAGCAGGGAGCGGCCCAGACGGTCGATCCTCGCCACCACCAGGGAGTTGACGCGGATGTGCGACTTCCCGTTGTTGAAGTCCGTGATCGCGCCCATGATCTCCTGCAGAGCCGGGCGATCCATGTTGGTGCCGGTATAGCCGTCGTCGATGAAGAGCACCAGGTTCTTGTAGCCGTTGGCCGTGCACCAGCGGACAATATCGGCCTCCTGGATATCCAGTCCGAAGCCCAGATCCGCCTGCCGGTCCGTGGACACGCGGAGATAGCCCACGTTGATGAGGAAATTGTCATCCTCGTCCAGCTCCACGGCCTCGTCGATGACGATCTTCATGTTGTGCTTGAGTTCAAGTATGTTTTTCAAGTGGTAAGTTCTCTCTGTCTTTTTCATAAGTACACCTTCCTTGGTTTGTAATATAGCATGATTTTTCTCTGTTCTCAATAGTTTTTCAATTTTACTCGTAAGAACTGCGAAACGTAGGAGTGGCGAAAAACGGTATGGGACTGTGACGGTCTCATACCGTTTTCGCCTTTCTGTTTACCGCACCGATTCTCTGTGGCGCGGCCTCTTGGGCGGCGGCATCGCGTCCCGCTGCTTCACCAGCTCCTGATTCCGCTCCAGCTTTTTGAGCAACGAGGGCTTCCCCGCCGCGGGAGGCTCGTCCGGTTCCTCGTCGAGCTCGTCGGCCAGCGCGTCCAGCTCGGACCTCGTCAGCGGCCGGCGCTCATTGCGCTCATAGATCTCGTTTACGATCCTGTCCACGTCGGGACAGTTGATCCTGATCTTGTCGTAATCGGACGGGTCGATCAGCTCGTCTCCGAGAAACAGTCTCACTTTAAATTCCATTGCCAACCCCTCCTTTCCTATGGATTGTTGCCGAATCGGGCAAAAAGTAATCCCCCGCCGGGCGGCGAGGGAGAGTTGAAAACCTTATTCTGTTCATAAGCTCAGCTCCTTTTTCTTCTGCGGGTCGGGCAGGCTGCGCAGCAGCTCCGGCGCGTATTGGCTGACCCTGCGGTACAGGTTATAGTAATCTGCCTCCAACTGCTTCGCGGCCAGCCGCTCGGACATTTTCTTTTCCCCGGCGGCCGCCAGGTCGGCCTTCTCCTTTTCCAGGCGGCTGACCTTACCCTCCAGCGCTTTCTTGTCTTTATCCAGATCCTTGTAGGCCTTTTCGTAGCCGCTCAGCGTCTCTTTGAACTTGGTCAGCCTGGGGAAGAGCTTTTTCAGCCGCCGCTTGACCTCCTCCATGTTCTTTTTGGCGTTGAACGCGTTGGTGTCGTCCAGGATCGCCACGACCGCGCGGATCTGCTTGTCCAGGTTTTCGCTCTCCTTGAAAAGCCGCGGCGGGATGTGGGTGCGCCCGGTAATACTGGCGCTTTTGCCGCGCTCCAGGTCAGGGTACTTCTCCGCCATGTGCTGCCAGAAGCCGTCCTGCCACTCGGTCAGCTTTTTCTTGTTGCCGACGATCTCCTTGGCACTCAGCCGCCCATCCTTCGTGATCGGGACAAAAGAAACGTGCATATGGGGCGTTTTCTCGTCCATATGCACTACGGCGGATATGAAGTTTTCCGGGGCGATCCGGCTCTGCAGGAAGCTCAGCGCGTGCTCGAAGTAGGCGCGGACCTCGTCCATCTTCTTGCCCGCGAAGAACTCCGGGCTCGCGGTGACGAGCGTCTCCACCACCCGGATGCTGTTGGAGCAGACGCGGGGACACTGGCACGCTTTGATCCGGTCCTCTGCCTCCGCGCGGTACTTGTCCTGCGGCTCGATCAGGTGAATGTTGTCCTTGCTGCGGGTCAGGTCCACGTCGGGATTGCTGGCGTAGGTCTCCTTGGTGCGCTCGTTGTGGGCCTCGATGTTGCCGATCTCCGGCCCCTTGTACTTGGCGAAGCGGAGAATGCCGTACTGTGCTTTTGCCATCAGCAGCCCTCCTTCCGCTTTTGCCACACAAGGTCGTATCCGAGCACGTCGGCCAGCTCGACGGCCTCCCGGTAGCGGAGCGAATTGCGGGCGAGCTTGTTGGAGAAGTTGGAGACGGAATCGCTCCAGCCGTAATCGTCGTGGAGCCGATCCAGCAGCTCCTGCATCGTGAATCCGGCGCGGATGATCTGCGCCTTGATTTCGTTTCTGGTGTTGGTCATAAGTAAATCCTTCTTTCTTTGAATTTGCACGGACTTGAAATCCTCTGTTCGTTCGTACGTCATGGGATCAGCGCGTAGATGCCCATATAGCCCCGGACGCGGCGGCCGTTGACATAGAGATTGTTCGTGGGCTCCAGGCGGTATTCCGGCGCAAGCGCGGCCATTTGATCCAGGAAGCTCTTCTTGGCCAGCGGGAAGTAGGCGTTCTCCTCGCACCACAGGACATACAACTCGTACAGGCGCTGGGAGGTAATGTCATAGTCCGCCTTGTAGCCGATATACCCCTCGGATTTAAGGAACTCCGTCACGTTGTTTCCCTCGGACACGCTCTCCTTCATATTCTCCCGGCTGCGCTCGCTGAGCGTGAACTTGTAGCCGTTTGCCAGCAGCCGGTGCAGCCCCTCCAGCGCCCAGAGGAAGATGCTGTCGATCTCGCCGCACAGCTTTTCGGACAGGAAGGGATCGTCCACCCGGTCGGCGGGCTTGTCCTTCACCGTCAGAATGATCTGCCGGCGGAAGAAGCCGACGCTGCGGTCATAGCGGGATTTCAGCGCCCCGTTGCCAAAGCCGATGAAGCGAACATACATGGTGCCCTGGTAGCTCTGCTTGCCCTTCTTCTCCAGATCCATGGGCAACTCCGCCGTGATCAGGGTTTTCAGGATGTTCGTATCCGGCAGCGCCTCCATCTTCATGTCGTCGTCCACCATCAGCAGGCCGTATTCCAGATCGGCGCGGGCGAAGGGACTGGTCTCCACCTTGGCGATGCTGCCGCTGTACATATTGATACCCAGCAGCGCCGACAGCACGATCCCCACACGGGACTTGCCCTCGCCGCCCTTGCCCACCAGCATCAGCATTTTCTGCGCCTTGGTGCTGGGGATCAGGCAGTAACCCATGAACTCCTGTAGGGTCAAAATGTCCTCCGGGATCAGCAGATCATTGAGGAAGGTGATCCATTTTGTCGGGAAAGGCGCGTCCGGATCGTAGCGCACCGGCAGCCGATTCAGGCAGAAGTCCTTGCTTTGCTCAAAGTGTCCGTCCAGGAACAGCGTGCCGTTAGCCACGTGGATGCGGTCGTGGTAGATCGGCAGGGGCGGAGAGAAGCACTCCGAGCGCAGCGCCTCCAGCAGATTATTGACCTTGTTGGAGACACGGGTGCGTACATAGGGCTTGATCTGCTGATAGATCTCGCTCTTCAATCGACTCTCGTCCGTGACCTTGCCGTCCTGCGTGAAAAAAGTCTCGTGGATGCAGAGCATCGGGTGTTCCTCGCGAAAGCATTCGCAGAAGCCCACCTCGTCGATCTTTCCGTTCCCGTCAAGCCAGATCGGCGCGGGCTCAAAAGATGTCGGCATATTCGATCACCTCCTTTTGCAGCAGCGCCTCGTAGCGATCCAGCACACCGCCTTCGGTCAGATAGGCGATCTCGTCCTCTTTCTGCTGTGCTGTGCCCCCGGAAAGCAAATCTGCCAGACCTGCGATAAAATCGTACATCTGGCAGTTCTGCGCGTATTCCGTTGTGATGGGATCGTCCATGCTCTGCGGCGCGGTTCCCCATTTTTGGTGATGAAGCCGGACCTCCAGAGCCAGCAGCACGTCATGGCAGCGCTTGGCCGGATCGGGCGGCTTGGGCGGGGCAGGCGTGTATGGGAGATCGACTCCGTTCCCGAAGTCTGCGAGCAGCTTTTCCGCCGCTTCCTTCAGCGACAGGTTGAAGTACTTCGCCGTGAAGTCGATCACGTCTCCGTCCTCCCCGCAGCCGAAGCAGTGGAAACGCTCGTCCAGCTTCATGCTGGGGTTGTGGTCGTCGTGGAAGGGACACACTGCCATCCCGCGGCTGTTTACCGTCAGCCCATAGTGTTCTGCCGCCTCGCGGGCTGTGACGAGGCCTTTGATTGCTTTGAAATCAATCATCTCTTGTACCTCCTGTATTCGATTCGGAGGCAGGAAAAGAAAAAGACCTGAACTCTTCCGCCCAGGTACGGTAGTACGAATGGACGGATGATTTCAGGTCGCTGCGTTTTTCTGTTCAGTTGTGCGTGTGATCCCTCCTTTCGCGCAGATGGAAGTTTCTTTTCTTTTTCGCTGCCTCCACCCAATTATACGAAAAAATCCCTCACGAAAGGCTGAAATCGACACGATTGCAATTTGGCAAGCCGCTCTCGGCGGAGAATTGCAGATCTGCAATTTTGGGCACAAAAAAGACCCGGAGTCACCGGTACGAACGTACAGATGATTCCGTATTGCAAGCCGTGTTGCCATTAAACAAATCCTGGTGTATTATAATAATAACAACTAAAGAACAGAAAGAAGGGATTATCAAGAACTTCTTCAGTATGACAGGTGAGCTTTATGATGATCAAAATCTTTTCCAAATCAAGTTCCCTGACCAACTTTGGACAAACATCAGAGTCTTTGTCCGCAATTTCAGGGACCTGCCACTATGGAAGGACCGGACAATGGCGTCAACTGTATTTGGAGGAAAGCAAGTGAGCGAATACTGGAGCACAGCCTTTCGCACAGGAAGAACGCCAGATGGTACTATCGTTTTGTCTAAGCCCATTAACGTCGTTGATATGATCAAGTCATAACCTGGCAATGGACAAGCTCTGCTTTTATGCTATAATAGATTTGATAAGGTTTTCTTGGAGGTCTCATAATGGCTGTTGAAGTACATCCTATCCAGCTAAACGGGAATTGGGATATCGGCTATGCGTTGGATCAGCATGTAATAAGAAGTGTTCATATTGCAGACGATCCGTTCGGTAATCCTGTTTTTGACAACACATACTCTGAAATCGGCGAACTGTTGACCAAATTCAAGTATAAAGGGCGATATGACAACCTGACAGAAATTGTTTCAACAATCGAAGTGTTTTTACGATCACATCCAGAAATGATGGATTTTGAGACCATTATTCCTGTTCCACCCACAAAGTTTAGACCTTATCAGCCGACATGGGAAATATGTGAGGCTTTGGCAAAGGATTTAAATCGTTTTTTTATTACTGATGTTCTTGTAAAGGAATCTGGTGTCGAGTCAAAAGGCTTATCTCTTGAGGAAAAACGCCAGCTCAGTGGTACAATTCGACAGCAACATCGGGCCAAACGGAAGCATAGTGTTTTGCTCCTTGATGACCTATATAAAACTGGGACAACCTTGACAGAGTGTGTAAGTGTTCTTCGTCGGGATCCTCTGATTGATAAAATCTACGTGCTAACGGTCACAAAAACAAAGAACCCGAGTTAACTCTAGTGGGGAGGTGAAGTATGAAAAACCAGTACCTGTTGCAGCTGATGCTCACCAAAGGAATTGGTGATGCTGCGATAAAGAAAATACTTCACTATGCTTTTACGCATCAAGATGTTTCGCTTGAGCTCTTCTGCAAAGAGCCTTTGCAGCTGAATGCGGTGTTGAATTGCAAGGAAGAAACCTTGCTAAGCATACTGCAGAATGAAGAGCGCGCGAAAAAGCTTTGTGGTGAAATGTTGGAAAAAGGGATCGCTGTTATTTCTGAAATTGATAGCGAGTATCCCGAACATTTGAAAAAGGCGCTCAATGGGCAATGCCCACCTGTGCTTTTTGTGAAGGGGAACTCAGCGTTGCTCTCAACGAAGTCCGTCGGCTTCTGTGGCTCACGAAAGGTTTCTCCAAAAGGCGTAATGATTACCGGACAGTGCGCTGAGCAGCTGACCGACCGAGGAATCACAGTTGTCAGCGGGTATGCTGCAGGAACAGACTTGGCCGCGCATAGCGCAGCTTTAGCGCATGGCGGCAACACTGTGTTCGTTTTGGCGGAAGGTCTTTTGAAGAACACAGAGAAAGTCGAGATTCGGGATCTGCTCACAGAAGAGAACCACGTTTTTGTTTCTCAATTCCTTCCGGCACAGACATGGAACGTCGGGAATGCCATGCGGCGGAATGCTGTTATTATCGGGCTTTCAAGCGCAATGATCCTGGTCGAGTCAGGAAAAACTGGTGGAACATTTGCGGCAGGCGAGGAATCATTGAAACGGGGAACTCCGTTGTTCGTGATCGACTATGAGAAGCCTGAGGTCTCTGCGGAGGCAAATCCGTACTTCATCGAAAAAGGCGGAATGCCTATCCGAGGGAAGAAGGGCGTCCCAAACCTTGAGAAAGTCTTTCGTGCTATAGACGAATCAGGCCAAACGCCTCCTTGTTCCGAGCAGTTGATGCTTGACTTATGAAGATTTACGTCACAGCTGACGTTCACGGCTTTTACACTGAATTTCATAATGCGCTGGATGAGGCGGGGTATTTCATCGATCCAGATCCGCACAAGCTAATTATTCTGGGCGATATCTTCGACCGCGGTACAGAGGCAGTCGAGATGCAGCAGTTCATCTTGGAGCTCATGGAGCAGAACGCTGTCATTCTGATACGCGGGAATCATGAAGATCTCTTCGCGGAAATGATTACGATCGACGAGGGCCTGCCTGTCCGGCATCATGTGAGCAATGGCACCTACGGTACGGCGCTGCAGCTGACCGGCTACGATCCGACGCTGGCGCAGATCCGGCATTGGGATTTCGCCGAGAAAGCGCGGGAGACACCGTATTATCAGCGCATCATCCCCGCGACAATTGATTGGTACGAGACGGCGCATTACATCTTCACCCATGGCTGGATCCCCTGCATCCGCGGATGGGACGGCAGCTACAGTTATGATCCCGACTGGCGCGACACCGGGCCGGAGGGCTGGCGGATGGCGCGTTGGTATAATGGGATGGACGCCGCGCAGAGCTGCACGGAAGAGAAAACGATCCTCTGCGGGCACTGGCACAGCTCCTACGGCCACAGCAAGTATGAGGGCAAGGGCTCGGAGTTCGGCCCCGACGCCGATTTCAGCCCGTACTACGGCCCCGGCGTTATCGCGCTGGACGCCTGCACCACGCACAGCGGGAAAGTCAATGTGATCGTGATAGAAGATGATGACCTTCCCGATCAAGACGCAGAGGACGAGCGTTTCCGCGAGGTAACGCAGCGCATCCTCGAGGAGCACAAAGCAGCTTTCGTGGAGTTGGCAAAATAGAAAAAGACCCGGAATCACCGCATCAGTTTGATGACATCGATGATTCCGGGTTTTCTGTTATTATGCGCCAATCAGATTCTGCGTAATCTGATCGAAGAAATCCTTCCCCCACACAGCAAGCTTGTTTGGATCCTTGATAAACGGCAAGACGTCCTGCTTTGCCTGCTCATAGTCGATCGTTGCAAAACGTGCGTGAAGAAGCTCTTTCAGTTGCCCAATATCCAATGGAGCGTCTGTGTCGAGAAATTCGGATTGCCGGAGGCGAGCTTCCAGGTGCTTCAGATTGACCGGTGTATTCATTGAGAGATAGAACACATAGTCATAGAGATCGCGGCCCTTGATGCGATTTTTCCAAGCACGGCAAAGAACAGCATGTATTTTCCCTGCAAACAGAGAAGGCGCATCATACAGGCAGATCTCATAGGGGCTGGGCAGCAGCCGATACCTATGCTCAAAGGTTGCAAAGGGCGGCGGATTTGTGTCGATCTCGAATTTGATTTTGATCAGTTCGCTCGGCGCGATGGACTGAGCAAGACGATCATCCGCGTAGAACAGCAGGATGTGCTCCTTTGTGTTCCCCTTCAGAAAGGCAGATTGGATAGCGGATTCCGCCGTCTTTACACGCCCTTCAGCTTTGAAGTTCAGCCCGTAGGATCGGATCTCCTTTTCCAGCACCGGAAGATACTCGCCCAGGTCAAAACCCTCCGGCGCCATCAGCGAAAAGTCAAGATCCTCCGAGAAACGATCCAGGCCATAGAAAATCCGCAGCGCCGTTCCGCCGTAGAAGGCTACGTGCTTGAAAAAACCGGCACGGCTCAGCCCGCAAAGCACGATCTCCTGAATGATCTCCTTGATGGCATTCTTCTTGTCGGCCGAAGTCTGTGGCTCATAGGCGCGCAGCATCTGCTCAAGTACTTGTTGCATGATGGGTCTCCTTTCTGATCCAGGATCGCAGCAGCTTGTGGTTCTTCGTCTGGTACAGCGCGGCAAGCTGTTCCATCTCTGCGAGGTCAAGCCCTAAGAGCGTTTGACGGTCGATTCGCAGATTTTCAAACAGCAGCTGCTCCAGCTCCCTTCGATTTGCACAAGGCGAGAGCTTATACAACTCGTCACAGAGCGCCTTTTCCGGCGCGGCCAAGCGATAGCTGTATCCGTTCTCGACCATCGGCAGGACACCGTAGGGGAAAGCAGATTCCGGCACGTCCCGATAACTGAAGACGCCGAAGGGCGTTTCAAACTGCTTGGCCCTCTTCTTGTCAAAGCTTGCCGACGTGAATTGATGGACAGCTTCCGGGATCAGGCCATGGTGGGCAAGGGCGTATTCAAAAGACAGATAGGACGGGCCGTAAATACTCGCTGCAAGAAGATAGCCCGGTGTATGGGGATCGGTCTCATACAACCCGCGCACGACGCGGGTCAATTCGCCGTTCTTTACCATGCTCGTAATCTTCATTGCAGGATTTCTATAGCCATTCAGTTCATCCATAAGGACAAGATGCGTTTTTAGCATATTTTCACCACCAGTTACAATATTACTGTAATTGCTGGCAAAAATCAAGCGGTTTTTGCGATTCAATTCATTCTCTTTGGGAGAGCTTCTATGTTTTCAAATAGTCTATTGTGATATAATGGTCAACACAGAGGTTGAAAAGAATAGCATTGCTCAGCGAGAGGAGGTGAAGGGCATGAGCAAGTATTCAGACGACGATATTCGTGAAATGAACCGGGTTACCATTCAAGCCGCGGCACAGTATCTTGGCATATCTGCAGCAGCGGTTACCATGGGCATGAGGAACGCATTGCTCCCAATTGGTTTTGCTGTCAAAAACGAAGAAAACCGATATTCAGATTCCTGGCATTACGTCATTGTTCCCGAAAGACTTATTGCTTACAAGCACGGGCGAATTAATGAAATCCAAGTTAAGAACATAGAAGACAGTCTAACGACAATCGTAAAAAGTTTTGAGGAAATGAAGCACGACCTGCTTTTTCTATTAAAAGAAAACGAGGGATCGGAGGGATAAAAGTATTTGACAGCCTGTTCCAGCAAGAAGAAAAGAAGGAGGAGGTGAAAGAAGTGGGCGGAAAAACCGTAAGTCGGCAGGAGTTATACGATGAAATATGGACTATTTCAGCAAGTAAGGCAGCCGAGAAATATGAGATAAGCTACGCAAGGTTTCTGAAAATCTGCAGAGAGAACAGCATTCCAATCCCGCCTTCCGGCTATTGGACAAAGCTGCAATGCGGAAAGCCTGTTGAAAAGACACCTTTGCCAGCGTCAAAAATAGATGTTGTTGTGCTTGACCCTGAAAAAGGGAAACCAAAAGAAACAGACGAAATCATAGCACAGCAGGCAGTCATCGTCCCTGATGAGGAAAAAATCGGGCTGGAGATCCGATATGAAGGCCAAACGCAAAGGTACAATCGGGAGACCTTATACCAGGAAGTATGGGAAGAGCCTATGACGGTCGTCAGCAAGCGATATGGAATGTCTGATAATGGGCTCAGAAAAATCTGTCGTAAGCTTGATGTTCCGTTCCCTCCGGCTGGATATTGGGCAAAAGTGCGTGCTGGGAAGTCAGTATCAAAGCCTGCGCTCCCGAAAGTGAAAACACCACCTAACGAAGATAAACCCAAGACAGGAGAGCGCCGAAAACTACATGTTGAAGAAACTGCACTTTCGTTCTTAAAGGAAGAGGACCGCAGGAAAATCGTAGATGCTGCAAGTAAGCTGCGCGTTGCCGGACCTGGTGCCAAGCTGCATAAGGATATTGCCAGCCAGAAGGAAAAATGCGAAAGCTGGCTGGAACGGCAAAAAGAGCGTGGTCAAAGGTATGGCCGATATGTCGAGGAAGTGCCGGTTCTTGCCGCAGACATCTCAAAAGAGAGCTACGGTCGGGCCTTCCACATACTGGATGCTTTGCTGAAAGGCATGCTGCCCTTTGGCGCTTCTGTAACATACCAATTCCATTTTCAGGTGAACGGCGAAGATGTTCCCTTTTCCATGTCGGAATCAAAGGATCAGATTCCTCACACGGTTACGCAAGAGGAAAAGCTGGCTTTGCTTAAATATGAAGAAGCAAAGAGAAAGAATTCTTGGGCATCAAAGCCCAATATCCCCAAATGGGAGCATCCATGGAACGGAAGACTGACGCTGACCATTAACGGAAAATACAAATTCATGGACTGCAAATCCTATTCTCTCGAAGATCGAATCGGCGAAATCATGATCGCTTTCTATGAAGCCTCCTATGCTGTGCGGCTGCAGAGACTGGAAGCGGAAGAAAAGAGGCGCAAAGAAGAAGAGGAGCGCAGAAAGGCGGAGGAGATTCGCGCGAGATACAACAAGGAAATCGATTATACGGGAGGGCTGATCAACGCAGCAGAAGACTATGATACTGCATGCAAGCTCCGCGCCTATATCGCTGCGGTAAAGGCCTCTGGTCAGAAATCGGAAGACTGGATCGAATGGGCGAACGCGAAAGCGGATTGGTTTGATCCAACCATTCATGCAGAAGATCCATATTTTGGCGTAAGGCAGCATGCCAAGAGCGCAGACAGCAAAATGCCAAAGCGGAAAGGATACTGGTAAAGCTTTTGGTTCAGCATTCAAAAGCAGCAAAATGGTGCAGTTAAGAGGGCAACTTTTGCAAAAATGCAAAAAGTTACCCCCTTAACTCGATATTTTCATGTTGCGGCTAATGCTATACACATCGGCAAAAAATCAAAAAAATGCCGAAATGTATTTTGCTGAATTTGAATTCAGTGAATTTGGATTCAGTAAAAAGCGGTGGTTGCTCTCCAATCCGATAGATTTCGGGTTTTCAATCCGATGAATTTTCGCCCTCGAAGTTATAATCCGATATGACTCTCACCTTCAACTGCGGCGGGCTGTCCGGCACGGCGCGGTTGTTATAGATGGGGAGGCCAAGCTTCTCCAGCAGGATGCGCCAGCGGCGGGTGTGGTTGTACTTGGCGATGGCGAACCAGCCGCGGGAGGGATGGGCGCGGCGGGCGTTGTAGTCCTCGGCGCTGGTCGGCTGGATGCGCAGGTACTCCTTGATGAAGTCTTCGGTGGCCTTGGCCTGGACCTCATCGAGGGGCATTTTCTTTGTCGGGTAGTGCTGCTCCAGCCACTCCTGCAGCGTGATGCCGAAGCGGCGCTTGATGACCGTGTGCGGCGGGAGGCCGCGCTTCTTGAAATCACTGGTGGTCGGCACCCGACCGTGGTCGAGGATGAACTGCTCCACGGCGTCGAAGATCGCTTCTTCCGACCAGCTGAAAAAAGGCAGTTCCCCGGACAGCGTATGTAAGATCCCTGCGGCCTCGGTCTGGCCGGCCGCGTTCAGTGCTTCGATGGCGGCGCTCAGCGCCTGCTTGCGTGTCATAGAGATCAGCCTCCTGTGGCTTTTCTCCATCCGATAATCGCTGGAACGCCGTAGGTGGAGAACTGCACCTGCTGGCCCAGGTCGAAGGCATCCACCGCCTTGATCAGGCCGATCACGCCGACCTGGAAGAGGTCGTCCATGCTTTCGCCGCGGCCGGAGAAACGCTGCACCACGCTCAGCACCAGGCGCAGATTGCCCTCGATCAGCTTCTGCCGCGCCTGCATGTCGCCGCCGCGCGCTTTTTCGAGCAGCATTTTGGTCTCCGCGCTCTTCAGAACCGGCAGCTCCGCGGTGTTCACCCCGCAGATCTCGACCTTTCCCTGCATGAACATCCCCCACTTTCGGAAAAGAGAAAGTGGAGTTAGTATTTCCCGCCGCGGGAAAAATCATACGGCCGCGAACCATATGCGGAAACAGCGGAAACGGGCGGCCGACGGCCGCCCGTTTTTCTTTTGCTTTATTCAGTAGCGCATCATGTCCGAGGCGTAGAGCTGTCCGTCCTTTTCGCAGACGAAGACCCGCGCGCGGTTTTCCGAGCGCGTGGTCCCGCTCAGGCCCAGCGTGTCGACCGTGAAGCAGACGTCGCAGACATATTCGCCCTCGCTCAGGCGGATGAACGCGCGGTGCTCGACGGAGACGAGATCGTTCCGGCGGTTGTGCGACCAGAGCTGGCCGTTGCGCGCGTTGGCCGCGCGCGCGGCAAGATCGCTCTCCGGCAGCAGCAGCGTCACGATCGCGCGGTAGCCGCTCACGACCATGTCCCGGTGACAGCCCATGAACGCGACGTAGCCCGCGCAGTAGCGGTCGATAAAGTCCTCGAGAGCCGCCTTCTCCTGCGCCGAGCAGCTGTTCAGGATGCTCTCGCGCAGCAGCGCCTCGAAATCCGTGTCGGCGCCGTATTCCCGCCCCTCGCCGTCCGTGATGCGCAGCGGCGTCTCGCCGATGCGGTCCGTGACGGTGTAGGTGACGAGCTCCGGCGGCTCCTGCGCCGTGCCGGCGAGGTAGGAAAGCTCCGGGCAGGCGGCGCGGCGCGCGGTCACATAGCTCTCGTCCAGCTCGTAGCCGCCGCATTCCACGCGGAAGCCCTCCGGCACCGTGACCGTGAGGTCGCTCTCGGCCGGGAGGAAGGAGAAGTCCAGCTCCTCGCCGCAGACTTTCCAGGGGCGGATCCCCCGGGCGGCGTTCTCGCCGCGCTCAAGCGTCAGCGAGCCGACGATCTGATCGCCGGAGAGAAGGATCCATCTCTCGTTTTCCGCGCTGCAGCCCGCCTCGTCGCGCACGCCGCGCAGATCTCCGTGCAGCAGCGGCGCGGCATAGCGCGCAAAGATCTCCCGCGCCGGGCAGATCCGGCTGTCGAAATGCGCGAGCGAGGGCTCGGCCAGGAGGAAGGCGTGCTCGTCGTCCAGCGTGTCGATCCAGGCGTTCACGGCGCTCGGCGCGCTCGCGTCCTCATAGGCCTTCAGCCAGCGCTGCAGCAGGAAGAGCCCCGCGCCGAGCAGGATCAGAAAGACCAGCGCGTAAACGAGCATCGCGCGGCCGAGTCCGCCTTTTCTTTTTCTTTTCGCTCCGCTCATTTCTCCGTCCCTCCTTCCATCACCAGAAAGACGTCGGGGACGGGACGCGGGCGGAACAGATCGGCCTTGTCGTTGAGATACTCGCCCTTGTACCACAGCAGCGCGGAGGTCCCGCCGTCGAGGTTGCAGGCGTTGACTGCGCCGAAGTCCTGCATGACGCCGGCCATGTCCGAGACCGTCGCGCCCATGCTGACGACCTGCCGCCCGTCCACGACCAGCAGCAGGATCGCACCGTCCTCGCGCTGGCCGATCGCCGAGCGCGGGTTGAGGTCGCTGCGCAGCGTCTCGGGATCGGCGGGCACGCCGTCCCGGATCAGCACGGGCCCGAAGGAGACGCCCCAGCGGATGCCCATCTCGCTGATCTCTTCCTTGCTGAACTTGCCGACGTGAAGCTTCCCGTTCCCGTCGATGCCGGCGAAGCCCTGGCGCGTGCCGCGGTTGCCGCAGTAGATCTCTCCGTCGTAGACGACCAGGCTGTCCGGCGTCGAACCGTCGCCCTCGCCGCCCTCGTCCAGAAAGCCGCCCGCGTTGATCGCCGCCACGGCGCCGGAGGTCTCGCCGAACTGGCCGACCGTGTAGCCCCTGTTGCCGACGCGGTCCGGCATGAAGCCGACCGTGACGCGCGAGGGGTCGAGCACGATCATCATCGTGCCGGTGAAGCCGCGGCCGTAGACCGGGCAGATGATGATGCCGTCGCCGTCGTCGTCCTCATAGCCCGAGGGGTCCGCCGCGGGCGCCGCGCTCTCCGACGGCGCGCTCGGCTCCGTCTTTTCGGGCGCGGGCGCGGCGGGCGAAGGCAGCGGCGCGCTCTCGCTTCCGCCGGCGCCGAGCTGTTCCGCCGCCAGACGGCCGAGCGTCCCCCGTTCGGAAACGAGGGCGGCGAAATCCCGCCGCGCGCTCTCCGAGGGGCCGTGGGCGACCGTCAGAAAGACGGCCCCGGCCGCCAGCGCCAGCAGAAGCAGCGTCTCGGCCAGGATGGCCAGGAGCTTTCCGAAAGGAGAGCCCCGCTTTTCTCTTTTGTCTGTTTCTCCGCCGGGAGGAGTCGTTTTCTTCATGCGCAAACCCAGACTTCCTTTTTATTTCAAATGCAGGAACAGATTACCATAGCGCCGCCGGTTTGTAAAGCGCCGCGCGATGCGAAAACAGGCCGCGGTCGGGAGCCGCGGCCTGTTTCTTCGTGTTTTTCAAAAAATGCCCGTCAGGAAGATCTCGACGCCGATGCCGATGAGGATGAGCCCTCCGAGGATGGGCGCGATGCGGTCGAGCCTGCGTCCGATCGTCCGGCCGAGGAAGAGCCCGGCGAGGCAGATCGAGAGCGTGACCGCGCCAATGATCAGCGCCTCGGTCAGCGCGGCGGAAAAGGGGTATTCCTCGATCGTGAAGCCGACGGACAGCGCGTCGATCGAGGTGGCCACACCCTGGAGCAGCAGCGTGCCGTGCCCCAGCTTTTTCCTTTCCGCTTCCTCCTCGTCCTCCGTACGGCCGCGGACGCCCTCGAGCAGCATTTTGCCGCCGATATACAGCAGCAGGCCGAGCGCGATCCAGGGGATGAAGCGCTGGAAGGCGGTAAAGCTCTCGGCGATGGTGCGGACGCAGAGCCAGCCGAGCAGCGGCATGAGGATCTGGAAGAGGGCGAAGCAGCCCGCGATGCGCAGCCGCTCGCCGTGCTTCATGTCGGGATCGGCGATCGCGTTGGCGACCGAGACGGAAAAGGCGTCCATCGCCAGGCCCACGCCGAAGAGTATGCTGTTGAGGAAAAAGGCAAATCCGAGCGCCATGGCGCGCCTCCCGCAGCGAAAAAAATCACAGGTGCGGCCATTGTAGCACCCGTCGGACGGGCTGTCAACGAAGGGATGAAAAAATTGAAAAAAGGGCTTGACTTTGCCCCATTCATAGGATATATTATACGAGCGCTCCGAAGACAGCAGGTGGCCCGAAAGGCCGTAAATCCTGCCGAGGACAACAACAATCGAGTTCCTTCATTGTTATTGTGCCTTTGCGTCCTTTGGATGCAGAGGTTTTCTTTTTGGGCGCCATCAATCGTGTGGAGGTGAAAATACACACATGCCGAACGCAAAGGTTCTCAGCGAAAAGCAGGCGATCGTCGAAGCTCTGGTCGAGCGTATCAAGTCCGCGGGCGCGGGCATCCTGGTCGACTACCGTGGCATCACGGTCCTCGAGGATACCGCTCTGCGCGCCGAAATGCGCAAGGAGGGCATCGAGTACTCGGTCGTCAAGAACACCCTGACCAGAAAGGCTCTGGACAAGCTCGGGATGAGCGGTCTGGACGACGTGCTCAACGGCACGACCTCTCTGGCTACCACCGCGGGCGATCCCATCGCACCTTTCCGTATCATCAGCGATTATTCCGACAAACTCAAGGAGCGCTTCAACATCAAGGCCGCCTTTATGGACGGTCAGATCCTGAACGAGTCCGAGATCGCGGAGATCGCGGCGCTTCCTTCCAAGGACGCTCTGTACGCGAAGGTCCTGGGCACCATGATCGCACCCATCACCGGCCTGGCCGTCTGCCTCGGCCAGATCCTGGAGCAGAAGGGCGGCTCTCTCGAGTCCGCTGCTCCCGAAGCCGCTGCGGAATGATCGCAGCAAGAAAAAACATTTTGGAGGAAAATTAAAATGAGCGAAAAAATCACCGCTATGATCGAGGAGATCAAGGGTCTGACCGTTCTGGAGCTCAGCGAGCTCGTTCATGCCCTTGAGGAGACCTTCGGCGTTTCCGCCGCCGCTGTCGCCGCCGGCCCCGCCGTCGCCGCCGCCGGCCCGGTCGTCGAAGAGAAGACCGAGTTTGACGTCGTCATGACCAGCTTCGGCGCTGAGAAGATCAAGGTCATCAAGGAAGTCCGCGCCATCACCGGTCTCGGCCTGGCCGAGGCGAAGGCTCTTGTCGAGTCCGCCCCGAACGCCAAGATCAAGGAAGGCATCTCCAAGGAAGACGCCGAGGCTCTCAAGGCCCAGCTCGAAGGCGTCGGCGCTACCGTCGAGCTCAAGTAAGCTTGAGTCGAACGCCGACAAAACAGGGATCGTTTTCGATCCCTGTTTTTTTATATCCGGGCTTGGTGAAAGATGCCGAAAGCGCGGCTCCGCCGCCGCCATGTTTGGCGGGAATGACAATTGCCAGCGCGCCGCCGCACAGGGTATACTGAAGGCGTGGCAACAAGTTCATATCCGGTATAATGGGAGCGATAACGGGGCTCCGAGTTTCTACCGGACAGCCCTCTGATCTGTCCGACTACTGGTTTTCCATGCGGAGGCGCCCAAGGCGCCGCCGCAGCTTCGGTTTTTGAGGAGGGCAGGCATTTTTTGCAGCTCCTCTTCTTTTTTTGCCCCGAAAATACCGTGATCCGCAGGATCGGAAAGGAAAAAGCATGATCAACAAGTTCTGCAAGGTCCCCCTTTGGGAATGCTCCGCTGTCCTGTCCTCCGTCGCGATGGGCCGCACGCCGGCCGAGACGGTCATCACCGACGCAAAGCTGGTCAACGTCTGCACGCACGAGATCCTCGAGCACGTCGACGTCGCGATCCACAGCGGGCGCATCGCGCTCGTGGGCGACGCGAAGCACTGCATCGGCGAAGGCACGAAGGTCATCGAGGCCGCGGGCGCCTACATCTCTCCGGGCATGCTCGACGGCCACATCCACATCGAGTCGTCCATGCTCTCCGCCGGCGAGTACGCCCGCTCCGTCATCCCCCACGGCACCTCCGGCATCTTCTACGACCCGCACGAGATCTGCAACGTCATGGGCCTGCCGGGCGTCGAGCTGATGATCGCGGACGCCGCGCGCACGCCGCTCAAGGCCATGCTGACCTCGCCCTCCTGCGTCCCCGCCGTCCCCGGCTTTGAGGATGCGGGCAGCTCGATCAGCTCCGCCGACATCGCCTCGGAGATGCGGCGCGACGAGGTCGTGGGCCTGGGCGAGATGATGAACTTCCCCGGTATCATCAATTCCGTCACCGAGACGCACGCCATTACCGGCGAGACGCTCAAGGCCGGCAAGACCGTGACGGGCCACTTCTCAATCCCGGACACCGGCGCGGCGCTCAACGCCTTCGTCGCGGCCGGCATCCGCTGCTGCCACGAGTCCACCCGCATGGAGGACGCGCTGGCCAAGATGCGCCTGGGCATGTATGCGATGTTCCGCGAGGGCTCGGCCTGGCACGATTTGCAGGAGGTCAGCCGCTCGATCCGCGAGCACGAGATCGACACCCGCTTTGCCGTCATGATCTCCGACGACACGCACCCCTACACCCTCGTCAACGACGGCCATCTCGACCACATCGTGCGCCGCGCGGTCTCCTTCGGCATCGACCCGATCACCGCGATCCAGATGGTGACGATCAACTGCGCGCAGTGCTTCCAGCTCGACCACGAGATCGGCTCGATCGCGCCGGGCAAGTGCGCGGACATCGTCTTTTCCGAGGACCTCAACGACTTCCGTCCCTTCCGCACGATGATCGACGGCGAGGTCGTCGCCGAGAACGGCAAAATGACCTGTGCGTTCGCGCCCTACCGCTATCCCGACAGCGCGATGCACACGATGCACGTCGGCGAGGCCATCACGGCGGAGACCTTCCGCATCCCGACGGAGAAAAAGGACGAGGCGCTGGTGCGCGTGATCGAGATCATCCCCGCGCACGTCGGCGACTACGAGCGGCATATGACGCTGAAGGTCCGAAACGGCGCGCTGGAATCCGACGTGGAGCAGGACGTGCTCAAGACCTTCGTCTTTGAGCGCCATCACGACACGGGCAAGCACGGCGTCGGCTTCGTCAAGGGCTTTGACATCCAGTGCGGCGCGATGGCCTCGACGGTCGCGCACGACGCGCACAACCTGCTGGTCGTCGGCACGAACGACGAGGACATGGCTCTGGCGGCCAACACGCTGATCAACTGCGGCGGCGGCATGTGCGCCGTGCGGGAAGGCAAGATCCTCGGCTGCGTCGAGCTGCCGCTCGCCGGCCTGATGAACCCGCTGAGCGCCGAGGAGATGAGCGGAAAGGTCGCCGCCCTCTCCGAGGCCTGGAAGGAGATCGGCTGCGACATCGTCTCGCCCTTCATGACGATGGCGCTCATCCCCCTGGCCTGCCTGCCGGAGCTGAGACTGACCGACCGCGGTCTCGTCGACTGCACGAAATTCTGCTTCTCATCTCTGGAAGTCGAAGAATAATACAACAAAAAGAAGGCACAGCCCGGACTCAGGCTGTGCCTTCTTTTTGTTGCTCTTTTACAGCAGCTTTTCCGCGCGGAGCAGCGGGGAGGAGGCCTCCTCGCTCGCGACGGTGATCGCGCCGGCCGCGACGGCCGCGCGGGCCGCGGCGGCGAGGCCGAGCCCTCGGACCAGTGCCCAGACGACCGCGGCCGTGGCCGCGTCGCCCGCGCCGGTGGCGCTGACGATCTCCGCCTTTTCGCAGGGCAGCAGCAACCGCTCTTCGCCCGAGGCCGCCAGCAGTCCGTCCGCGCCCAACGAGAGAAAGACGCTGCCCACGCCCGCGCGCAGCAGGGCGTCGGCGCAGTCCCCGGCGCTGTCCTTTCCCGTCAGGGCGCGCGCCTCCATGAGGTTGGGCTTGATCGCCGCGAGACGGCCGAGCACGGGCGCGAAGCGCAGGGCCTTGGCCGTGGAGACCGGGTCCGCGACGATGGGTGCGCTCAGGCGCTCGCAGAGGAAGGCGATCGTCTCGGCCGGCAGGTTGCCGTCGAGCACGACGGCGTCGGCGTCGTCGATCTCGCCGAGGATCCCGCGCAGGGCGTCGGGCGTCAGGCGCTCGATGGCCTCCATGTCGGAGACGGCGGCGTCCATTTCTCCCTTCTCATCGCTGAGATAGAGGTACACCGGGCTGCGCGCACCGGGAATGACGCGCGCAAGGCTCATATCCACGCCGCAGCTCAAACAGCCCTCGCGCACGGAGGCGCCGAAGCCGTCGTCTCCGAGCGCGGTGACGAAGCGCGTCCTCAGGCCCAGCCGCGCGAGGTCGCAGGCGATGTTGCGTCCCACGCCGCCGTGCCGGACGCTGACGTGTCCGGGGGCGGAGTCGTGACGGACGAGCGCGTGTGCGGGCCGGCCGCAGATGTCGGTGTTGGCCCCGCCGACGACCGTTACGCGTCGAGCTTCCATATGTTGTCCGCGTACTCCCGGATCGCGCGGTCGGCGGCGAAGAAGCCGCTCATCGCGGTGTTCACGATCGCCAGGCGCGCGAGCTCGTTCTCGTCGGAGATGCGCTCGTAGAGGCGCTTCTGGCAGTCGGCGTAGGCGCGGTAGTCCGCGATCAGCATGTACGGGTCGCCGCCGTAGAGCAGCCCGGACACGAGGTCGGAATAGCTCTTGCCGTCCTTGAAGCCCTGGGAGAAGCGGTCGAGCACGCGCTGGATCTCCCAGTCGTTCGAGGCGATCTTCGCCGGGTCGTAGCCCTGCTTCTTCAGCCGGGCGATCTCATCGGTGTGCAGGCCGAAGAGGAACATGTTCTCGTCGCCGAGCCGCTCGTACATCTCGACGTTCGCGCCGTCGAGCGTGCCGATCGTGACGGCGCCGTTCATCATCAGCTTCATGCAGCCGGTGCCGGAGGCCTCCTTGCCGGCGGTGGAGATCTGCTCGGACACCTGGGCCGCGGGCACGATGGCCTCGGCCGCGCTGACGCGGTAGTTCTCCACGAAATAGACCTGCAGCTTCCCCTTGCAGAGCGGGTCGTTGTCGATGTCCGCCGCCATGGACAGCAGCAGCTCGATGATGCGCTTGGCCGTCTTGTAGCCGGCGGCCGCCTTCGCGCCGAAGATGAAGGTGCGCGGCGTGAAGGGACGGTTCGGATCGTCGTGCAGCTGCAGCTGCAGCGAGGCGATGTGCATCGCGCAGAGAAGCTGGCGCTTATACTCGTGCAGACGCTTGATCTGCACGTCCATGATGCCCTCGGGGTCGACGGCAAAGCTGTCGTTGCGGCGGGCGAAGTCGGCGAAGCGGCGCTTGTTCTCCGCCTTGATGGCGAGGACGCGGCGGCGCACCTCGGCGTCGTCGGCAAACTTCATCAGCTCGCTCAGGCGCTCGGGCTCGGTGAGGTATTCCTCGCCGCCGAGCAGCTCGCACACCAGGCCGTGCAGACCGGGGTTGATCTGCGCGAGCCAGCGGCGGTGGTCGATGCCGTTGGTGACGTAGGTGAAGTGGTCGGGGCGGAGCGCGCAGAGATCGCGGAAGAGATCGCTGCGCAGGATCTCGCCGTGCAGGCGGGACACGCCGTTGACCTTGTAGCAGGCGGCGAGGCAGAGATTGGCCATGAGCACCTGGTCGTCGCGGATGATCAGGTTGCGGCCCACGCGCTCGTCCTGGCCGAAGTTGTAGATCAGATAGCTGACCCAACGGCGGTTGATCTCGCACAGGATCTCCCAAATGCGCGGCAGCAGCTGCTGGATGATCTGCTGCGGCCAGCGCTCGAGCGCCTCGCTCATGACGGTGTGGTTGGTGTAGGCCACGCTCTTCTTGACGATCTCCCAGGCCTCGTCCCAGCCGAGAGCATGCTCGTCCATGAACAGCCGCATGAGCTCGGGGATGATGAGGGCCGGGTGCGTGTCGTTGATCTGGATGGTGTGATGCTCGCCGAAGGAGCGGATGTCGCCCCACTTTTCGATATGCTTGCGCACGATGTCCTGCGCGGTGGCGGAGACGAAGAAGTACTGCTGCTTGAGGCGCAGGATCTTGCCCTCCTGCTTTTCGTCGGCCGGATAGAGCACCTTGGTGATGACCTCGGCCATCGTGCGCTCCTCCAGGCTCTTGACGTACTCGGCGTTGGAGAAGAGGTACATATCCAGCTGGCTGGGGCTCTGGGCGTCCCAGAGGCGCAGCTTGTTGATCTCCTTGCCCTCGTAGCCGGCGATGAGCATGTCGCGCGGGATCGCGGTGACGGGCGTGTAGTCCGTGTGGACGGCGCTGTAATGGCCGTATTCGTCCCAGTGCGCGGAGATCTGCCCGCCGAAGCGGACCTCGACCGCGTCCGCATAGCAGGGGACGAGCCAGCCCTCGGACGCGAGACGCCAGTTGTCGGCCACCTCGGTCTGCTTGCCGTCCTTGAAGCGCTGGCGGAAAATGCCCAGCTCATAGCAGATGGAATAGCCCGTGGCCTCCATGCCGAGCGTGGCCATGCTGTCCATATAGCAGGCGGCAAGACGTCCCAGGCCGCCGTTGCCCAGTCCCGCGTCGGGCTCGGTCTCGAAAATGTCCGCGGCGTTCTTGCCCATATCCTCGAGCGCGCCGGTCAGCGCCTCGGAGATGCCGAGGTTGAAGGCGTTCTTCATGAGGCTGCGGCCCATCAGGAACTCCATGGACATGTAATGTACTTCTTTATTCTTCGCACGCGGGCTCTCGACCGCGAGCAGCCGGCTCATGATCTCGCGGATGACCATCGCCGAGGCCTGGAAGATCTGGTCGTCGGTGGCGGTCTCGCCGGTCACGGCGAAATATGCGCAGAGGCGGTCCTCTATCGCGCTTCTGACTTCGTCTTTAGAGATTTGGCTGGTCATAAATGCTTGTCCTCCGATGTTTGAATAAACAGCGCCCGTGAGAGCAGCCGCTTTCACGGGCGCTTGTCCGGTCAGATATGTCTGCTGTTCAGATCTTCGATCCCTTCGGGACCACGAGCGGCAGCTTTTCGCAGCCCTTGAGGGCGACGTCCGCGGAGATCACGCAGTCCTTGTCGACGATCACGTTCTCAAGGCGCGCGCCCTTTTTGATCGTCGAGCTGCGCATGATAACGCAGTCCTTGACGAAGGCGCCCTCCTCCACGACGACCTCGGACGAGAGGATGCTGTCCTCGACGGTGCCGAGGATGCGGCAGTTGTCGCCGATGAGGCTGTTCGAGGAGACGGCCTTCTCGCCGTAATAGGTGCTCACGAGCGAGGCGTGGCGCGTGCGGACCGGGCGCTCGGGGCAGAAGAGATCACGGCGCTTGTCGCTCTCGAGCATGTCGCGGTTCGCGCGGTAGTACAGATCGACCGAGCGGATCGGCATGTAATAGCCCTCGTGCACGTAGACGCCCATCTTCCCGCCGCCCGCGAGATAGGAGACGATCGCGTCGCGGTGGAAGCGGTAGAGATTCTTCGCGGAGCACTCCTCCATCATCTTCACGAGCAGATCCTTGTTGATGATATAGCCCTCCATCGAGGTGAAGCCGCGGCTCTCGCCCTCGACATAGAAGAGCGCCTCCCTGACGTAGCCGTCGGGGCCGACGACATAGCGGTGCTGCGGCGTCGGCGGCGCCGCGGTGCTGCAGATCGCCGTGATCGGCGCGCCGGAGTGCAGGTGCATCCGGGCGGCGGCGCGGAGATCGAGGTTGGCGCACATGCTGCCGAGCAGCAGCACGACGTATTTCTGCGGGATGCGGCGGACGTAGTCGCCCACGCCGTTGAGAGCCTCCATCGTGCCGAAGTAGTTGCCGCTGTGGTAGCCGGGCATGCCGAAGGGCGGCAGCAGTCGCACGCCGCCGTCTTTGCGGCTCATGTCCCAGGACTTGCCGTTGCGGACGTGGTCCATCAGCGACTGATAGTCGCGCTGCATGATCACGCCGACGTCGTGGATGCCCGCGTTCATCAGCGAGGAGAGCGCGAAGTCGATCACGCGGTAACGGCCGAAGATCGGCATCGAGGCCGCGGTGCGGCGGCTGACGAGCTCACGCAGCTCGGGGGAGGCGCTGTAGGCAAAGATGATTCCATGGAAGTCGTTCATGTCTCAAACCTCCTCGCCGGTATAGATCATCGCCGAGGCCGGCACGACGGCGCCGGGCCGGATGGCGATGTCGGGGCCGCAGGTCGCGACGCCCCAGGCGTCCGTCCCGTCGGGGGGAGCGCCGACATGCGCGCCCTCGCCGATCGAGGTGTTCTCGCCGACGATCGCGTATTCCACGACCGCGCCGTCGCCGACGACGGCGCCGGGCATCAGCACGCTGTAGAGCACCTTCGCGCCCTTGCCGACCCTGCAGGAGGACGAGAGCACGGAGTTTTCGACCTCGCCGAAGATCTCGCAGCCCTCGGTGACGATCGAGTGGACGATCCTGGCGTCCCTGCCGGTGTAGTGCGGCGGGCAGATCGGGCTGCGCGAGCTGATGGGCCAGGCCGGATCGAAGAGATTGATCTGATCCGTCGAGAGCATGTCCATGTTCGCGTCCCACAGCGAGGTGATCGTGCCGACGTCGCGCCAGTAGCCGCTGAAGCGGAAGGCCAGCATCCGCTCGCCCGCGGCGAGCATCTTCGGGATGATGTTCTTGCCGAAGTCCTTGCTGGAGTTCGGGTCGTTTTCGTCCTCGATCAGGGCCTCGCGCAGCTTCTTCCAGTTGAAGATGTAGATGCCCATCGAGGCCAGGTCGCTCTTGGGCTGCTTGGGCTTTTCCTCAAACTCGGTGATGAAGTCGCGCTCGTCCACGCTCATGATGCCCATGCGCGTGGCCTCGGCCATCGAGACCTGCTGCACGGCGATCGTGCAGGCGGCTTCGTTGTCCAGGTGGGCGCGCAGCATCTCGGCGTAGTCCATTTTATAGATGTGGTCGCCGGAGAGGATCAGCACGTTGTCGGGATCGTACATTTCGATGAAGGCGATGTTCTGGTAGATCGCGTTGGCCGTGCCGGAGAACCAGGAGCCCTGCTCGTGCGCGCCGAGGTAGGGCGGCAGGATGTACACGCCGCCGTCGGACACGTCCAGATCCCAGGGCTGTCCGTTGCCGATGTAGCTGTTGAGCTTGAGCGGACGGTACTGGGTCAGCACTCCGACCGTGTCGATGCCGGAGTTGGCGCAGTTGGAAAGCGGGAAATCGATGATGCGGTATTTACCGCCGAAGGGGACGCTCGGCTTTGCCACGTCCTGCGTCAGCGCGTACAGGCGCGAGCCCTGTCCGCCGGCGAGGAGCATGGCGATGCAGCTTTTTTTCATCAGTCACTCTTCTTTCTTCCGTTTTTCTGCGTGGGGGTCGATCGCGGGGGCTACTTTTGATTATACCGGTTCATGGCCTCGTCGGGGCCTTTTTCGATGTAGCACAGCGCGGCCTCGGCGGCGCGTTCGGCCGCGTCCGAGATCAGCTCGGCGTCCCTGCCCGTGAAGCGGGAGAGCACCCAGTCGCGCATGTCGTAATCCTCGTGCGGCTTGCCGCCGACGCCGAGGCGGATGCGGGGAAAGTCCTCGCTGCCCAGGGCGGCGATGATGTCCTTGAGTCCGTTGTGCCCGCCGGCGGAGCCGGAGCGGCGCACGCGGATGCGCCCCAGGGGCAGCGCCGCCTCGTCCGAGAGAACGATGATCTTCCCGCTCGGGATTTTGTAGAAGCGCGCGGCCTCGCCTACGGCCTGGCCGGAGAGGTTCATGTAGGTCTGGGGCTTGAGAAGCAGCACGCCCTCGTCCCCGACGCGGCACAGCGCCGTGAGCGCGTGGAATTTGAGCTTGTTGATCTTCACGCCCAGGCGCTTTTCCATCGCGTCCGCCGCGAGGAAGCCGGCGTTGTGGCGGGTGTTTTCATACTCCTTCCCGGGATTGCCCAGAAAGACGATCAGCCAGGAAGCGCCGCCGCTTTTTTTGAAAAACATGGTTTTCTTTCAGTCGAACAGGTTGGAGATCGAGACCTCCTCGTAGATGCGGCGGATCGCCTCGGCGAAGACCGACGCGGTGGAGAGGTAGCGGATCTTGTCGCATTTGGGCTTGTCCTTGGGGTAGGGGATCGTGTCGAGGAAGAGCAGCTCCTTGATGCAGCTGTTCTCGATGCGCTCGATCGCCGGGCCGGAGAGCACGCCGTGCGTGGCGCAGGCGTAGACCTCCTTCGCGCCGCCGATCTCGGAGATCGCCTTCGCGGCGCCGACGAGGGAGCCGGCGGTGTCGACGATGTCGTCGAGCAGGATGCACTTTTTGCCCTCGACGTTGCCGATGATGTTCATGACCTCGGACTGGTTGGCTTTTTCACGGCGCTTGTCCACGATCGCCATGTTCACGCCCAGCTTCATCGAGAAGGCGCGGGCGCGGGCCGTGCTGCCCACGTCGGGGGAGACGACCATGATCTCTTCGTTGTTTTTGCCGTACTGCTTGATGTAGTGCTTGGCGAACAGGTGCGCGCCCATGAGGTTGTCCACGGGGATGTCGAAGAAGCCCTGGATCTGGGCGGCGTGCAGGTCCATGGTCAGCACGCGGTCGGCGCCGGCGGCGGTGATGAGGTTCGCCACCAGCTTGGCGGAGATGGGATCGCGGCTCTTGGCCTTGCGGTCCTGCCGGGCATAGCCGAAATAGGGGATCACCGCGGTGATGCGGCCGGCGGAGGCGCGGCGCATGGCGTCGGTCATGACCAGCAGCTCCATCAGATGATCGTTGACCGGGTTGCAGGTGGACTGGACGATGAACACGTCCTTGCCGCGGACCGGTTCTCCCACCGAGATCGAACATTCACCGTCCGCAAACTGGGAAACCGAGGCCTCGCCGAGGCGGGTATAGAGCTGGCTGCAGATCTCCTCGGCCAGCGCGGGATTGGAATTGCCGCAGAAAACTTTGATTTCCTTGCCGTGTGCGATCATGTCTTTTTCTCCTCATCCAATCATTCCCCTCCGCGCGTTCGGCCGCGGCGGAAGGTCACAAATATACACAGTAATCTTATCACACTTTCCTCTTCTTGGGAAGAGAAAAGGGGAAAGTCCGCCGCAAAAAAGCAGATAAAAATAGCGATTTACAACGCGGGGCTTTTTGTATATAATAGTAAAGCTTGAAATCTCTGCGAAAGTGGTAAAGATTATGCTGGAATTCGAAGAATACAAGTCCAAACTCAACGCCGCGAAGCCGACGCTCGAGGTCCTGCGCGGCGCGCTCAAGCTCGAGGCCGCGGCGAAGGAGATCGAGGAGCTGGAGGCCATGAGCGCGCGCGACGGCTTCTGGAACGACGTGGAAAAGTCCCAGAAGGTGCAGAAGCGCCTCAAGACGCTCAAGAACAAGGTCGAGAGCTACGAAAAGCTCTGCGCGTCGTGGGAGGACATGGTCACGCTCTGCGACATGGCCATCGAGGAGGACGACGCCTCGATGCTCGACGAGCTGCAGAGCGAATACGCCCTCTTCGCCGAGAAGGCGGAGGCGATGCGTCTCTCGACGCTGCTCACGGGCGAATACGACGCGAACAACGCGATCCTGACCTTTCACGCCGGCGCGGGCGGCACCGAGGCGCAGGACTGGGCCTCGATGCTCTACCGCATGTACAACATGTGGGCCGAGCGCCACGGCTACAAGGTCAAGGTGCTGGACTATCTCGACGGAGACGAGGCCGGCATCAAGAGCGCCACGATCATGATCGAGGGCGACAACGCCTACGGCTTCCTCAAGAGCGAGCACGGCGTGCACCGGCTGGTGCGCGTCTCGCCCTTTGACGCGGCCGGGCGGCGGCACACCTCCTTCGCCGCGGTCGAGGTCATGCCCGAGATCGCCGACGCCGGCGAGATCGAGCTGCGCGAGGAGGACATCAAGATGGACGTGTACCGCTCCTCCGGCGCGGGCGGCCAGAAGGTCAACAAGACCTCGTCGGCCGTGCGCCTGACGCACATCCCCACGGGCATCGTCGTGTCCAGCCAGGTCGAGCGCAGCCACTTCCAGAACCTCGAGAACTGCAAAAACATGCTGCGCGCGCGTCTGGCCGAGATCAAGGAGCGCGAGCATCTCGAGAAGATCAGCGACATCAAGGGCGTGCAGATGAAGATCGAATGGGGCAGCCAGATCCGCTCCTACGTCTTCATGCCCTATCAGCTGGTCAAGGACCTGCGCACCGAGTATGAGACCGGCAATATCCAGAACGTCATGGACGGCGACCTCGACGGCTTCATCAACGCCTTTCTGTCGATGAAGGCCCAGGCCTGAGGCGGGGATACAGTTTTCTGAAAAACCCGGGCGGCCCTTTCGGCCGCCCGGGTTTTTCAGCTACCGCGCGCTGACGTAGCTCTCGCAGTCCTCGAAAATGAAGTCGTCGACGTCTTTTTCCATGCTTCGTCCTCCTCTTTTCAACATACCCTCATGATATGCCGCGCGAAAGAGAAGTATGCGCGTTTCTTTTTTATCTTTTCTCTTGAACAGCGCGGGACTTTGCGTTATAATGTTCCAGCTTGTTTCCCGAAAACGGAACCATCACACGGAAAAAAGGATGAATACCAATGAGCGCATCTACCGAAAGAAAAAACCGCGCGGCCGCGCGTGAGGCCGGCACCGACAAAAAAACGCTCGCCCGGCAGGAGGCCGAGAAGACTGCCGCCCGCAGCCGCCGCCGCTGGACGATCGGGTCGATCCTGGTCGCGATCCTGCTGATCGTCATGCTCCTGACCAATTCCAGCTTCTTCTTCCGTCACACGACCGCCCTCTCGGTCGGAGAGCGGAAATACTCCCCCGCGGAGCTGAGCTATACCTACCTCAGCCAGTACAGCAACTTCCTCAGCCAGTACGGCAGCTATGCTTCCCTCCTTGGGCTGGACACCTCGGGCGGCGTACGTTCGCTCGCCTCGCAGAGCTGCCCCATGCTTGAGGAAGGCAAGACCTGGCGCGACTACTTCCTGCAGCTCGCCGAAGACAGCCTGTCGCAGAGCTCCGTGCTGACGCGCTATGCCGCGGACAACGGCATCGAGCTCGACAAAGCCGATCTCGCCGAGATCGACAGGGATCTGAGCTCTCTTGAAGAGGCGGCCAAGGCTTACGGCTTCTCCAGCGTCAACCGCTTCCTCTCCGCGCAGTACGGCCGCGGCGTCAACGCCCGTCTCGCCCGTTCGATGATGCAGGAGAACGCGCTCGCCTCCAAGGCGCTGAAGGCCTACAGCGACGCGCTCCCGTTCAGCCGCGAGCAGCTGGACGACTACTACGCCTCGCTCGAGGGCGACAGCGATTATTTTGACTACGCCGTGTTTTCCGTGCAGGCCGCGTCCGTTCCCGCCGAGGGTGAGGACGCGCAGGACGCCCCCAACGACGAGACCCGGCTCGAAGCCCGCATGACCGCCCAGGCCATCGAGATGGCCTACAAGGACGGCTATGACATCGAGGACTGCGTCGAGCGTCTCAACGCCGCGATCGAAGCCGAGTACGACGCCTCCTCCGCCACCGTGCGCAGCGGCGTGAGCGGCGGCAGCCTGGGCGATCCGGGCGAGTGGCTGAAAGACAGCGCGCGCAAGGCGGGCGACGTCGGCGTCATCGAGGCCTCCGACGGCTCGGGCTACACCGTGGCCGTGTTTCTCGCGCGCGAAGACAACCACTATCCCACCGTCAGCGTGCGCCACATCCTGATCAAGGCCGTCGCCTCCGAGGACGGCACCTACTCCGATGAGGCCAAGGCGGCCGCGCTCGCGAAGATCAACGAGATCAAGGCCGAGTACGAAGCGGGCGAGCAGACCGAGGAGAGCTTCGCCGCCCTGGCGGAGAAGTATTCCGAGGACAACGGCTCGAACCTGAGAGGCGGCCTGTACGAGGACATCTACAAGGGCGAGATGGTGCAGGAGTTCAACGACTTCTGCTTCGGCGGCCACAAGAGCGGCGACGTCGGCGTCGTCTACGGCGAGAGCAGCGGCTACGCCGGCTACCACCTGGTCTTCTTCGTCGGCGAGGGCGAGCTTTACAGCGACCTGATCGCGCACGACGGTCTGGCGAGCCCGCTCGTCAACGACTTCCTTGCCGAGCAGACCGAAGGCGCCGAACCCGTGCTGCATTACTGGGCCAAGCTCGTCGGCTGAGCGCAGACAGAAGAAAACGGACCGAAGAGAGTCTCTTCGGTCCGCTTTTTTCGGACGGCTCGCGAACTCCGGGAACTTTTTCCCGCCGCGCGCCGTCATAGGGACGTAAGTGAGCTACAGCCATGAAAAAACGGAGGAACGAACCATGAAAATGAAAAAGAGCTTATCCCTGATCCTCGCCCTCGTGCTGCTCTTCTCCCTGGCGGGTTGCGGAAGCGCGAAGAGCGCGAGCCGCCCCGCGGCGGCCCCGATGCCGGAACCGGCCTACGAAAGCAGCTACGCCGCAGACAGCGCCTATCCCATGGAGGCCCCCGCCGCGGCCAAAGAAGAGTCCGCGTACGGCGGCTTCTCCAACACCGCGCACAGCGATTCCGACACGAACGTGCGCGCGGACGCTCCCTCCGCCGGCGACATCGCCGTGGACAAGATCATCTACTCGGCCAGCGCCACCGTGGAGACCACGGACTTCGACGCTTCCCTTCAGACGCTGGAGGCCATGATCGCGCAGCACGGCGGCTTCATCGAGTCGAGCAGCATCAGCGGCAACAACTATTACCGCAGCACGCACGGCTACGCCTCGTCCCGCAGCGCGGAGTACCGCATCCGCATCCCCAGCCGCGACTTTGCCGCGGTGATGAACTCGCTCTCGACGCTGGGCAACGTGCCCTACAGCAACACCTACACCGAAAACATCACCAGCCAGTACTACGACGTGCAGGCGCGTCTGAACGCATGCCGTACGCAGGAGCAGAGCCTGCTGGAGATGATGGCGAAGGCCGACAAGGTCTCCGACATGCTGGAGATCCAGGACCAGCTCTCCGACGTGCGCTACCGCATCGAGAGCCTGCAGTCCACGCTGACGAACTGGGACCGCCAGGTCAGCTACAGCACGATCTCCCTGTCCCTGCAGGAGGTGCAGGAGTACACGCCCGAATCGAAGATCTCCTACGGCGAGCAGCTCCGTCTGGCGCTCAGCCGCGGGCTCAGGAGCGTCGGCGAGTTCTTCCGCGACCTGCTGCTGTGGCTGATCGAGGCCCTGCCCACGCTGCTGGTCCTCGGCGCGATCGCGTTCTTCATCGTCTTTCTCGTCCGCCGCATCGTCCGCCGCTCGAGAGCCAGGCGTGAAAAGGCGCGGGCCGCGCAGGCGCAGGCGCGCCAGGCGAAGGCCGCGCCGGCTCCCGCCGCCAAGTCCGACGAACAGCAGGCTCCTGCCGCGAAGGACTGAGATTTACATTTCCGCCCGGCCGTGATATAGTAGTCTTATCCAGAAAAACGGAGGGACTGTCATGAATAAATGGAAAGTGATCGCGCCCCTGGGCCTGCTGGCCGCCGCCGGCGCGGCCGCCGCGCTGCTGCTGAAGAAGCAGGCGGAGCCCGACGAGGGCAAGAGCGCGCCGGACGGGAAGAAAAAAGCCGAGCCGGGCGAGAAGATGATGAAGACGGGCGAATACAGCTTCGTCTCCGGCTTCCGGGACGCGAAGACCGTGGAGGTCCTGCTCGACTACGACGCGCTGCGCTTCGGCTTTGATGTGATCGGCGAGGATTTCCTCAGCTATTCCAGCGACTCGCACGTCGCCGTCGTCACCGGCGAGGACTTCGCGATGCAGATGGAATACGCCTCCTACTACAAGGGAGAGGATCTCCCGACCATCGCCGACGCGGCCGAAAAGAAGTATTCCGGCTTTGCGCGCGTGAGCTTCGGCGGCGCCGAGGGCTTCCGCTACCGCGAGGGCGACGGGATCTGCTTCTGCCTGGGCGTGGACGATTACAGCTATCTGCTGCTCACGCTGCTCAAGGCGCAGGGCTGCGACAAGACGATCGAGGAGCTCGCCGACGGCGAGGACCTCCAGGAGCTTCTCTCGACGCTCCGCGTCCGCACGAAGAACTGATACGAAAACCTGACAGAACTCCTTCTGTCAGGTTTTTGTATGAATATCCGGCTTTTCTCTTTGAAAGGGCCCTTCGCCGTGCGCTTCGCTCTCCTCCGCCCCGCCCGGGACGACGGGCGCCGACCGCAGAAAGACCCCGGGGACACGACCGTGTCCCCGGGGTCTTTCGCTGAGGGGCTCGGCTCGGGACTGCGCGGCGGGAGGCCGGAGCGCGTCCCGCCGCGGGCTCACGCCGCCCGCTTTTCCAGCGCGCGGTTGCGGAAAAAGATCACGACGCCGGCCGCCACCATGAGCGCGTTGAGCACGTAGAAGAACATCACGTACCAGTGCACGGTCTCATACCAGGGCGCGGGGGCGTAGTAGCGGATCAGCGTCAGCTTGGCCGCGATCCCGACCAGGTAGCCCAGCAGGATCAGGCAGTAGAACAGCACGCTGATCCCCTTCGTGCTGCGCGCCTTCCAGGCCTTGGCGATATTGATCGGCCAGGAGAAGCCGAAGCAGATCAGCATGATCATTTCCAGAAAACTCGCCAGGTTCAGCATAGGGTCTCTCCTTTCGTCTCCCGGCGCATCGAGCCCTCGCGCGCCAGGTTTTCGTGAAAGCGGAAGCTCTCGGACAGGATGTGCGGCGTCTGCGCGCCGTGCGTGGCGGCGCAGGCCTCGTCGAAATAGGCTCTCAGCGCCGCGCGGTAGTCGGGGTGCGCGCAGTTTTCGATGATCAGCCGCGCGCGCTCCTTCGGGCTCAGGCCGCGCAGATCGGCCCAGCCCTGCTCGGTCACGAGCACGTCCACGTCGTGCTCGCTGTGGTCGACATGCGTGACCATCGGCACGATGCAGGAGATCTTTCCTCCCTTTGCGACGGAAGGCGTCATGAAGATCGAGATGAGCGCGCTGCGCGCGTAGTCGCCCGAGCCGCCGATGCCGTTGTAGACCGTCGTGCCGTTCATCTGCGAGGAGTTGACGTTGCCGTAGAGATCGGCCTCGACGGCGGTGTTCATCGCGATCACGCCCAGACGGCGGATGACCTCCGCGCTGTTGGAGATCTCCGAATCGCGCAGCACCAGCTTGCCGCGGTATCGCTCGATGTCGGCGAAAAGCCGCTCGAGCCCCGCCCTGGACAGCGACAGCGAGGTCGCCGAGGCAAAGTCCGCCTTGCCGGCGTCGATGAGGTCGAGGATGCCGTCCTGCATGACCTCGGAATAAAAGCTCAGATGCTCGAGCGGGGAGTCCTTCAGCCCGATCAGCACGGCGTTCGCCACCGCGCCGACGCCGCTCTGCAGCGGCACGCGGTCGGCCGAAAGCCGCCCGGAATCCTTTTCGAGCAGCAGGAAGCGCACGATGTTGCGCGCGATGGCCTCGCTCACCGCGTCGGCGGGCGGGAAGGGCCGCGGCTTTTCCTCGCAGGCACAGACGACGACGGCGGCGATCTTCTCCTTCGGGCAGCTCAGATAGGGCCTCCCGATGCGCTGGCCGGGCGCGGTCAGGGGGATGGGCTCGCGCCGCGGGGGATCGCCGACGCGGAAGACGTCGTGGAAGCCCTCGAGCGCGGCGGGCTGGGTCTCGTTCAGCTCGACGATCACCCGCTCGGCCAGGTCGATCCAGGTCTGCGAGCAGCCCAGGGCCGTGGTCGGGACGATGTCCCCCTCCTCGGTGATCGCCGCGGCCTCGATGAGGGCGACGTCGATCTTTCCGTTAAAGCCGCAGCGCGCATTCTGCGCGAATTCGCCGAGGTGGACGTCGGTATAGGCGATCTCCTCCTCCGCTCCGCCGTTGACGGCGGCGCGCAGGGCCTTGCTCGTCATGTAGGGCGCGCGGCGCGCGATGATGCCGCACTCCGCCCAGGCGTTGTCCAGCTCCTCGCCGGTCGAGGCACCGGAGAGCAGTGTGAGGCGGAGCTTCCTCTTTCCGCTCCGCACCTGTTCGGCCAGCGCCAGCGGCACGGCCTTGGGGCAGCCGGCGGGCGTGAAGCCGCTGACGGCGACGGTCATGCCGCTGTCGATCAGCGCGGCGGCCGCGTCGGCGCTCATGAGCCTGTCCTTCAGCTCTTCGCAGCGCAGGCGATCCGAATACGCCATGCCGCTCACCCCTGTGCGATCAGCGCGGCGCCCGCGTCGAGCGCCTTCTTGTTGATCTCCTCGGTCCCGGCCGGGATGTGGCGGCGCACGGCCTCGAGAAGGCAGTCGTCGTCAAAGAGGCGCAGCGCGGCGTTGATGGCGCCCACGGCGACGATGTTCGCCGTGAAGGCCTTGCCGACGACCTCCTTCGCGGTCCGCAGGATCGCGATCTCGATCACGCGCGTCCCCTCCGGGAGCGCGGGCCGCACGAGCGAGTCGTCCATCATGACGACCGCGCCCGGCGCGAGGGTCTTTGAATAGGCGTCCAGAGAGGCCTGGGTCAGGGCCAGGAGAAAATCCGGCTTCGTGACCTTGGAATACCAGATCTGCTCGTCGCTCACGATCGTCTCGGCCTTGCTGACGCCGCCGCGCGCCTCGGGCCCGTAGGCCTGGGACTGGACGGTGTGCCGCCCCGCGATGACCGCGGCCTCGGCCAGGATCACGCTCGCGAGGATCACGCCCTGCCCGCCGGAGCCGGCAAAGCGCATTTCATATCGTTTGTTTTCCATCTTTCACCCTCACTTCTTCGCCTTGCGGCAAGCCGCGATGACCTTGGCATATTCCTCGGTGTACTCGGGATAGTCGTTGAACGAGAGGATGCCGATGAGCTTCTTGCCCGCGCGGTCGCCCTCGCTCATGCTGTAATAGCGGGCCGTCGGGATCAGGTTGTCCTTCTGCCATTTGAGCATCTCGACCGCGTCGCCCTTCTTGTTCTTGCGGCCGTAATAGGTCGGACAGATCGAATAGATGTCCACGAGCGAAAAGCCCTTGTGCAGGATGGCCTGCTTGATGATGTCGATGGTCTCGCGCGCGTGGTAGACGTCGCCGCGCGCGGAAAAGGACGCGCCCGCGCCGGAGGCGAGGTTGGCGATGTCGAAGGGCCGGTCGACGTTGCCGTAGGGCGCGGTCGTGGCCTTGTCGCCGTGCGGCGTGGTGGGCGAGTACTGCCCGCCCGTCATGCCGTAGATGTCGTTGTTGAAGCAGATGACCGTCAGGCCCAGGTTGCGCCGCGCGGCGTGGATCAGGTGGTTGCCGCCGATGGCGGAGCAGTCGCCGTCGCCGGTGAGGACGATGACGTGCAGCTTGGGATTGGCCATCTTGATGCCGCTGGCGAAGGCGATCGCCCGGCCGTGGGTCGTGTGGATGGAGTTGAAATCCAGATATCCGGCCGCGCGGGACGAGCAGCCGATGCCGGAGACGATGACGATGTCCTCGCGGTTGACGGGCCTCTCCTCGTCGTGGATCAGCTCGTCGATCGCGACGGCCACGTCGCGCATGATGACGCCGTTGCCGCAGCCGGGACACCAGATCTGCGGCAGATGGTCGATGCGCATATACAGATGGACAAGATCGCTCGGCATATCAGCATCCCTCGCTTTCTTCAAGTACGGCAAGAATGTCCGCCGGAGAGATCACGGTGCCGTCCACGCGGCCGAGGAAATCGACCGGGAGGGCGCCGGCGGCCGCGCGCTGCACCTCCAGGAGCATCTGGCCGTGGTTGTGCTCGACCATCAGGATCCTCCTGAGCTGCGGCAGGCGGGCCTTGAGCTGCTTCTCCGGGAAGGGCCAGACCGTGATGGGCCGGAACATGCCGACCTTCATCCCCTTTGCTCTGGCCGCGTTCAGCGCGTCCATCGCGGCGCGGGCCGTGCCGCCGAAGCAGACGATCGCCGTCTCGGCGTCGTCCATGGCGACCTCCTCGACGCGGCAGATGTCGTCCGTGTTCTTCTCGACCTTGTCGAGCAGTCGGCCGATCAGCTTGCCCGCGATCTCGTTGGAGTTGACCGGGAAGCCGGACTCGTCATGCGCAAGGCCCGTGATGTTATAGCGCTCGCCCTGGCCGAAGGGCTTCATCGCGGGGACGTACTGCCCCTCGGGCACGAAGTAGCACTGCTTGTTCGCGCCATCGTGGAAGCTCATCTTCCGCTGGTTGATGATCAGCTTGTTCGGGTCGGGCAGCTCGACGCCCTCGCGCATGTGGCCGATGATCTCGTCCATGAGGAAGATCACCGGCGTGCGGTATTTCTCCGCCAGGTTGAAGGCGCGGATGATCAGCGTATAGGTCTCCTTCACCGAGGAGGGGGAGAGCGCGATCACCGGATGGTCGCCGTGGGTGCCCCAGCGCGCCTGCATATAGTCGCCCTGCGAGGGGCTGGTGGCCAGGCCCGTGGAGGGGCCGCAGCGCTGCACGTCCACGATCACGCAGGGGATCTCCGCCATCGCGCCGTAGCCGATGTTCTCCTGCATCAGCGAAAAGCCCGGGCCGGAGGTGGCCGTCATGGCCTTGAGCCCGGCGGCCGAGGCGCCGAGGATTGCGGCGATGGAGGAGATCTCATCCTCCATCTGGATGAACTTGCCGCGCACCTGCGGCAGGCGGAGCGCGCTCTGCTCGGCGATCTCCGTAGAGGGCGTGATGGGATAGCCCGCGAAAAAGCGCATGCCGGCGGCGATGGCGCCCTCCACGGCGGCCTCGTTGCCCTGCATCAGTACAGTCTTTGCCATATCTGTTCCCTCAGCCTCCTTACTCTTCCATGTTCACCAGATAGATCGCGTAGTCCGGGCAGCGCAGCTCGCACAGCCCACAGGAAATACATTGTTCCTCGTCCTTCACGGCGACCTTTTCTTTTCGGATCTCTAAAACCTGTTTGGGGCAGAAGGCGGCGCAGATCCCGCAGCCCTTGCACCATTTGTCCTCGATCACGAGTTTCTTTCGTCCGTACACGACAGATCCTCCTTTTTGCCGGCCCTGCGCTCCCGCGTCCGCGGTACCGCTCCGCCGGTCGGATGCAGCTTCATTAAACACCATTTTCCGGAAAAAGACCAACACCTTTTCCCTTGCTCTTGCCACAGGAAAAAAGCTGTGGTATGCTCTTGACAAAGGGAGGCGGAGGCATGAACTTTCGAAATCTGCAGTATTTCCTGCGCGCGGCGGAGGAGAAAAACATCACCCGCGCGGCGCAGAAGCTCTATATCTCCCAGCAGTCGCTCTCGGGCCATATCGCCAAGCTCGAGGAGGAGCTGGGCGTATCGCTGTTCGAGCGCGGAGGCGAGCTGACGCTCACTTATGCGGGCGAGCGGCTGTATCTGCTGGCGCAGCGCATCTGCTCGCTCGAGCAGGAGATCCTGCGCGAGACGGGCGAGATCTCCGACCGCCGCCGCGGACGGCTGCGGCTCGGCATCTCCTACACCTGCGGCCGCGCGATCCTGCCGCGGCTGCTGCCCGGCTTTCGCGCCGAGCATCCGCAGGTGGAGATCAGCCTCATGGAGGGCAACCACCAGAAGCTCAACGAATGGCTGGCCGCCGGGGAGATCGACGTCGTGCTGGGCTACGCGCCGATCGACGTGCCGGGCGCGGTGGTCTATCCCCTGCTGCACGAGCGGCTTTTCCTCGCCTGCCCGCGCGAGATCACCGAGCGCGTCTTCGGCCCGGAGGCGGAGCGGTACCGCCGCGAGGGCTGGCCGGAGCTGGACATCCGCGTGCTCGGCGGCTGTCCCTTCATCCTGCTCAAATCCGGCAACCGCATCCGCACGATGTTCGATTCCTATATCCAGAAGAAGGACTTCCTGCCGGAGATCGTGCTGGAGACCGAAAACATCGAGACGGCCTTCGCCCTCGCCGGGCAGGGCATGGGCATCACGGTCTATCCCGAGCTCTTTCTCAACACGCTCCACGCGGCGGAGAGCGCGGAGATCGACCTGCTGCCGCTGCCGGCGGAGGACACGACCGGCACGCTGGCCGTAGCCTTTCTCGAAAAGGGCTACCACGCGCCGGCCGTGCTGGATTTCATCACGCTCGCGCGCCAGAGCTCCGGCGACTGGGTGTGAGACGCATCGCGCGGTGTTTCAAAAATGCCCGGGCGGCCGTTTGGCCGCCCGGGCATTTTCAAAAAAACAACTCCTGCGTCTTGATACGGATACCCGATAAGATCGGGTATCCGTATCAGCAGCGGAACATGACCTTGTGCAGGAAATCCGCCGTCGCCTCGTCGCCCAGCATCTTGCGGAACTGGTCGACCGCCGGGCCGCCGTTTTGGATCAGGCCGTCGGCAAAGACGGCGTTCTGCTTTTTCTTCTCCGTCTCGTCACAGCGCGCGCAGCCGGCGAGCAGTTCGAAATAACGCTGCGCGTAGTCCCGCACATAGGGGTCGTACGCGCCGGCCGTTTTGCGGCCGCGCTTGTAGTCCGAGACCGCCAGGCGCATCGGATCGTACCAGTGCTCGCCCGGGTCGTAGCCGGACAGGGAAGCGTAACGCGTCCGGATCTCTTCGAGCGCGGAAAAGTCCGGGTGCGAGAGGGTAGTGTCGTACAGCTCCAGGATCAGCGTGTCTCGACCCATGGCCGAGATCGCGTCCATGCTGAAGAGCGGGCCGTCGAGCCCCGTGGGGGAAAAGACCGCCGTCTCCATTTTCATCAGTCCCGCCATGGCGCGCATCTCCATCAGGCACAGGCTGCCCGCGCCGGGAGCCTCGTAGGCCTTCACGCGGAAGTCCATGCCGCGGCCGGCGATGTGGGAAAAGGCGCCGATGTCCCGCTCGCGCAGCGGAAAGCGCGCGGCGGCGGCCGTAAAGATCCTTTCGTTCATGGCATCCTCACTTCCGGTAGCAGTTTTTGATATACTCGGCAAAGCTGGCGTCGCCCACGATCGTGTCGCCGACCATCTCCTCGGTCAGCGTCCACTTTGAGAAGCGGATGATGGCCTCCTTGCCGTTTTTCTTTTTCTTGTTGACCCAGGCCAGCACGTCGAAGAGCCACACGGGCGCGCGGCTGATATTCGGCACCTTGCCGGCGGCGGCGAAGAACATCTTCGCCAGCTCCTCATAGCTCCAGGTCTCCTTGCCGCCGACGTTGTAGAGCTTGCCCTTGTCGTTCATGTGATCGACGATGAAGGCGGCGAAGTCCGGCGTGTCGACGACGTTGCAGTGCACCGCCTTGTCGCCCAGCAGCGTGACCTTGCCCTTTTCGATCATGGGCATGAAGACCTTCGCGATGTCGTAGAAGTATCCGCTCGGACGGAAGATGACCCAGCCGAGCCCGCTGGTCTTGAGCTTTTCTTCGAATTTGGCCTTTGCGTCCAGCATCGGGACGGAGGGGTTGCCGTCCGCCTTGAGCACGGAGACATACGCGAACTGCTTGACGCCCGCGCGTTTGGCCTCCTCGAGCAGGTTCAGGTTGCCCTGATAGTCCACGTCGTAGCAGCTCACCTCCGCGCTGGCCTTGGTCAGGCCCACGGTGGAGATCACGATGTCCGCGCCCTCGCACAGGCCGCGCAGGCTCTCGGGATCCTGCATGTCCGCCGCGACGGCGTCGTAGCCGCCCTCGCAGTCCTTCGGACGGCGGATCGTGCGCCCCGTCGCCACGACCTCATAGCCGCGCGCGACCAGCACGCGCAGGATGTCGGCGCCCAGGTGTCCGAAGGCGCCCGCCAAAACGACTTTCATGTGACCGCTCCCTTTCTCTTCGTTGTTTTCCATGCTTTTCAGCCCGCGCTCCTGCTTCGGGAAGTGGTAGCGCCGCTTGCCCTCGGTCTTGCCGCGGTACTCGACGGCCTCCTTCGGGCAGTTCGAGAGGCAGGCCATGCAGTGGGTGCAGCTCTCGCCCCAGACGGGCCGCCCGTTCTCGAGGCGGATGTTCTTATAGGGGCAGACGGCCGCGCATTTGCCGCAGCCGATGCACGCGTCGGTCGCGTAAAAATCCTTTGCCTTGACGAAGTACTTGTAGTACAGATCGTTGACCGGGATCGTGCAGCCCAGGATCGCCTTGCTCGGCTTTTTCTCCGGGATCACGCCGTTCAGGGAGATGATCTCGGCGGCCTTGTCGATGACGGGGATCGCCTCCTCGACCAGGGCGCGGCACTGATAGTCCTCCTTGACCGTGAAGAAGATCGGATAGTTCGTCGGCATTTTTACGCTGGCGCTGCCGTGGTAGGTCATCCCCTTCTCCTCGGCCAGCTGTCTGGCAAAGTAGCCCGAGCAGCTCATCTCGCTGGCGCAGGTGAAGACGAAGAAGATGTCGCGGCTGCCCAGCAGGGGCGTCGCCTTCAGCCAGTCGCGCACGAGGCGCGGCATCTCGGCCACATACACCGGCGCGACGACGACCCAGGGTTTTTCCGAGCGCAGGGCAGAGTGGTCGTTTTCGCGGAATCTGGGCAGCAGGCTGACGGCCTCGTCACCCGTTTTTTCGGCGATCCGCTTCGCCGCAAAGGCGCAGTTCCCGGTCGCCGAGAAATAAAGGATCATAGTCGAAAGACCTCCTTGTCTTTATCATCCAAATCATACCATTTTGTCCTCTCAAACGCAAGAGGAACGGCGCGGGGGAAGCTCTTGCTTTTTCCCGCGCGCGGCCTTATGATAGAAAAAAAAGGGGGCGGAGCGATGAGAAGAAAAGACCGCGAGATCACCAACGCCGGAGAGATCCGCGAGATCCTCGCACGCGCGCGCGTGATGCACCTGGGCCTGTACGACGGAGAATATCCCTACGTGGTGCCGATGCACTACGGCTTTACGTTCGAGGACGGGAAGCTGACGCTCTATGCCCATTGCGCGAAGGAGGGGCGTAAGCTCAATCTAATCCGACGCGACGGGCGCGTCTTCGTCGAGATCGACACGGACGAGGCGCTCGTTCCCGGAGCGGCCGCCTGCTCCTGGGGCGCCTGCTACGCAAGCGTGATGGGGCGCGGCAGGGCCGCGATTGTCGACGATGAGGACGAGAAGTGCCGTGCGCTCGCGCTTTTGATGAAAACGCAGACCGGCAAAGAGTTTTCTTTTACGCCCGCGATGGCCGCCGCGGTGACGGTCCTGCGCGTGGATGTGGAGGCGTACACGGCCAAAGCGCGCCGACGGCCCGGATAAGCCGGGGAAGCCGCCGCGCATAAAGAAAAGGGACCGCTGCAAAAACAGCCTGTCATCCTTGAGCGCAGCGAAGGATCTTTCCTAAAAGGTTCGTAAACTCCTTCAAAGGAAGATCCTTCGTCGCTTTGTTCCTCAGGATGACACGGGGAAAGCTGTTTCGCAGCGGCCTCTTTTTCTCTCCCGCTCCTTACCAGTCGCTGTCCCAGTCGCCGAAATCGCTGTCCCAGTCGCTGTCCCAGTCCCAGTCGTCGGAGGAATCCCAGGTGTCGTCGTCGTCCCAGTCCCAGCTCCAGGAGCTGGAGGAATCGCTGTCCCAGTCGCTCGAATAGCTCGAAGAGTCCTCGTCGTAGTAGCTGCTGTCGGAAAAGCTCTCCACGCCGTAGCCGTCGTCGTAGGAATACGACGTGTAGTAATCGCCGTAGTTCTGCGTCAGCTCGTCGTCGACCGTATAGATCGGATACCAGCCGCCGTAATCGTCGTACAGATACCAGCTGTCATTCTGGTTGTAGTAGTACTGGTCGTTGTAGTGGTAATAGCCCGTGGAGGGCTGCAGCGGCGCATTGTGGTGGACGGCTGCTGCCGTGCGGCCGATCGTGATCGCGGCGGCGAGGGCGATGATGCCGATGAGCAGCTTGTTGCTCTTCCGCCTGCCGGCGCGGCGCGCGGCCTGCGATCCGTCCACGAAGTTGTAGGGGTTGTTGTCGTGGGCGGAGCTGGCCGGATAGCCGGGCGTCCGGGCCGCGGCGACGCGCGCGCGCTGGCCGGAGGCCTCGTCCTTGAGCTTCTGGAACAGCTCGCCGACGGCGAATGCCTCGTCCGGGCCGCGGTAGCGCACGGCGCGGCTTCCGTCGGCCTTGTTTTTATAGACGACGAAATCCCCGTTTTTGTCTTTGAAAATGCCGTAGGCCTTCGCGCCGGGGTAATCGAGCCCGATGAAAAAGCGCATTTTCGCCAGCGGCAGCTCGTGCCGCTCGCAGAAGGCCTGCAGCTCCTCGATCGTCCGCGGGGTCTGCACGCGGCGTTTTTCCCGCTCCGGCTCCGGCGCGCTCTGCACGGCCTGCGCGGTCTGCGCCGCGGCGGCTTCGTTGTGCGGGACGAGCGCCCCGCAGTAGCTGCAGAATTCCTCTCCCGGGCTGACGGGCGCGCCGCAGGCCGGGCAAGTTCTCTTTGCCATGATGAAGATCCTCCTGTTTGTTTCAGGTGAATAAAGCGAAGCTCAAGCAAGCGCCGATGGGTGCGGCAAGAGCAGATTGCGAGAAAATTTGTGTTCCGGCGACGACGCTTTTTTGCAGGAATACTTTGTGTATTTCAAGAAAAAGCGGCGAGGGCGGGGCGCAAATTGCCCGCAGGATGCCGACGGCGTATCCGTCGGCGTTTGCTTAAGATATACACGGCCCGACGCTCGCAAGGACAAGCGTGGCCGTCAGCTCGCTGATGCTCTCGACGCTCAGATCGCGCCGGTCGTTGACCCACTCCTGGATCAGGCCGATCAGGCCGTTGATGAGAAAGGCGTTGTACATGCCGCGCTTCTCCTCGTCCGCGCCGGGGGCGAGGATCTGCCAGAAGAAGCGGCACTGCTCGTCGATCCGCCGCTTGACCAGCTCGACAAACTTCATGTCGCCGTGCGGGGAGAGCATGATGCGGCAGAAATCGCAGTTGTCGTCGATAAAGGAGAAGACCGTGTGCAGGTAGGGCGTGCCCTCGCCGTCGAAGACGGAAAAGCCGCCGCTCTCCAGCGCGGGACGGTTTTCGCTGTTGAGCGTGCGGTCAAACTGCTCGAAGAAGTCCTGCTCCATGTCGCGCAGCAGATCGTAAATGTCCTGATAGTGGAAGTAGAAGGTGCCGCGGTTGACGTCCACCAGCTCGGTAAGCTCCTTGACCGAGATCTCGTTGATCGGCTTCTGCTCCAGCAGGCGCAGCAGCCCCTCGCGCAGGCGGCGCTTGGTGTTGCGCACGCTGCGGTTGTCCCCGCCGGATTTGTTCATTTCCCCCGCCCCCTCTTCAACAGTTTTTTCCAATTTGTTGATTGTTCATCACTTTCGCGCGGATTAACGATTGACAGTCCCGCGCCTCTTATTATAATTGGACTATAAACGAAATTTCAACACTTGTCAAGGATGTGACAAGCGCTGTGGAGACCGCCTCGAAAAAGGATACCATGCATGTGATAGCCGCCGCCATCGTCAAATGGCGGGGGCTTTTCATGCTGCTTTTCCTGGCCGCTGCGGTGTACTGCGGCCTTTCGCTCTCCCGCGTGAAGGTCAACTCCGACCTGACCTTCTTCCTCGCCGCCGACACCGAGACGCGCCGCGGCATCACGATCATGGAGCAGGACTTCGTCACCTGCGCGTCCGAGGACGTGATGGTGGCGAATCTGACCTATGAGCGGGCAGAAGAGCTGGCCGAAGAGATCCGCGGCTTTGAGCACGTCTTTTCCGTGGGCTTCGACCCCTCCGACGCGCACTACACCAGCTCCGCCGCGCTCTTCACGATCGCCTTCGACGCGCCGGACGAGGATCCGGGCGTGGCGGCCGCGCGGGAAAAGATCCGCGCGCTGCTCGCGCCCTATGACAGCTACACCTATTCGATGGATCTCAAGCATTACTCCCAGCAGCTCGCGGGCGAGATGGTGGGCGTCATCGCGATCGCCGCGGCGGTCATCGCGGTGATCCTGCTGTTCACCTCGCGCAGCTATTTCGAGGTCGTGATCTTTTTCATCGTCTTTGTCTTCGCGGCGCTGCTGAACATGGGCACGAACTTCTGGCTGGGCGAGATCTCGATGATCACGCACACGATCGCCGTGATCATGCAGCTCGCGCTGGCCATCGACTACGCGATCATCTTTTCGCACCGCTATCAGGACGAGTGCGAGCGTTTTTCCTCTCCGCGCGAGGCGCTCGAGGAGGCGCTGGCAAAATCCATCCTGGAGATCAGCTCCTCGTCCCTTACGACGATCTCGGGGCTCGTGGCGCTGATGCTGATGCAGTTCCGCCTCGGCTACGATCTGGGCATCGTGCTCTCCAAAAGCATCGTATGCAGTCTGCTGACCGTGTTTTTGCTGATGCCGGGGCTGATCCTGCTCTTCCCGCGGGCCATCCGCCGCAGCGCCCACCGCACGCTGATCCCGGACATCACGTCCTGGGGCCGCTTCCTGATGCGCTCGCGCTCCTGCTTCGTGTGGCTGTTCCTGCTGATCGTGCCGCTGGCCTATTACGGCGCGCGGCATGTGGACTACGCCTTTTCCGACACCACGGTCACGGAGCTGGTCTACTCCGAATCCCGCGCGGCCATGCGCAAGATCGAGCAGACCTTCCGCCGCTCCACCTCCGTCGTGCTGATCGTCCCGCACGAGGATCTCGAAGCCGAAAAGGCGATCCTCGGGGAGATCTCCGAGATCCCGGAGGTCACGGGCGCGATGGGACTGGCCGGCATCGAGATCGGAGACGGGCATGTGCTGACCGACCGTTACAGCGCGCGCGAATTCGCCGAGCTGCTCGATCTGCCGCAGGAGACGGCCGAGCTGCTCTTCCAGGCCTACGGCGTCCGCCGGGAGGAATACCAGGCCCTCTTCTCCGCGGGCCGCGAGAACTACCGCGTGCCGCTCGTGGATCTCTTCGGCTTCGTCTTTGATCTGGTCGACCACGGGGTCGTGACGCTGACCGGCGAGCAGAACGCGCGCCTGGGCGAGCTGCGCGAGGAGCTGAACTTCGCCCAGCGCCAGCTCAGAGGCGAGCATTACAACCGCATGCTCCTGTCCGTCGATCTGCCCGCCGAGGGCGAGCGCAGCCGCGAATTCGTCGAGCAGATCCGTTCGATCGCCGCGGCGCACTACCCGGAGGGCGAGATCCTGGTCGTTGGCGACATCACCTCCGCGCGCGATCTCGGCGACTCCTATACGGGCGACTCGCTGCTCATCAGCATCCTCACGATCGTCTTTGTCTTCACGATCCTGCTTTTCACCTTCCGCACGGTCGTGGGCGCGATGATCCTGGTCTTCGTGATCCAGGGCAGCATCTGGATCAACTTCTCCTTCCCCTATCTGCAGCACGTCAGCCCCTCGTTCGTGACCAACATGATCGTCTCGGCCATCCAGATGGGCGCGACGATCGATTACGCCATCGTGCTGATGAACCGCTATCAGTCGCTGAAAAAGGACTTTCCGATCCGCGAGGCGATGGCGCGCGCCGTGAACCAGAGCTTTGCCACGGTGCTGACCTCCGGCTCGATCATGACGATCGCGGGCCTTTTGATCGGCCTGCGGGTCAGCGACGTGTACGTCAGCCATATCGGTCTCGCCGTCGGACGCGGCGCCTTCTGCTCGGTCGTGCTGGTGCTCAGCGTGCTGCCGCAGCTGCTGGTGCTGCTGGACGGGGCTGTGGAGAAGACCCGTTTTCGTCTGAATCTTCGGGAGGGGGATGAGCTATGAAAAGAAAAAACATCCTTGCCGTACTGCTTGCGGCAGCGCTGCTCTTCTCGCTCTCGCCCGCGGCCCTGGCCGCCGCTCCCGACGGCGCGTCGGAGGAGGACGTCGTCGTGCGCCGGATCTCCAGCGCGGCGCAGTTCCTCCGCTTTGCGCGCTCCTGCGCGCGGGAGAGCTATTCGACCGGCGTGCGCTTCGTGCTGGAGACGGACATCGACCTCTCCGGGACGGAGTTTGAGAGCATCCCCTATTTCGCGGGCGAGTTCGACGGCGGCGGCCACAGCGTCAGCGGCCTCTCGATCGACCGCGCGGGCTCGCGCCTCGGGTTGTTCCGCCAGATCGGCAAGGGCGCCTCGGTCCACGACCTGAAGGTCTCCGGCAGCGTCACGCCGAGCGGCACCCGGGAATACCTCGGCGGGCTCTGCGGCGTCAACGAGGGCGCGATCAAAAACTGTGAATTTTCCGGCGAGGTGCGCGGCCTGAACGGCGTCGGAGGACTCGTCGGGCTCAACACCGGAACGGTGAGCGGCTGCCGCGTCGAGATCGTCGTGTGCGGCGAGCATCAGGTCGGCGGCGTCGCCGGGAAGAACGCCGGCGTGCTGTTCAACTGTGAGAGCGCGGGCACGGTCAACAACGAGGAGATCACGCCCGAGGGCGAAAAACGCTTCGATCTCTCGAGCTTCTCCCGGGACGACATCGCGGATCTGAGCGACATCGCCCTCGTCGCGGGCGAAAACACGGGCGTCGTGCGCTTCTGCCGGGCCAAGGGCGCGGTCGGCTGGCGCTACACGGGCTACAACGTCGGCGGGATCGTGGGCAAGAACAGCGGCTTCGTCGACAACTGCCGCTTCGAGGGCTCCGTCGAGGGCCGCCGCGACGTGGGCGGCATCGTCGGGCAGAGCATCCCCTACGTGGCCTGGGAGCTGTCGGAGGGCAAGCTCAAGGAGCTGGAAAAGGCCATCAGCGGTCTCAGCGGCCTGCTGGGCTCGGCCTCGAAGACGATCGGCGCGATGAGCTCGACCCTCGCGTCCCAGATGAACAGCCTGAACGGGCTCAGCTCCCAGGCCATGAGCGCGGCGAGCCAGCTGCTTGGCTCCGCCGCCGGACAGACGGCGCACTATCTCGCGGGCATCAAGGTCGACCCCGTTTCGGGCGAGATCACGCTGCCGAACGCGAACTACGCCGCGGCGGATACCTCCGCGCTCACGGCCGCGCTGGCCGGGCTTTTCTCCCAGGTCAAGACCGTCTCCGGCGCGCTCGAGGGTAGCGTCGGCGACGCGGCGGAGGACTGGCGGCGGATCACCGGACAGATGAGCTACGTCTTTCAGATCATCTATTCCATGATGGAGGAGATCGGGCAGGGGGACCTGCTCTCCGTGCGCGATCTCTCGCTCGACGAGGCCTATAAGCACGACGAGGGCGCGGTGGCGCGCTGCGACAACCGGGGCAGCGTGCGCGCCGAGGCCAACGCCGGCGGCGTCGTGGGCTGCGTCGCCTTTGAGCTGTCCTTCGACCGGGAGGGCACGCTCGACGCGGCGGACTACCTGCCCGTCCGGGCCGAGCAGATGCTCTTCGCCGTCATACGCGACAGCAAAAACAGCGGCGAGGTCTTCAGCCGCGGCGACTGCGCGGGCGGCATCGTCGGGCGCATGGACGCCGGCGCGGCCGTGGACTGCGTCAGCACGGGCGCGGTCCGCTCGCAAAACGGCAGCTACGTCGGCGGCGTCGCCGGCGAGGCGGGCGGAACGCTTGCGCGCTGCACGTCGCGCTGCCTGCTCGAGGGCGAAAAATACGTCGGCGGAGCCGCGGGCCTGGGCACGGACGTGACGGACTGCCGCGCCTGGACGCATATCGCGCGCGCCGACGAATACGCCGGGGCCCTGGCCGGCTGGTGCGAGGGCGCGGTCAGCGGCAATCTCTACGTCACGGACGGCGTGGAGGGCGTGGACGGCGTGAGCCGCATCGGCCAGGCCGAGCCCGTCACCCGTTCGGAGTTCCTCGCGACGGCCGGCCTGCCGGCCGGGCTGGAGGACGTGAGCGTGCGCTTCTACGTCGACGGCGAGCTGTACCGTACGCTCTCCGTCCCCTTCGGCGGCGCGCTCGAAACGCTGCCGCGCGTGGAGGACCGCGGCGGCGCGGCCTGGGTCTGGGACAGCTTCGACGCCTCGGCGATCTACTGCGACATGGAGGTCTCGGGCGCCTATCTCGAGCCGGTCAAGACCCTCTCCTCGGGGGAGGACTTCCCGCTCTTCCTAGTCGAGGGCGAGTTCTTCGACGGTCAGCGTCTGGACGTGCAGCCCTTCGACGGCGCGCCCGAACAGGGCGAACGCCTGGGCGGCTATACGCTGCGCGTCGAGGGCAGCGACGGTCCTCTCACGGTGCGCATGCGCTCCGAGAGCGGCGCGTCGATCTTCGCGCCGGACGGCAGCGGCGGCTGGCGCGAGCTGGAAAGCGAATGGGACGGGCGCTATCTCGTCTTCGGGCTGGAAAACGGCGGCTCCTTCGCCGTGCTGGCGGCGCAGAGGCAAAGCGGCGGCCTGCTCTGGGCGGCCGCGGGCGGCGCGGCGCTGCTGATTGCCGTGCTCGCCGGACGGGCCTTTGTGCGCAGGAAAAAGAAAGACCCGGCGCAGACGGACGCTCCGGACACGACAGAATGACCGAAAAAAGAGGGAAGGCGCAGCGCGCTTTCCCTCTTTTTCACAAAAAAAGAAAAGACCGTTGACTTTTGCGATTTGTGGTGCTAAAGTATGACCATCTCCCACGGAGGTCACGACGACATGCAGATCCGTTTCGCAGCCGCATACGCCTATTACCGCTATTTCGAAAGGAAATAGGGGTCGTTTGTGCTGCGAGCAAAGCCGGGGGTTCTTTAAGAAAAGTCGAGCCGCACAGATGACTGTGCGGCTTTTCTTTTTTGACGGACCCTCTGTAAAAACAGTCTGGAGGAAAACGACATGAAAAAGATCCTTGCTCTGATCCTGGCGCTGACCATGCTCTTTGCTCTCGCCGCCTGCGGAAAGGCCGAGAGCGCCGAAAAGACCTTCACGGTCGGCGTGTGCCAGCTCGTGCAGCACCCCGCGCTCGACGCCGCCACGAAGGGCTTCGTCGACACGCTCAAGGAAAAACTCGGCGACCGTGTGACCGTCACGGTCCTCAACGGCAGCGGCGACCAGCCGAGCTGCGCCGTCATCGCCAACCAGTTCGTCTCCGACGAGGTCGACCTGATCATGGCCAACGCCACGCCCGCGCTGGTCGCCTGTGCGGCCGCCACGGACAAGATCCCGATCCTCGGCACTTCGATCACCGCCTACGGCGCCGCCTTCGGTCTCGACGACTGGGACGCGCGCACGACCCAGCGCAACATCTCCGGCACCTCCGACCTCGCCCCGCTCGACGAGCAGGCCGCGATGGTCAAGACCTTCTGCCCCGACGCGAAGACCGTGGGCATCCTCTTCTGCTCGGCCGAGGCCAACTCCAGGTTCCAGGTCGACACGATCAAGCCCATGCTCGAGGAGCTGGGCTTCACGGTGAACACGTACAGCTTTGACGACTCCAACTCCGTCGCCGCCGTGACGACGAACGCCGTGGGCGAGTGCGACGCGCTCTACATCCCCACCGACAACACCGCCGCCTCCTGCGCCGAGACGATCAACAACATCGCCAGGCCCGCCGGCGTGCCGATCATCGCCGGTGAATCCGGCCTCTGCTCCGGCTGCGGCATCGCGACGCTCTCGATCGACTACTACGCGCTCGGCTGCGCCACGGCCGAGATGGCCCTGGAGATCCTCCTGGAGGGCAAGGACGTCGGAAGCCTGCCAATCCGCTACTCGCCCGAGTTCACCAAGATGTTCAATGCCGGGCTCTGCGAGGCGCTGGGCGTCGACGTTCCCGACGAGTTCGTCCCCATCGAGTGAGCTTTCCGTTTTGTGACTGAGGTGTAAAAATTGTCTGTATCCGCCTATTTTGCTTCGCTGAGCCTGCTCAGGCTGCTGAAAAACATGCCCGGCGGCGTCGCCCAGGGACTGATCTGGGGCATCATGGCGCTGGGTATCTATATCACCTTCCGCCTGCTGGACGTGGCCGATCTGACCGTGGACGGCTCGTTCACCACGGGCGGCGCGGTATCCGTCATGCTGATCCTCGCCGGCTGGCCGGCCTGGGCCTCGCTCGCCGTCGCCTTCGCGGCCGGGCTGCTGGCCGGGCTGTGCACGGGGCTGCTGCACACCAAGCTCGGCATCCCGGCGATCCTCGCGGGGATCCTGACGCAGCTGGCCCTCTTTTCGGTGAACCTGCACATCATGGGCATGGCCTCCAACAAGGCCGTGAGCGTGGACCGCTACCGCCTTGTCCTCTCGCTGCGCCATATCCCCTCGGCGATCCTGGTCGGCACGCTGATCGCGGCCGCGCTCGTCGCGCTCATGTACTGGTATTTCGGCACCGAGCAGGGCTCCGCCATCCGCGCGACCGGCGACAACCCGGCCATGAGCCGGGCGCTGGGCATCAACATCGACACCATGAAGCTGCTCGGCCTTTCGCTCTCGAACGGCATCGTCGCCTTTTCCGGCGGCCTGATGGCGCAGTTCCAGGGCTTTGCGGACGTGAACATGGGCCGCGGCGCGATCGTCATCGGCCTGGCCGCCGTCATCATCGGCGAGGTGCTTGTGCGCGCGCTCTTCAAGCGCTATCTCAACTTCTCGATCCTGCTCGCCTTCACGGTGCTCGGCGGCGTGCTGTATTACATGGTCATCGTCGTCGTGCTCTGGCTGAAGCTGAGCGCCAACGACCTCAAGCTCTTCACGGCCGTGGTCGTGGCGCTGTTCCTCGCCGTGCCGACTCTCCGCGACCGGCGGCAGCACAGCTTCCGCGCGGGCGGGAGAAAGGAGGCGGACGAGCATGCTTGATCTGATCGACGTTTCCAAGACCTTTCACCCCGGCACGATCAACGAGAAAAAGGCGCTCGCCGCGCTCGATCTCCACCTCGACGACGGCGATTTCGTCACCGTCATCGGCGGCAACGGCGCGGGCAAATCCACGCTCCTGAACGCCGTGGCGGGCGTATGGCCGGTCGACGGCGGGCGGATCCTGCTCGGCGGCACGGACATCACCGCCTGGCCGGAGCATCGGCGCGCCGTGCACATCGGCCGCGTGTTCCAGGACCCGATGATGGGCACCGCGCCGAACATGCAGCTGGAGGAAAACCTCGCCCTGGCGCAGCGCCGCGGGCAGAGGCGCGGGCTCAGATGGGGCGTGACGAAGCTGGAGCGCGAGGATTACCGCGCGCTGCTGGCCGACCTCGGGCTCGGGCTGGAGGACCGCATGACCGTCAAGGTTGGGCTGCTCTCCGGCGGCCAGCGCCAGGCGCTGACGCTGCTGATGGCCGCGCTGCGCCGGCCGAAGCTGCTGCTGCTCGACGAGCACACCGCCGCGCTCGACCCCGCCACCGCCGCGAAGGTGCTGGAGCTCTCGGACCGCATCGTGTCCGAGGCGCATCTGACCGCGCTGATGATCACCCACAACATGAGCGACGCGATCCGCCACGGCAACCGTCTGATCATGATGGACGAGGGGCGGATCATCCTCGACGTGCGCGGCGAGGAGAAAAAGAGGCTCACCAAGCGCGAGCTGATCGACCTCTTCGCCCAGAGCGCGGGCTACGCGCTCGAGAGCGACCAGACGCTGCTGAGCAGGAACTGACCCGGAAAGCAAAAAAAGGAACGACCCGCCGGGTCGTTCCTTTTTTTATGCGTTTTTTCATCCGAACAGCTGTCTCAGCCACTGGCCGAAGGTGTACGTCACGTTCAGGACGCAGACGTCCGAGCAGAAGCCGTCCGCCGTCGCGGCGCGGATCTCTGCCCTGCCCCTGTCCAGCGCCGTGACGACGCCCTTTTCGTCCACGACGGCGACGGACTCGTCGCTGCTGCTCCAGCGCACGGAGCGGTCGGCGGCGTCGGCCGGCCCGACCTCCGCGCGGAGCGGGATCGTCTCGCCGGGATGCAGCGCGGCCTCATGACGGTCGAGCGCGCAGCTTTCCGTCGCGATCAGAGCCGGGAGCTCCCGCTCCTCCAGCACCGCGCCGCAGCGCGTGCAGACGCGGCGCTCCAGCCCCGCGGCGGTATAGGAGGGCGCTTCGACGCTCTCCCAGTCCCCGCTCAGATGCTCGGGGGGCGTGTAGCTGTCCGTCCAGCTGTGGCCGCAGCCGCGGCATTCGTGCCGGGTGAAGCCCCAGCTGTCGCAGCCCGGGGGCGTGATCTCCTCGGCGACGTCCGGGTCCTCGCAGCTCTCGGGGCGCAGCACGAAGCGGTAATCAAAGGTCTCGAGCCGCTGAAAATCGTTGCTGTTGCCCTCATAGCGCCGCAGGCCCGTCAGGTATTCGCCGCGGTAGGGCATGCAGTAGGCGCGCCGGTCGGTATTGGCCTCGAAGAAGCGGATGAAGCCGCCGACGTAGTTCTCGGAGACCGAGCAGTAGGGATAGTCCATGCCGCAGAGATAGTACATCCCGACCAGACCGCCGTTGTGCACATAGCCGTGGCAGGAGTCGTAGCCCTCGATCCGGACCGTGCAGCGCTCGATATCCGCCACGCCGCAGCTGAGCACGCCGCCCATGAACTGCTCGCAGCGGCGCTCGAGCAGGCGGTCCTCGAAGAAGAGCTCGACCTCGGCTTTGCAGTCCGTGATGCTGCCGCAGCCGTAGCCGGCGACCCCACCCAGACCGACCATGACCGCGCGGCCGACGAACTCCGCGCGGCCCTCGACCGCGCAGCCCGAGATCGCGCTGTGGTCGATATAGCCCGCCAGCAGCGCGGCGAAGCAGTGCTCGTTGCTCTCGATCGAGAGATAGGCCCCGCGCAGCGAGAGATCGCGGACCTCGGCATTTTCCAGCGTGGAGAAGAGCCCCGCGAAGACCGTCTCATAGGGCTTGAGGTTGCCGTCGCGCGTCGTGCGGACTTCCGCTCCGCAGCGCGTCACGCTCAGGTTGTAGATCGTGTGGCCGCGCCCGTCCAGCTTGCCGGAAAAGGCGACGGGCGTCCAGTCTACGCCCGCGAGGTCGATATCCGCCGCGAGCGCGTAGCTGCCCGCGGGATCCTCCGCCATCGCGGCCAGACCCGCGGCGTCGCGGATCTCCGTCACGTCCTCCGCCCCCGCGCGGGGCGCGAGCGCGGCGAGCAGCAGCAGGCAGAGCAGGAGCGATAGAGCTTTTTTCATCAGGTGGCCTCGTTCTTTTCTTGTTTTTTCTCGCCGTCGGGCGCGCGGCGGCGGTGCGGCAGGGGAAGGCTCGCGCCGACGTCTATGCCCGTGAGCTGCTTGATGACCCACAGGAAAAACAGCAGCACCAGCAGCGGGATCACGCAGGAGGTCACGATCATCACGGCCAGGGTCTCGACGAAGCGGTTGATCGCGTCGACGGCCTTGTCGGTCAGCGAGGTCGCGGTCTCGGAGATCCGGTCGAGGATCGAGGCGATCAGCCCCTCGTCCCCGGCGGCGTCCGCCAGCGGGGCCGTCTCCTCCGAGAGCGCCTCGGCCGTGCTGATCGTCGTATCGATCGTTTCGCTGTAAGCGCCGTAGATCATGTCCGAGACCTTGAAGCTGACCGGGACGACCAGATACAGCGCGACGCCCACGATCACGAGCTTGAAGGCAAGGCGGCGCAGCAGCGCGCCCTCGCGCCAGACCGAGAGGATGCCCAGGCCGCAGGCGCAGGGGATCAGCACCTTGAACACGCCCGCGCCGATGACGCCGAGCAGATACTTTTCCGAATAGAGCACGCAGAGGATCAGCAGGAAGTATTCCGAGAAATCCGCGAGCTTGGCCGCGATCGGCGTGGCCGTGTCGCCCGGGATGGCCGACACGCCGATGGAGGCCAGCGAGGCCGAGGCCGTCAGCGTGAGCACGTCCTCGGTCTTCTGGTCGATCACGCTGACGGTCGCGGCGTGCGTCGCGGGCGAGGACGCCTTGTCCGCGAGAAAGAGGAAGGAAAAGACCGCCAGCAGGAGCAGCAGCCCCGTGTACAGCAGCTTTTTGAGCGTGGCTTCCGAAATCGACAGGTTTCTCATCTCATCCCTCCGTATGCCCGAACACCAGCCGGTACTCGCTCAGATCGCAGAGCGTGCCGACCACGTTGTACACCAGCGTGCGCGCGTTGTCGTCCGCGCGCGTGAGCACGTCGCGGTCCAGAGCCTTTTCGCGCGCGCCGTTCTCCAGCTCGATGAGCGAGTTGTTGAAATCCGCCGCGGAGATCGGATTGCCGAGCCCGGCCTTTTCGGAGTAGAGCTTGAAGCTCTCCGGGTCGATGTCTATGTCCGTGATGACGGCCTCGGGCAGGGTGACGGTGATCAGCTTCGCCTCGTCGTCCTTGACGATCGAGGCCCCGGACAGATCCACGCCCGCGCGCACGACGCCGTCATAGCTCACGAGATAACTCGATTCGGTAAAGGGCAGGTCGAGCTTCCAGAGCTTTTTCACGCTCGAATAGCTGACGACCTCGGTGAAGTAGTACTCCTCCGTGACGAGCAGGCCCAGCTCGCGCACGCCGTCGGTCAGCATGGCGGAACTGATCTCCTTTTCCACGGTGACGATCTTCTCCACTTCCTTTTCGCGCACGACGACCTCCTGCGCGGGCCGCGGCGAGACCGTGACCGGCGTCTTCGGCCGGCCTGCGCTTCTGACCGCGTAGACGATCAGCAGTACGGCGATCGTCAGAAGCACCAGCGCGATGAGCACCATGAGCAGCTTTGTTTTCTTTTTGTCCGTGACCATGGCCGTCCCTCCCGACTGTTGAGATGAAGCTTGAAGGATCAGAATACAGTTATCCTATCACACGACTTGTTTTTCGACAAGAAAAACTATATAATGGGAAACGGTAAAATCCGGAAAATGCAAAACCGGAAAAGGAGGATTGGTGTACCATGGAAAAGCATCTGCTCTCCGGCAACGAGGCGATCGCACGGGGAGCGTATGAGGCGGGCGTCAAGGTCTGCTCCGCCTATCCCGGCACCCCCAGCACCGAGATCTTCGAGTCGCTGCCGCAGTACGGCGGCGCGCTTTACTGCGAGTGGGCGCCGAATGAAAAGGTGGCCACGGAGGTGGCCTACGGCGCGTCGATCGGCGGCGTGAGGAGCCTGTGCGCGATGAAACACGTGGGGCTCAACGTCGCGGCCGACCCGCTGTTCACCGCGGCCTACAACGGCGTGCGCGGCGGCTTCGTGATCGTCACGGCCGACGACCCGAGCATGCACTCGTCCCAGAACGAGCAGGACAACCGTTATTACGCCAGAAGCGCAAAGGTCGCCCTCGTCGAGCCGAGCGATTCGCAGGAGTGCATCGACTTCATGAAGGAGGCCTACCGCATCTCCGAGACCTTCGACATGCCGGTCATCTTCCGCACGACGACGAACATCTCGCACTCGAAGAGCCTCGTCACCTTCTCGGAGCGCGAGGAGCATGCGTGCGGGAGCTATGTGCGCGACCAGCGCAAATTCAACTGCGCGCCGGCCAACGCATACCGCAACCACCCGAAGGTGGAGGCGAACCTCAGGGCCCTGGCCGAGTACGGCGAGACCTGCCCGATCAACAAGGTCGAGCTCCGCGGCGGCAAGGTCGGCGTCATCACGGCCTCGATCGCCTATCAGTACGCCAGGGACGTCTTCCCGGAGGATACGTCCTTCCTGAAGCTGGGGCTTACGAACCCCCTGCCGATGAAGCTCATCCGCGACTTTGCCTCGAAGGTGGAGAAGCTCTACGTCATCGAGGAGCTCGAGGGCTTCATGGAAGAGCAGATCAAGGCCGCCGGCATCCCCTGCGTCGGCAAGGAGCTGGTCAGCAATCTCTATGAGCTCAACCCCGAGCGCCTGCGCGAGATGCTCTTCTCCGTCAAGCCGGAGGTGAAGGAGCTCCCCGTCAAGGCCGTGCCGCGCCCGCCGGTGCTCTGCCCCGGCTGCCCGCACCGTGGCTTCTTCTACACGATGTCGAAGGGAAAGGACTTCGTCATTGCCGGCGACATCGGCTGCTACACGCTCGGCGGCGCGGCGCCGTTGGACGCGATGGACACCTGCGTGTGCATGGGCGGCGGCTTCTCGATCGCGATGGGCCTGTCCAAGGCCTTTGAGGCCACGGGGGAGAAGAAAAAGATCTTCGGCGTGGTGGGCGATTCCACCTTCTTCCACAGCGGCATGACCGGCGCGGCCGAGATCCTGTACAACAAGGGCCGGGTCATCCCCGTCGTGCTCGACAACCACATCACCGGCATGACCGGCCACCAGGACAACCCCGGCTCCGGCTACACGCTGCAGGGCGAGGTCGCCGCGGCGATCCGGATCGAGGACGTGCTGCGCGCCTACGGCTATGAGAACGTGATGATCGTCGATCCGCAGGACCTCGCGGCCATGCAGAAGGCCGTGGACGACGCGCTCGCCTCCGAGACGCCCGCGGCGATCATCTGCCGCAGGCCCTGCCTGCTGATCAAGCGCATCCGCCACGAAAAGGCGCTGTGCGTCGTCGACCGCGACAAATGCATCGGCTGCAGGAAGTGCCTGAAGGTCGGCTGTCCGGCCGTGATGATCAAGGACAAAAAGTCCACGATCGACCCCAATCAGTGCGTGGGCTGCACGGTCTGCGCGCAGGTTTGCCCCGTCGGGGCGATCTCCAGAAAGGAGGGCAAGTGATGGCCGTCAAGCATGCGATTTTGGTCGGCGTCGGCGGTCAGGGCGCGATCCTGACGGCAAAGGTGCTGGTGAACGGCCTGATGAAGGCCGGCTACGACGTCAAAATGTCCGAGGTCCACGGCATGAGCCAGCGCGGCGGCAGCGTCTCGACCCAGGTGCACTGGGGCGAGAAGGTCTACTCCCCGCTGATCGGCCCGGGCGCGGCGGACATCCTCGTCGCCTTCGAAAAGATGGAGGCCGTGCGCTACGCAAGCTTCCTCAAGCCGGACGGCGTGGCCGTCATCAACGACTACGAGCAGCCCTCCGCCACGATCGCGGCGGGCCTGGCCGAATACCCGGCGGGCTGTCTCGAGGCCATGCAGGCGAACTTCAAATGCTGCACGCTCGACGCGGCGAAGATCGCCGAAGAGCTGGGCAATCCCAAGTGCATGAACATCGTGCTCTTCGGCGCGCTGACGCATGCACTGGGGCTGGAGGATATCGACTGGGAAGAGGTCATCCGCGAGACCGTCCCGCCGAAGTTCCTCGAGCTGAACCTGAAAGCCTACCGCGCCGGCCGCGCCGCCGCGGCGGAGTGATCCGAAACAAAACGAAGAGGGAAGCCGTTTCCGGCTTCCCTCTTTTTTGCTTTTCCGGCGCGAAACGCTCTCTTCACGATTCTTAAGAATTCCGGTGGTTGACAATTGTAGTCTGCAGCGTTATGATGCGCTTGTACAGACTACACGTGTAATCTCTTTAAGGAGGAAACGACCATGTCTCATGTGCCGGCCGACAAGATCTCCGATTCCGAGCTGGAGGTCATGAAAGTGCTTTGGCGGGCGGAGGACGCTCTGCCTGTCAACGTGATCCGCGAAACGCTGCAGAAGGACCGCGGCTGGGAGCCCACCACGGTCAAAACGCTGATCGGGCGTCTCGTTTCCAAGGGCGCGATCCGGCAGGAAAAGCGAAACGTCTTCTACTATTCCCCGCTGATCGGCGAGGAGGAGTATAACGCCTGGGCCACGGACAGCCTGATCCGCAAACTCTATCACGGCAGCGCCCGCGACCTCGTCGCCGCGCTCGTCCAGTCGGAAGGACTGAGCCGGGAGGACATCGAGGAGCTGCGGAACATGTTCCGCGTGGAGGAATAAAAAAGCATGGACCTGCTGCTGTACATGACGCTCGGCGGCAGCGCGCTGGCTCTTTTGCTGCTGGCTCTGCGCTATCTGATCTTCCGCAAAATGCCGAGCACGGTGTATTACTACGCCTGGCTGCTGGTGCTGCTTCGCTTCGCGCTGCCGCTGCCCGGGCTGGTGCCGACGGAGGCGCGGAAAGCGGAGAGCCTTCCCGCCGCGCCGGCGTATTCCGCCGCGCCCTTTGAGGGAGATACGGAGCCATACGCCTTCACCATGCCGGAAAAGACGGCGGCGCCCAAAGCTCCGGCGCCGACGGGAACGGAGGCAGCTCAGGCCGAGGCCGTTCCCGCCGCCGTCAGCCCCGCGGCGCCCCGTGCCTCGATCAGCTTTGACTGGCGTTCTCCCGCGCTGTGGCTGTCGGTCTGGGCCGTGGGCGCGGTATTCTGCCTCGGCATCACGGTCTGCGCCTACCTCACCTTCACGCGTCGGCTGAGCCATACGCTTCGCCGGCCCGATCCCTTTACGGCCGCGCTCTACGGCGCCATCCCGGGCAAAAAGCCGTCGCTTTGGCGCAGCCGTGCGGTCGGGACGCCGCTGATGTACGGTCTCCTTGCGCCGAAGATCGTTCTGCCGGACCGGGACTGGAGCGAGGAACAGCTCGGCAACATCCTGCGCCACGAGCTGACGCACTGGCGCCGCCGCGACACGGCGTACAAATGGCTGGCGGTGCTCGTCCTCAGCGCGCACTGGTTCAATCCGCTGAGCTGGCTTGTCCGCCGCGAGATCTCCCGCGCCTGCGAGCTGAGCTGCGACGAGACGCTGCTGCGCGGCATGTCGCGCAGCGAAAAGCAGAGCTACGGCCATACGCTTCTGAATATGGCGGCCTCCGGCGCGCTCCCCGCCGGCGTCGTCGCCACGACCTTCTCGACCGAGAAGAAAAACCTCAAAGAAAGATTGGAGCAGATCATGACTTATAAGAAAAGCGCGGGGCGCGTGATCGCCGCCGTGCTGACGCTTGCGCTGCTCGCGGGCTGCGGCGCGGCCGCCGGACCCGCCGCGGGGAAGACGGAGGACGTCTCCGTCCCCGAGGGCACCGACGCCGTCCGCGTGAGCAGCATCGATGAATTCCTGGCGGCAGTCGCGCCGCACACGCTCATCCTCCTCGACGAGGGCGAATATGACCTTTCCTCCGCCGCGGACTACGGCGAGAGCGACAGCCCCTACTATTCCTGGACGCTCGTGGAAAATGCGAACGGCCGTCCCGGCTACGAGCTCGTGATCCACGACGTCGACGAACTGAGCATCTTCGGCTCCGGCATGGACAAAACGACGATCTCCGCCGGGCCGCGCTATGCCAACGTCCTGAAATTTGCGGGCTGCCGCGGGCTCACCCTCTCCGAGCTGACCGCCGGGCACACGAAGGAGCCCGGCTTCTGCCGGGGCGGCGTGGTCGCCCTGGAGAACTGCGGCGAGGTCTCCGTACTGTACTGCGGTCTCTACGGCTGCGGAACGGTAGGCGTGAACGCCGCCGACTGCAGCGATCTGAGCGTGGCGGGCTGCCGCATTTACGAGTGCAGCAATTTTGCCGTCAACGCCGCACGCTGCCTCAACGTGCGCGTGACGGACAACGAGGTATACCGCCACGGTGTGCGCGAGGGGCAGGGTTCCGCGGTAGCGCTCTTCTGCGCCGCCAATACCGACGGCTTCGTAATCAGCGGGAACAGCGTGTACGAAAGCGCCGCGCAGTATCTGCTGGCGAGCGCCTATACGAAAAACGCCTTTTTCCTGACGAACGACGTGCACGACAACCGCTTTGAATCCGCCGTGTTCAGCTTCGGCCAGTACCCCGGCGTCGTGGACGGCTGCGTCTTCCGCAGCAACAGCGGCGCAGACGGCGGCGAAAAGCCGCTCTGGACGCCGAGCCGCGAGTTCGATATCGTCGACCGGAACGGCGAATCGCTCTCCGACGCCGCGCTCGAGGCGATGACGCTCGAGGAGATCGACCCCAACAGCGTTTTTCCGCCCGTTCAGGCGGAGCAGGCCGCCGTGGTCCCCACGGGCGAGGAGATCCCGGTCTCGACGGCGGACGAATTCCTCAAGGCCATCGGGCCGGACCGCACGATCGTGCTCAAGGGCGAGCTCTTCGACCTCTCGGAGGCCGCGAACTACGGCTCAAAGGGCGGGGAGTATTACTACTGGAAGCAGACCTTCGACGGGCCCGGGCTGGTGATCAAGGGCGTGAAGGGCCTCGCGATCCGGGCGGAATCGGACGCGCCGCGAGAGACGACGATTTCCGCCGTGCCGCGCTACGCCGACGTGCTGAGCTTTGTCGACTGTGAGGACATCACGCTCTCCGGCTTCACCGCGGGCCACACGAAGGAGCCCGGCGCCTGCTCCGGCGGCGTGCTGCTGTTTGAAAACTGCAGCGGCGTGCTGATCGAGCGCTGCCGTCTCTTCGGCTGCGGCATCCTCGGACTGCATACGCGGAACTGCCGGGATCTGCGGGTCGAATCGACCAAAATCTACGAGTGCTCGCAGGGCGCGGGCGCCTTCTACGGTACCGACGGGATCGCCTTCTCCGGCTGCGTCGTTACGGACGTGCCCTCGCCCGCGTTTTACTTTGAAGGATGCAGCAGCGTGAGCTGGAACGGCGAGGCGCTCGTCGGCACGCGCTTCGATATCGGCGAGAACCAGACGCCCGTCGACCCGGCGTCCGGCCTTGCGGCGGAGGAAGCACTGCGGGCGCGGAAGCGGGAGGTGGATCTGGCCTCTCCCGCGTCGATCGCGGAGCTGGAAAACCCTCACTTTTACGACCCGGCCCATTCCTATGATCCGAACAGCCCGACCATGCTCTTTGCCGAAGAGATCCGGCGCCTGATCGCGGACGGCGACTGGGAGGCCCTGTCGAAAAAGATGTATTACCCGCTGGCGGTCTATTCCGGCGAGAACAGCTTCCACCTCTGGACGGAGACCGAGTTCGTCAACTCCATGCGGGATGAGGGTTTTTGCGAAAAGAACGGGATCGAGGGCTTCCGGCAGCGCGTCGCCGCCGCGTCGCTCGACGAGTTCGGCGAATGTATCTACGGGGACACCTTCTGCGACCATCTGATCGCCCTTTTCCCCGTTGGAGATCCTACGGACCCGGGGAATCTCCGCGTGAGCTGCCTGTCCCTGCAGACGCCGCTCTGGCCCGGCAACCCCGCCCATGCTGAGGCCGTGCTGCCGACGCCCGGACCCTGATACGAACAAAAGCAAGAAGAGGGAAACCGTTGGGCTTCCCTCTTCGTTTTTCTTTTTTCAGTTTTTGTCCGGCGGGAAGAAGCCCTCGACGGAGAGCTGGCCGGCCTGGGCGCGGATCTTCTTTTTCCAGCAGCGGTGGCACATCGCGACGTAGCTGTCGTTGCCGCCGAGCAGGATCTGGCCGCCGCTCGTGACGATGCGGCCGGACGCGTCGATGCGGGCGTTGACCGTGGCCTTGCTGCCGCAGGAACACACGGTCTTGATCTCGGTCAGCGAATCGGCCAGCTCCATGAGGCGCTGCGAGCCGGGGAAGAAGCGCGTCAGAAAATCGGTGCGCAGCCCGAAGCAGAGCACGGGGATGTCCTCCTCGTCGACGAGGGCGCGCAGCTGGTCGATCTGCGCGGGGGTGAAGAACTGGGCCTCGTCGGAGATGATCACGTCGTAGGCGCCGATCTTCCGGTATTCCGCGGCGATGTCCTGCTCGGGCGTGATGATCTGCGCGTGGGCCTCGAGCCCAATGCGGCTGCGGATCAGGTCCGCGCCGTCGCGGGTGTCGACGCTGGGCTTGATGAGCCAGACGCGCATGCCCTTTTCCTCGTAATTGAATTTGGTGATCAGCGCTTGGGCCGACTTGGACGAGCCCATCGCGCCGTATTTGAAATACAGCTTCGCCACTCTTTTTTTACTCCTCTTCGCCGAAAATGTGGGCACGGACGCGGGAGACGACCATGCGCATCGCGACCTGGTTGTGCCCGCCCTCGGGGATGATCAGGTCGGCGTAGCGCTTGCTGGGCTCGACGAACTGCTCGTGCATGGGCTTGACGGTCATGAGATACTGGTCGATCACGCTCTCGAGGCTGCGGCCGCGGTCGCGCACGTCGCGCCGGATGCGGCGCAGGATGCGCACGTCGGCGTCGGTGTCGACGTAAAGCTTGATGTCCATGAGCTCGCGCAGCTCCGGCACGGCGTAGATGAGGATGCCCTCGACGATGACGACCTTCGCGCTCTTGACGACGATCGTCTTGTCGCTGCGGTCGTGGATCGAGTAGTCGTAGATCGGGCAGACGACGTCCTTCCCCGCCTTGAGGTCGCGCACGGCCTGAACGAACAGCTCGTTGTCGAAGGCGTCGGGATGGTCATAGTTGAGCTTGGCGCGCTCCTCATAGGGCATGTCGTGGTGCGCCTTGTAGTAGTTGTCGTGGTAGATGACGGAGACCTCTCCGCCGAAGCGCTGCATCAGCTTTTTGGTGATCGTGGTCTTGCCGCTGCCGGTGCCGCCGGCCAGGCCGATGATCATGACGTCGCTCATATCGCATTTCCTCCCGCGCGTGTTTCTGTTTTCGCCTTATTCTATCACAGCTCCGCCGCCGTTTCAATTTGACTTTTATATTTTGTCCCATTATAATTGCAGACAAGAAAGCTCATTTTTTCTCAACGGAGGTATAAGCCATGTCCATCCCCACCCCCCATATCAACGCCAAGGCCGGCGAGATCGCCAAGACCGTGCTGATGCCGGGCGATCCGCTGCGCGCGAAATTCATCGCCGAGACCTTTCTGACCGATCCGAAGCTCGTCAACAACGTGCGCGGCGTGCAGGGCCACACCGGCACCTGGAAGGGCGTGCCCGTCACGGTCATGGCCTCCGGCATGGGCATCCCCTCGATCAGCATCTACAGCTGGGAGCTGTATCACTACTACGACGTGGACAACATCATCCGCATCGGCTCGGCCGGCGCGCTGAGCGACGAGCTCGACGTCATGGACATCGTTATCGGCCAGGGCGCCTGCACCAACTCAGTCCTCCCCAGCACCTTCGGCACCCCCGGGCTCTACGCTCCGATCGCGGACTACACGCTGCTGCAGAAGGCCGTCGAGGCCGCCGAGGAGCATAAGGCGAAATTCCTGGTCGGCAACATCCTCTCCGCGGACAACTTCTATTCCGCCGAGGGGCAGAACCCCAACGACGCGTGGAAACGCATGGGCGTGCTCGCCGTCGAGATGGAGGCGGCGGGGCTCTATGCCAACGCAGCCTACGCGAAGAAGCGCGCGCTGTGCATCTGCACGATCTCCGACCATCTCTACAAGCATCAGTACCTCTCGGCCGAGGAGCGCCAGACCTCCTTCACGCAAATGATGGAAATTGCCCTCGATACGGCCGTGAAAATGGCAGAGATCAAATAAGAACAGATCCGCAGCCCAGCCGCGGGCGGGTGCGGATCTGAAAGGAAAAACAAGGTCGGCGGTCGATCGCGCCGGGGAAACAAGGCGCGATGACCTCACGGCCGTGTTTTGACGCGATGGAGATCGCGCTGGATACGGCCGTGAAAATGGCGGAGCTCAAATAAAATAACAGATCCGCAGCCCGGCCGCGGGCGGGCGGATTCCGCACGAAACGGGCAGGACGACGAAAAAGTCCCGCCCGCTTTTCCTTTCCTGCACAGTTTTTTCAAATCCGTACAAATCCGAGGATAACGCTTGATTTGACGCTCCGGGAATGATATAATGTCCTGCGGTATGTGAAAACACACCGATGGGACAAAACAAAAATTTTAATGGAGGAACAAACATGAAAAAGATTCTCGCACTCGTCCTCGCGCTGTGCATGATCTTCGCGCTCGCCGCCTGCGGCAAAAAGGCTGAGGCTCCTGCCAGCTCCAACCCTGCCGACGCGATCGCCGACGAAATGACGTCTAAAGACGGCAAGTACACCGTCGCCTTCGTTACCGACGTCGGCCAGCTGAAGGACAAGTCCTTCAACCAGGGCACCTATGACGGCGTCAAGCTCTTCGCGGCCGATGCCGGCGTGAGCTACAAGTACTACCAGCCCGCCAACGGCGATCAGGCCACCGACGACGACCGCTACAACGCCATGAAGGCCGCTGTCGACGGCGGCGCCTCCGTCATCGTCTGCGCCGGCTTCATGCAGGGCGGCGCTCTCGAGAGAGCTGCGAAGGACTTCCCCGAAGTCAAGTTCGTCTTCATTGACGGCTGGAGCCTCGGCCTGCCCAACGTCGTGGGCATCGCCTTCAAAGAAGAGCAGTGCGGCTTCCTCGCCGGCTACGCGGCCGTCATGGAAGGCTACACCAAGCTCGGCTTCTGCGGCGGCGGCGGCGGCACGAACCCCGCTGTCAACCGTTACGGCTACGGCTACGTTCAGGGCGCCGAGGCGGCTGCTGCCGTCAAGGGCGTGAACGTCGAGATGAACTACACCTTCCTCTACGGCGCTTCCTTCCAGGCTTCCCCCGAGCTGCAGACCCTCGTCTCCGGCTGGTATGAGAACGGCACTGAGGTCGTCTTCTCCTGCGGCGGCTCCATCTTCTCGTCCATCACCGCTGCCGCCTCCGCCAACGACGGCAAGGTCATCGGTGTCGACGTTGACCAGTCCGGCCAGTCCGACACCGTCATCACCTCCGCCCTCAAGGGCATCGGCGAGGCTGCCAAGCTCGCGCTCGAGGCCGCTATGAACGGCAAGTGGGAAGAGTTCGCCGGTGCTGACGGCGCCAAGACCCTCGGCGCTGCCGAAGGTGCCGTGGGCCTGCCCACCGCCACCTGGTCCCTCAAGAACTGGACCGTTGACGAGTACAACAAGATGTTCGAGGACATCAAGTCCGGCGCTCTCGCCATCGACGACAACTTCGAGAACCTCGCCTCCACCGAGCACGTCGCTCTGAACATCGTCGAGTAATTTTTCTCGAATCCAACCAAAAAAAGAAGCCCCGCCGGGGCTTCTTTTTTTATTCTCTTTTATTGTCTTTTTCTTGCAAAAAGACCGCGTTCCCTTTATAATGAAAAAAGATTGATAAAGGCAGGTGAGCTCATGGAGAACAGCCCCGAATACGTGATAGAAATGCTTCATATCACGAAGATCTTCCCCGGCATCGTCGCCAACGACGACATCACGCTCCAGCTCCGCCGCGGCGAGATCCACGCCCTGCTCGGTGAAAACGGCGCCGGCAAGTCCACGCTCATGAGCGTGCTCTTCGGCCTGTACCAGCCCGAGGCGGGCGAGATCCGCAAGAACGGCGTAAAGGTCGAGATCAACAACCCCAACGACGCCACCGCGCTGAACATCGGCATGGTGCACCAGCACTTCAAGCTCGTCGACGTGTTCACGGTGCTCGACAACATCATCCTCGGCGCCGAGACGACGGACAAGCTCGGCTTCCTCCAGAAAAAGGAGGCCCGCAAAAAGATCGAGGAGATCAGCAAAAAATACGGTCTTTCGGTCGATCTCGACGCGAAGGTCGAGGACATCACCGTCGGCATGCAGCAGCGCGTGGAGATCCTCAAGATGCTCTACCGCGACAACGACATCCTGATCTTTGACGAGCCGACCGCCGTCCTCACGCCGCAGGAGATCGACGCGCTGATGGCCACGATGAAGGAGTTTTCCAAGGAAGGAAAATCCATCCTCTTCATCTCGCACAAGCTCAACGAGATCATGGCCGTGGCCGACCGCGTGTCCGTCCTGCGCAAGGGCAAGTATATCGGCACGGTCAACACGAAGGACACCAACAAGCAGGAGCTGTCGAACATGATGGTCGGCCGCCCCGTCCAGCTGGAGGTCAACAAGACGCCCGCCAAGCCCGGCGAGGAGATCCTCAAGGTCGAGCATCTGTGCGTGCCGAGCCACCTGCACAGGCGCAACGCCGTCAACAACGTCAGCTTCTCCGTCCGCGCGGGCGAGATCGTCTGCATCGCCGGCATCGACGGCAACGGCCAGACCGAGCTGATCCACGGTCTGACGGGCCTGGACAAGCCCAGCTCCGGCAAGATCACGCTCTGCGGGCACGACATCTCCTCCGCCTCGATCCACAAGCGCGGCGAGGAAATGAGCCATATTCCCGAGGACCGGCACAAGCACGGCCTGGTGCTGGACTTCACGCTCGAGCAGAACATGGTGCTCCAGCGCTTTGACGAGCCGCAGTTCCAGAAGGGCGGCTTCATCCGCCCGGGCGAGGTGCGCAGCTACGCCGAAAAGCTCATCGGGCAGTATGACGTCCGCTCCGGTCAGGGTCCGGTGACCCTTGCGCGCAGCATGTCCGGCGGCAACCAGCAGAAGGCCATCATCGCCCGCGAGATCGACCGCGACAAGCCCCTGATCGTCGCCGTCCAGCCCACGCGCGGCCTGGACGTCGGCGCGATCGAATACATCCACAGCCAGCTCGTCGCCGAGCGCGACAAGGGCAAGGCCGTCCTGCTCGTCTCGCTCGAGCTCGACGAGGTCATGAGCCTGTCCGACCGCATCCTCGTGCTCTACGAGGGCGAGATCGTCGGCGAGTTCGACCCCAAGGCAGTCACCGTTCAGGAGCTCGGCCTGTACATGGCCGGAGCCAAGCGCGACACGGAAGGAGGCGAGACGAAATGAAAGAAAAACTTTCCGCCTTCTATGGGAAAGACGGGACCAAGAAGCTGCTTGCCTCGCTGGTCTCCATCCTCGTCGGCCTGCTCTTCGGCGCGATCGTCGTTGTGATCGTCGGCCTGTTCAACTCGCGCATCGGCCTCAAGGGCGCGTGGGAAGGCGTGCGGCTGATCTTCCTCGGTATCTTCTCCACGGGACGCGATGCCGCCGGCGCGCTGACCTGGGGTTTCAACCCCACGAATTTCGGCGACATGCTCTTCCGCGCGATGCCTCTGATCATGACCGGTCTCTCGGTCGCCGTGGCCTTCAAGACGGGTCTGTTCAATATCGGCGCGCCCGGCCAGTATCTGATGGGCACGATGGCCTCTCTCATGGTCGCGCTCAGCCTGCCGACCGAAAAAATGGGCGTGTTCCTGGTCTGGCTGCTCGCTTTTCTCGCCGGTGTGATCGCCGGCGCGCTCTGGGGCGCGATCCCCGGCGCGATGAAGGCCCTGCTGAACATCAACGAGGTGCTGGCCTGCATCATGACCAACTGGATCGCAGCCAACGTCGTCACCTGGGCCTTTGACATCAGCAATTTCAAGAACGTCGCCGAAAGCACCAAGTCCGGCTACGTCTACAAGACCACCTTCAACGGCGTCGCCACCGCCAAGATGGGGCTGGACAAGGTCTTCCCCGGTTCGCAGGTCAACGGCGGCATCTTCGTCGCGATCCTCGCGGCAATCGGCATGTACGTCCTCATCAACAAGACCACCCTCGGCTACCAGCTCAAGGCCTGCGGCTCCAACCGCCATGCCGCGCGCTACGCAGGCATCAAGGACAAGCGCAACATCGTCCTGTCCATGGCCATCGCCGGCGCGCTCTCCGGCGGAGGCGCGGCGCTCTACTGGCTCTCCGGCAACACCGAGTTTTTCTGGTCCACCTATCAGTCGCTGCCGGCCATCGGCTTCAACGGTATCCCCGTGGCCCTGCTGGCCGTCAACAATCCCCTCGGCGTCATCTTCTCCGGCATCTTCATGTCGATGCTCAACGTCATCGGCCTGCAGATGAGCAACCTCACCGCCTACAACGAATATCTCACCGACATCATCGTGGCCGTCATCGTGTACCTCAGCGCCTTCGCGCTGGTGATCCGCATGCTCTTCGACGGCCGCAAGAAAAAGCGCGCCGTCAGGAACGACGCGAACGCGCCCGGGGCCGACACGGGCAAGCCCGCGGAGGACGCGCCGAAACCGGATGAGGCGCAGACCGGGAAAGGAGGCGATCAGGCATGAGTTTTCTGATCCAACAGACCCTGATCTTCGCCGTTCCGCTGATGATCGTCGCGCTCGCCGGCGTCTTCTCCGAACGAAGCGGCGTCATCAACCTCGCGCTGGAAGGCATCATGATCTTCGGCGCCTTCATCGGCGTGCTCTTCGTACGCTCGATGCAGCTCTCCGGCGCCTACGACGCGGCCAAGGCCGCGGGCGACTGGATGAGTTTGCAGGGGCTGGAGCTGCTCGCGATGCTCGTCTCGGCGCTCATGGGCGCGGTGTTCTCGCTGCTGCTGGCCTTCGCCGCGATCAACCTGCGCGCCGACCAGACCATCGGCGGCACGGCGCTGAACCTGCTGGCTCCCGCGCTGGTGCTCTTCCTCGTGCGCGTCATCGCCCAGCAGGAGACGCTGAACATGGCCTCCGGCGACGCCGCCGGCTGGTTCATGATCAAAAAATCCACCTTCGGCATCGAAAAGAGCACCGACATCGGCTTCCTCGGCGAGACGCTGATCAACAAGGTCTATCTCGCCACCTACGTGTGCATCCTGCTCTTTATTCTGCTGTCGGTCATCCTGTACAAGACCCGCTTCGGCCTGCGTCTGCGCGCCTGCGGCGAAAATCCCCAGGCGGCCGCCTCGCTGGGCATCAACGTGTTCAAGATGCGCTACGCCGGCGTCACGATCTCCGGCGCGCTCGCGGGCATGGGCGGCTTCGTCTACGCGCTGACGACCTCGAACTGCTCGTCCACCGGCGACGTCGCGGGCTTCGGCTTCCTGGCCCTGGCCGTCATGATCTTCGGCAACTGGACGCCGCTGAACGTCGCGGGCGCGAGCCTGCTCTTCGGTCTGTTCAAGTGCGTCGCCGCCTCGTACTCGACTCTTGACATCAACGGCGACGGCGTGTTCCTGCTCAAGGAGCTCGGCATCAGCACGCACCTCTACCGCATGCTGCCCTACATCATCACGCTGCTGGTGCTCGCCTTCACCTCCAAGGGCTCGCGCGCGCCGAAGGCAGAAGGCATCCCCTACGACAAGGGCATGCGCTGACGGCGGCCCCCGGTTTTCGGTTTTTGGTTTTTAACGTGAGGGATGTGAAGCTGCTTCACATCCCTCAACGATACACAGGAGGAACTTGTTTTGAATCCTTATCTTGATATTTCTCCCGAAGTCGAGGCCGCGCTGGCGGAAGGAAAGCCCGTCGTCGCGCTCGAGAGCACGATCATCTCCCACGGCATGCCCTATCCGAAAAACGTCGAGACCGCGCTGCGCGTCGAGCAGACGATCCGCGACAACGGCGCCGTGCCCGCGACGATCGCCGTGATCGGCGGCCGCCTGAAGGCCGGGCTGAGCCGCGGGGAGATCGAGCATCTGGGCAAGAGCGGCCGCGCGGTCGCCAAGGCCAGCCGCCGCGACCTGCCCGCGCTCGTCGCCCGCGGCGCGGACGGCGCGACCACCGTCACCACCACGATGCTCATCGCCCACATGGCCGGCATCTCGATCTTCGCCACCGGCGGCATCGGCGGCGTGCACCGCGGCGCCGAGACGACGATGGACATCTCCGCCGACCTCGAGGAACTGGCCCAGACGCCCGTCATGGTCGTCTGTGCGGGCGCGAAGTCCATCCTCGACCTGGGGCTGACGCTCGAATATCTCGAGACCAAGGGCGTGCCCGTCATCGGCTACGGCACGGACGAGCTGCCCGCCTTCTACACCCGGCAGAGCGGCTTTGGCGTGGACTACCGCGCCGACAGCCCCGAGGAGCTCGCCGCCATGTTCCGCGCGCAGCGCGCGCTCGGCTATCGCGGCGGCATGCTGGTCACGAACCCGATCCCGGAGCAGTACGCCATGGACAAGGCCGTGATCGACGCGGCCATCGAGCAGGCGCTGCGCGAGTGCGCCGAGCAGGGCGTGCACGGCAAGGAGACCACGCCCTTCCTGCTCGCCCGCGTGGTCGAGCTGACCGGCGGCGAGAGCCTGGAGAGCAACATCCGTCTCGTGCTGAACAACGCCGCGCTGGCCGCGCAGACGGCCTGCGCGCTTAGGGGCGCGGGAGGCGCGGCGCTATGAAAAGGGCTCTTTGTGTGCTCCTCGCCGTGCTGACGCTCGCCTCTCTTTCGGGCTGCGGGACCAGCCGGGAGGCGCGGGAGGTCACGAAGCTGATCGAGGCGATCGGCGAGGTCACGCTCGAGAGCGAGCCGGCCATCATCGCCGCGGAGGAGGCCTATGCCGCGCTGAGCGACGAGCAGAAGGCCGAGGTCGAGATCGCGGACTATCTGCCGATCTACCGCAACAACTACGAGGTGCTGCGGCAGGAGGCGGACTGGGAGCAGCTGCAGACCGAGCTTGTCGGCTGCTGGTATGACCTCGCGGGGGGCGACGAGCCAGCCATCACGATCCGTGCCGACGGCACGGCGGACATCGGCGGCTTTCCCTACGACTGGACGCTGAACCGCAACATGGAGACCGTCCGCTTTGAGGGCGGCAGCCGCATCGTGTTCGAGGTGCTGCGCGGCGAAGGTCTTTTCGCGCTGAACAACCCCTACCTGATGGTCTGCCTGAAGGAAGAGGATTTCCGCAGCTTCCGGCAGGACGCCCTCGTGACGAGCGACGACCCCTCCTTCATCTGTGCCGGGGCGCTCGACGTCGGAGCGCTGCTCGATGCGCAGGGGAAGGAGACCGGCAATCGGCTTTTCGCCTTCCGCAGCGCCGCTTATGACGAGGGCCTTGTCTACTTCCGCTGCAGCGACGACTTTGCGCTGGAATACAGCGCCGCCCGCCGCTTCCACGGCGTGCTTTACGAGCCCTTTGCCGCCGCGTCTTATTCCAAGGGCGTCCGTCCGGAGGACGTTAAAGTCTCCTCGATGACGGGCTCGGTCACCTTTATCCGCAATGCATACGTCGAGTCCGTGCGCTTCGACCCCGAGACAAAAGAACGGACGATCACGCTGAAAAACGGCCTTTTGCTCCAGACCGGAAGCGGCATGAACCCCAGCGTGAACGGCGTCGTCTACAACGTCTACGACTATCTGGCGGATCCGGATTTCGTCTTTTGAGCGTCTCCGCGGCTCCGCATGCCGTTTGTGACAGGAAAGCTGCAAGTTATGACAGCTCGCCGCGGCGCGGCGGCGGAAAATGCTATAATTCCTCTTGTAAAGGCAGGCCGCGCTCCTTCCCGAAGCGGCACTCCGGCAGGTGAAGCTCTCGGATCCCCCGGCGCGGCAACCGCCCTTCATCAAAACGTCCCCGGCTGCGGCCGGGGGCGTTTTCTTTGTTGTTTTTTCGGAAAGGACGGCTGAGCGCCGTCCTCTAAACGCCGCGCACGAGGGGCTGCAGCTGACGCCCCTCCAGCGCGGCCTCCACCGCCGCGCCGAGCAGCGAAAAGTCCGCCTGCATCGAGCAGGGTTTTCTCTGCGGATCGTCCTGCCCGAAGGGCACGAAATAGACGTTTTTGCGATTTAAGAGCCGCGCGATGTTTTCCGCCGAGCCGGAGAGCGCGTCGTTCGTCGAAAAAGCGATGACGAGCGGACGGCCGTTGCGAAGATGGGCCTTCGCGGCCATCGTGACGGCGCTGTCCGTGACGCCGTGCGCGAGCTTTGCGAGCGTGTTGCCCGTGCAGGGCGCGATCAGCAGCGCGTCGAGCCCCAGCGCCGGACCCAGCGGCTCGGCCTCCGCGATCGTGGTGACGACGGTCTTTCCGCCGCAAAGCTCCATCAGCGCGCGGATATGCTCCGCGGCCGTGCCGAAGCGCGTGTCGGTCTCCGCGGCGGTGTCGCTCATGATCGGGATCAAGTCATATGCCTTCGCGAGCGGCCGCGCCGCCTCAAAGAGCTTCGCATAAGTGCAGTAGGAGCC